>NZ_ANPE02000124.1 GCF_000328305.2 Arthrobacter crystallopoietes BAB-32 | reverse complement strand
TCGTCGTACGCGAAGCCCCCGCCCGTTGCACGCTCAGCCGGCCGCCACCTGCGCGTCGATGAGCACCGGACCGGCCGCCTGCAGGGCCTTCTGGTACGCCGCCTCAAACTCTTCGCGGGTGCTCGTCCGCTGGGCAGGCACGCCGTAGCCCTCGGCGATGGAGACGAAGTCGATGCCGCCGAGCTTCAGGCCCGGGATGTCCGGAATGCCCATCCGCTGGGCGAAGCCGGCAAGGGCGCCGTAGCCGGAGTTGTTGACGATGACGAACACGGTCCGGGTCTGCCGCTGGGCCGCGGTGTAGAGCGCGGTGATGCCGTAGTTGGCGGAGCCGTCGCCCACGGTCGCCACGATGGTCTTGTCCGGGTCGCCGATGGACATGCCGACCGCCGCCGGCAGCCCGAATCCGAGCCCGCCCGAGGCCGGGAAGTTGTACATGCCGGGCCGGTCGATGGCGATGCGCTCGAGGTAGTCCAAGTCGAGGGTGGTGGTCTCGTTGACGTAGGCGACCGTGTCGTTGACGTGCTCGTTGAGCACCTCGAGGATCTCGGTGCCGGTCATGCCCCCGGCGGAGGTCTTCGCCGGCGGCATGACCCGGGAGCCGGGCTCGCCGCGGCGCTTGCCCCGGTCCTGCACGCCCTCCGACAGGGCCCTCACTGCCCCGGCCACGTCGGCGACGACGGACCGGCCGAACGGTGCGCGGGTCGCCTCGCGGGGGTCCTGGGTAATCTGCACAACCCGGGTTCCGGCGTCGAGGTAGTTGTCCGGCTCCCAGCGGTGGTAGCGGAACACTGCGGCGCCGAGGACGAGGACGACATCATGGCCGGCCAGCCGGTCCCGGACCGACTTGATGCCCGGGACCATCACGCCCGCGAAATTGGGGTGCGTGGTCGGGAAAGGGCCGCGCGAAGGCGAGGGGGCGATGTAGACGGAGGCATCGGCCTTCTCCGCCAGGCCCGCCACGGCCTCGAAGACGGCGGGGTCTTCGACGGCGGCGGCGTCCACCTGGGGTCCGACGACGAGGGCCAGGTTTTTCGCGCCGTCGATGGTGGCGATGAGCTCCTGCGTGATGCGCTCCGTGAGGCCGCCGGCGGTGACGACCGAGCGCTCCGTCAGGAGGGCGTCGTCGGGCAGGGCTTCCTCGGCCCAGTCATCGAGCGGGACCGAGACGTAGACCGGGCCGCGCGGCTGCGTCGTCGCTTCAAGCACCGCCTGCGCCAGGGTCCGCGGCACATCGGCCGCCGCCAGCGGCTCGTGCGAGTACTTCACCAGAGGCGCCGGCAGGACCGAGGCGTCCCGGCTGGCGAGCATGGTCTCCTGGCCGACCGTCCGGCGCACCTGCTGGCCGGCCAGGATGACCATCGGGATATGGCCGTAGTAGGCGTTGGTGAGGGCACCCATGGCGTTGCCCGACCCCGAGGCCGCGTGGAGGTTGACCAGAGCGGGCCTGCCCGTGGCGCGCGCGTAGCCTTCGGCCATGCCGACGACGGCCTGCTCGTGCAGGCCCAGCACGAAATCGAAGTGCTCGTCGAGGCCCGCGAGGAAGGGAAGCTCGTTGGAGCCGGGGTTGCCGAAAATCGTGGTCACCCCCTGCGCGCGGAACATCTCCAGGGTCGTCTCCAGAACCGTCTTCTTTGTCGTCGCCACTCGGCTGCCTTCCTCGGTTGTGCCGTGAACCAGAACCTCGAGTCGAGCGTAGGCGGCAAGCACCGGCGATTCCAAGCGGGCCGCGACGAGCCTGCCGATGCTCGTGCGCCTCACCTCTGCCGGGCCTTGGACACTTCGCCTTTTTCGAAACTCTGTTCTAATCTTTACTTGTGGATCGGGACGCAGCGCGGATGGCGGCCCGTTATGTCCGCCGTGCTGAGCCGGTGTCGCTGACACCGGACGAGCTGGACTTCGAGCATGACCCCGTCACACGGGTCGTGCCCGGCGTGCCGGTGTGGGCCTGGATCCGGTTCCCGGCCTCATCCGAGCTGGTCGCTGGCGAGGCGTTTGGCTGGACCTCACGGGCAGTGCAGGTTTCCTGGACCGACGGCGGAATGCGGCGGGTGACCTGGGTCTGGGCATCGGCGGTGCGGCGCCGGACCGATGAAGTGCGGAAGACGGCTTTGGGCGAGAGGATCGTGAAGAACGGTGACGGCGATACTGGACCAGGGGCAGCAGCAGACGCTGGGTGAAGCGGTGGAAGTCCGCTTCACGCCGCACGGTTTGCCGCTGGCCATCAGGTGGCGCGGGCGGTTGTGGCCTGTCGTGGCGGAGCCGGTTCACGAAGTCCGGCGATCGGATGGACCCGGCGTGGACGCGCAGGATGACGTGGACGGCGCCGCACTGGAAGTCGAGCTCTGGCAGCTGCAGGTCCAGGCCACCTCAATCACTCCCCTGCAGAATCTAGAGCTGCGGCAACACCCGGACGGCGGCTGGCATGTGACCCATCCCAGCGAGGATTAGGGCGTCCCGGCCACAGCAGTGATGCAGTGTGGCGGCGGCCCCTGGCTGGTGCCGCCGCCACACTGCGCAAGGGAAGATCAGGCCTTGCGCTGGGCGCCCATGATGCAGAGGAGCGAGGCGAGGACGCCGACGACGGCGAGCGTCAGCATGCCGCCGAAGGAGCCGCTTGATTGGATAAGGCTGCCTGAGACGATGGGGCCGATGGCGAAGCCGGTGCCGATCATCAGGTTGGTGGTATTCATCAGGTGCTTGCTGCTGCCCAGGCTGGAAAGGCTCGAGAGCAGGTAGGGCAGGATGAACGTCCAGGCGAACTTGAAGATCACGGCGGCGATCGCGAAGCGGACCAGGCCGGGGGCGCCGAAGAGCAGCGCAACGCTAAGGGCCATCGCAATGTACCCGCCCAGCAGGAAGAGCCGGCGCTTCGGCGTATCGCCCAGGACGGTGGCCACCAGGGCGGAGACAATGCCGGCAACGGTGGCGACCGAGAGCACCAGGCTTGACGCGGACAGATCGATGCCAGCGCCGGCGGAGAGCTGCGCCATGAAGGCCCACACGCCGCTGAGCGCAATGTAGAAGAGCAGCACCGCGGCCATGCCGAGGACGAACTTGCCCACCGGAAGCCGTTCCGGAACCTGCGCAGCGGAAGCCAGCCCGCCGCCGTCGTTCTTGCGCAATGCGTCACCGTCGATGCAGCGCACCACCAGCAGGCACAGCGCGGCCAGGCCCGCCAAAGTCCAGTAGATCGCGGCGACGCCCGTGCCGGCATACAGCGCCGGGAACACGGCCAGGATGAGCGCGCCCATCGCCAGCTGGAAGACCACGAAAATGCCGAAGGCCCGGCTCGGATTGGACGTGCGACCGCTCAGCGACAGGATAATGACCGTGATCGACCCGGCGGCCAGCGAGGTGATCACGCGGGCCGCGACCAGCAGCGCGAAGCTATCAATGAAGCCGGAGGCGAGGTTTCCAGCAATAACGACGGCGGTGAACAGGTAAGTGGCGGTGCGCAGGTTCATGCGGGTCAGCCACAGATAGGCGGGCACGGTGGCCAGGCTGAACGCGCCAAGCTCCAGCGAGAAGAGCATGCCGAGCTCCACCGGGCTGAGCCCGAACTGCGCGGCCAGCTTGCCGGCGATCACCGGCGCAATGAGCAGCACGGTGTAGAGGACGGCGCTGAAGACGGCGATGTAGGTGTAGGTACCGCGGTCGGAGGAGGTGCCGACGGCGGGCGATGCCAAGGTAGTGCTCATGGGAAAGCCTTTCGGAAGGTCAGCCTCCGGCCCTTGGATGCCGGAGGCTCTGCAGGGATGAAGGGACTGCGGTCAGGCCTGGTAGACCTGCCGGCCAGCGAACCAGGTCTGCTGCGCGGTGATGTGCCGGACTTTGTCGATGTCGATCTCGTGCGGGTTGTCGGAGAGCACGATGAAGTCGGCGGATTTGCCCGGGGCGAGCGAGCCGGCCACATCATCGACGCCCATGGCTTCCGCGGGGGCCGTGGTGTAGACGCGGATGGCTTCCTCAAGGGTGATGGCCTGCTCCGGCCACAAGGTCCCCGGGAACTGGCCCGTCGGATCTTGGCGCGTGACCAGGCCGTAGATGCCTTCCCACGCGTTCGGCGAGACGCTCACCGGCCAGTCCGAGCCGCCGGCCACGCGGGCACCGGCATCCAGCAGGGCGCGGTTCGGCTGCATCTTCGAAGCGCGGTCGGCCGGCAGCACGGCGGCGATCGCCTCGGAGATGACCCCGGGGAACCACAACGACGGCGAAATGTCCGCGGACACGTCCAGCTCGGCAAAGCGGGCGATGTCGTCCGGGTGCACGAACTGCCCGTGCGCGATGTGGTACTTCGTCCCGGTGTGCCCGGCCGCGCGGACCTTCTGCACCGTGTCGAGCACCAGGCGGACCGAGGCGTCGCCCGTGCAGTGGATCTTCGCGGAGATGCCTCGCTCGGCGGTCCGCAGCAGCCAGTCCTCGAGCTCTGCGGGGTCCATCGTGGTGCCGCCGCAGTGGCATTCCGGGAAGCCGACGTCCTTCAGGTACGGCTCAAGGAACGCCGCGGTGCCTGCCGGCGGGACACCGTCGAGGAAGATCTTGATGAAGTCCGGCCGGTGGTGTTCCGAACGGGTCTCGTCGCGGTGGGCGATGATGCCCTCCCCCAGCGGCTCAGTGCCGAAAATAAAGTCGTTGGCCTGCATCGAGGTGACCACCCAGGCTTGCAGTCGGCCGCGCTCGTCCAGTTCCTTGAGCGCCTGCATGAGCTGCAGGGAGGCGGCCGCGTCCTGGAAGCCGGTGACGCCGTAGGAATGCAGGATCTCAATGCCGCGGGCGGCTGCGCGGGCCAGGTCCTCAGTGCTGGTCGGCTGCAGCCGGGCCAGCGTCTTCTCGACCAGGACGCCGCCGGCTTCGAGCAGCACCCCGGTGGCTTTGCCGTCCGGACCGCGCAGGATCTGCCCGCCTTCCGGATCCGGAGTGGCGTCGTCGATTCCGGCCAGCTCCAGCGCCCGGGAATTCGCCCAGCGGTTGTGCTTCGAGTCGTCTTTAAGCAGCGCGGGCCGGCCACCCGTGGCCGCGTCGAATCGGGCCAGCGCCTCAGCGGTGTTGATCAGGTTCATCAGACCCGAGCCCCAGCTGCCGCCGACAAGCCATTCGTCCACTCCGAGGCCGCCGGCGTATTCCTCGACAGCGGCCAGCAAGCCGTCCAGATCGAGGGTCGGCGGAGCGTGCAGTTCGAACAGGTCCATCTGCCCGGCAATCATGTGGTGGTTGTGCACGTCCAGCAGGCCGGGCATCACATACGCCCCGGCCATATCAACGACGGCGGTGCCCGGCCCGCGCAAGGCCTCCGCCTCAGTGCCAAACGCCAGCACCTTCCCGTCCCGCACCGCGAGCGCAGACGTCCTGGTTCCCGCCTCATCCAGAATGTCGATCACGCCGTTGGTCAACAGTAAATCCGCCGTCTGTCCCGCCATTTCCCCTCCGCCTTTTCGCGTTCTCAGTGACTGAGTTCACAGTAGGATGCCCGTCGACGGCCACTCTTGGCTTTCCGCGCACACCAGTTGATTTCTACGGCAGGAGAAATTACGCCGGACAGCAGAAAGGCGGGGCTGGTCCGCCCGGGGGTTGGTTTATCGTTGGGGCATGGAACCGATCACGATCGAAGGCGGCAAGGGCACCTTGGAGCTCCGCGCCGACGGAATCCTGAACCTTCGCTGGATGGCCGGGCTGCGGCTGGAAACCGAAGATGCTAAGGAAGCCATGCAGGCGGTCAACGATCTCTGCGGCGACAGCGAGCACCCCATGCTCGTCGACATGGCCACGACCGAGTCCGTCAGCCGCGGCGCCCGAGCCGTGTTTTCCATCCCGTGCTCGGCCAACCGGATCGCGCTCCTGGGCAATTCCGCCGTCGACCGCGTTATCGCCAACTTCTTCCTCGGGGTCCACACCCCGCCCTGCCCCACCCGGTTCTTCACCTCTCGCCCGGCGGCGCTGAAGTGGCTCCTGCAGGACCAAAACGCCGTCCCCGGCGACACCCCGTAAGGAACAACGACGGCGACAGGTGTCTGCTCAGGCCAGTACGCCGGTCCGCAGGAAGGCTTCCAGCCTGCGGTAGTACGGCGCGATGTCGATGCCGTTCGCGGCGAGCCACTCGTCCGAGTAGTACTTGTCTAGGTACCGCTCACCGCCGTCGCAGATCAGGGACACCACGCTGCCCTGTCTGCCGGCCTGGACCATTTCGGAGATGATCCGCAGCGCGGCCCACAGGCCCGTCCCGGTCGACGCGCCGGTGCGGCGGCCCAGCAGTTCGGTCAGCAGGCGGATCGAGGCGATCGCCGCGGCGTCGGGCACGCGCATCATCCGGTCAATGCTGGAACCGATGAAGCTGGCTTCCACCCGCTGCCGGCCGATGCCCTCGATCCGCGAACCGACACCGGTGGTCACGCCGGCGTCCCGCTCGCGCCAGCCGGGGAAGAAGGCCGAGTTCTCCGGGTCGGCCACACAGATCCCGGTGGCCCTCCCGGTGTAGCGGACGTAGCGGGCGAGCGTGGCGGAGGTGCCGCCCGTGCCCGCGGTCGCGACAATCCAGTCCGGCTCCGGGTGCCGCTCCTGCGACAGCTGTTCGAAGATCGACTCGGCGATATTGTTGTTGCCCCTCCAGTCGGTGGCCCGCTCGGCATACGTGAACTGGTCCATGTAGTGGCCGCCGCTTTCCCGCGCGAGGGCCGCCGCGGCGTCGTAGACCTCATCCGGGTTCTGCACGAAATGGCAGCGTCCGCCGTAGAACTCGATCAGCCGCACCTTCTCCAGACTCGTGGACTCGGCCATCACGGCGATGAACGGCACGCCGATGAGGCGGGAGAAATACGCCTCCGAGATCGCGGTGGAGCCGCTCGAGGCCTCGACCACCGGTTTGCCCGGCCTGATCCAGCCATTGCACAGCGCATGCAGGAACAGCGATCGCGCCAGCCGGTGCTTCAGCGAGCCGGTCGGGTGCGTGGACTCGTCCTTCAGGTAGAGGTCCACACCCCACTCGGACGGCAGCGGCACCGCGAGCAGGTGCGTGTCCGAGGAGCGGTTCGCATCCGCCCGCACCTTCGCCAGGGCCCCGGCAAGCCACTGCCGGTAACCGGGATCGTACCGGTCGACGTCCTCCTCGGCCTGGACCGGCGGTGTGGCTGGAGTGGTCATACGTTTCCTTCCGCTGGGCTTCACCGACCGGATTCTAGCTGCCAAAGCTGCCGGATGCCCCTTGCACGCTGAACCCAACCCAAGAACGACGGCGGCGCGCACCTTTGGGTTCCGGCCGTACCAGTGGTGGGCTACCGCACCGGAATAGCTGCGGCGCGGCTCCGGTTGCAGCTTTACGTGAGTAAGCTCTTTGAACCCGCGACCCTGACCACCCCCGACGGCACCGGACTGCAGCTGCGCAACCGCACGGTGCTCGCGCCGATGTGCCAGTACTCGGTGGCCGCGCGCGACGGAGTCCCCACCGACTGGCACTTGGTGCAAATGGACTTCCCGACCATCAATAGTTCCTCTGCACGCTGAGTCCAAAAAATTCCGTGGGAGTCCAACTGCATATCGAAAGGTTGCATCAGCGCGGTAGGCTCGAAATGTCTGAGCCGTACAGAGGGATTCACATATGTCTAAGACCGTCTTCTGATCCACATCGTTCACGCTGCGGCACCTCGTTGACAACATCCAACGCGGAGATATCGCCCTGCCTGAATTGCAGCGCCCCTTCGTTTGGTCGAACTCGAAAGTACGTGACCTCTTCGACTCAATGTATCGGGGATTTCCCGTTGGATATCTGCTGTTCTGGGAGACTGGGGCGGAAGTGGGTGCGCGACAGATCGGCATTGAAGGCAAGGACGCGCGGGTCGCTCGATGGCTGATCGTCGATGGCCAGCAGCGAATGACATCGCTCTACTCAGTGATTTCTGGCGAAAAGGTGGTGCGAGAGGACTATTCAGAATCCAAGGTCAAGCTAGCGTTCCGCCCTCGTGACGCTCACTTCTCGGTGTCCGACGCAACAACCGAGAAGAACCCGGAGTTTCTAAAGGACGTGACCAAGCTGTGGGTCGACTTCCGTGGAACTGTCTCTCGGTTCTTTGCAGATTATGAGGCTGCGCGTGGCCCCTTGGAAGCGTCGATGCGAAATGCCTGGGAGGATGCACTGGATCGCGTACGTGATCTGCAGAACTTTCCCTTCAATGTGGTCGAACTCGATTCCGCTGTTGACGAGGAGCAGGTAGCGGACGTCTTCGTGCGTATCAACTCCGAAGGAGTCAAGCTAAATCAAGCCGACTTCATTCTCACCCTGATGAGTGTGTTCTGGGATGAGGGACGCAAACAGCTTGAAGCTTTCTCCCGAGGGGCCAAGGTACCGTCGCTCGCCGGCGCAGCGCCATTTAACTGGTACATCGCTCCCTCTCCAGATCAACTTCTGCGTGTAACTGTCGCCCTTGCCTTTGACCGTGCCGTCCTCCGCCATGCCTACTCAATACTGCGAGGCAAAGACCTGGAGACCGGGCAGACAAGCATCGAGCACCGGGACCAGCAATTCAATGCGCTTCAGACCGCTCAATCCGAAGTACTCAATCTGACTCATTGGCACGAATACTTGCGAGCACTGGAACGCGCTGGATACCGCGGATCGAAGATGATCTCCAGCCAGAATGTTGTGCTCTTCAGTTACGCTATTTGGCTACGGGGGCGCGTGAAGCATGGAGTTGCCATAGACCAGCTCCGCGAGGTTATCGCTCGATGGTTCTTCATGGCACACCTGACATCCCGTTATTCGACTTCATTCGAGACCCAAGCGGAACGAGACTTTGGCCGCATTGATGAGCTCGCCACCGAAGTCGGCTTCGTCTCGGCCCTCAACCGCATTATTGATGACACCCTGACGGGCGACTTCTGGGCGATTACGCTGCCGAACGAGCTTGCCACTGCCGCCTCTCGCAGCCCTGCACTATTCGCCTACTTTGCTGCGCTTAACATCTTGAACGCAGACGCGCTGCTTTCCACAGGCAAGGTGCGAGACAGGCTCGACCCGGCTATCACGAGCACGAAGGGAATCGAGAGGCATCACCTGTTCCCCCGGGCCTACTTGCGCGACGTCCTGGGAGTTAAGGACAGCCGACAAATCAACCAGATCGCTAACATGGCGCTCGTCGAGTGGAACGACAACATCGTGATTTCAGATTCGGCTCCAAGCTTCTACTGGCCAACTCAAGTAGATTCCAAATCCTACCTAACCGTGGACCGGCTGAAGAAGCAGCTCGAGTTGCATGCCCTACCGGATGGCTGGACTGATCTTGAATTCCCCGAATTCCTTGCCCAGCGCCGCACGCTCATGGCTGCTGTCGTGAGACAAGCGTTCGAACGTCTTTCCCAGGAGGGATACGGCGCTAGTTACCCTCCCATAAGTTCCGCAATCAAGAACGAACAGGTTACCGAGCAACCCGATGGGCAGATTCGTGTGAGCATCGCGGACCTGGTTCATGCGGGACTTCTAGATGCCGGCACAGTCATGACCCCCGCGCGCTCAGAGTTCGACTCTGTCGGAGAGATCGACGAGTCCGGGAGTATTGTCGTGAATGATGTTCCCTATCCAACGCCTTCGGCCGCAGCCATGGCCGTGGCTGGGACCCAAGCTGAGGATGGGTGGATGTTTTGGATTGTAGACACTTGCGATGGCGAGCGGCGACTCGACAGTCTTCGCAATCAGTACCGTCTAAATGATGTTGCTGGATCTGAGGCCTGACTCACGCCAAAGCGAATTCGAATGGCACCGTGACCTGCAACAGAGTTCATGACGTTCTTCACAGCGGTCACCTCGTTTCGCGGCCTTTTCTGCAGGAAATCCACTGTGGCGTGCTCGGGCATCAGCAGGGCCGCGGCGAAGTAGTTGGTGTATACGCGCTGGCCGGCGGCGGCGCGGGTGGGCCGAGCCGCCGCTGGACAATGGGCTGCTTAGCGCAGCGGGTTGAAGCGGCGCATGATGGCGGGGGTGGTGTCGCCGGTGATGGAGGCGGCGAGCATCTTGCCGGTCAGCGGGCCGAGAGCGATGCCCCACATGCCATGGCCGCCGGCAACGTGAACACGGCGCGACCGGGTGGCGCCGATGAGCGGCAGACCGTCCGTGGTGCAGGGGCGGGAACCGACCCATTCTTCCTTCCGGTCGGTCCAGTCGATGCCGGTGAACATCGGGCGGGCGGCGCCGATGATGGCCTGGATCCGGCGGGGGTCCAGGGGTGCGTCGGCGGAGCGGAATTCCATCATGCCGGCCACCCGGAAGCGGTCGCCGAGCGGGGTGCAAGCGACGCGCTGCGCCGGGAAGTAGATCGGATGCGTGGGCATGACTTCGGGGACGACCGTGAAGCTGTAGCCGCGGCCGGCCTGGACCACCCGCTTGATGCCGAAGTTGCGCGCCAGCTTGCCGAGCCAGGCGCCGCTGGCGATGACAACGTCGTCGGCAGCATGCATGCGGCCGTCGGCGCCAATGACCCGTACCCGGGTGCCATCATCGCGGATATCAACGACGTCGAAGCCGTCGACGATCTCGCCGCCGCGGGCCCGCACGGCGTCGGCGAGGGACTCCATGAAGCGCGGCGGGTTGATGAAGCGCTGGCCGCGGATCTGCACTCCAGCTTTCACCCCGGCGCCAAGTGTGGGCTCGAGCGCACGCAGGTCGTCGCCGTCGACCAGATCGTAGTCCACCACTCCCCCGGCCCGGACCACGCCGTCGAACTCGTGGACCAGGGCGTCGCGGTCCTTGAAGGAGGCGAAGCCGGCGAGGAACGGATCGGCGACCTTGGTGGGCTCCGAGACCGCGCCGTCGGCAGTGAGTGTCGCGGCATGGTCGGCGGTCACCGTAGCAGCGGCGTCGTCCGCCGTCAGTGTCGCCGTGCCGCCGTCACCGCCGGAGCCGCCGATGACTGCCGAGGAGTTGCGGCGCCCGGAGTTCCCAGACGTGCCGCCGGCTTCGGCCAGCTCATCGAAGGCGTCCAGGCCCAGCCGGTTGACCTCGGTGAAGACCTCCATCGCCTCGCGCCACTTGCCGGGGGTGCAGTGCCGGGCGAAGCCGACGAGGAAGCGCCAGAGCTGCGGGTCGGCGGACAGCGGAATATAGAGCGGCGACGAGGGATCCAGCATAGCCTTGAGCCCGTAGGCCAGGACAGCGGGCTCGCTCAGCGGCAGCGTCAGCGCGGGGGTCAGCCAGCCGGCGTTGCCCCACGAGGAGCCGGCGGCCACGCCCTTCTTGTCCACCACGGTCACTTTCACGCCGCGGTCCAGCAGGTGCCAGGCGGTGGACAGCCCCACCATGCCGGCACCGACAACCACCACGTGCTCCGTTGCCTTGGCAGTTCCCATCTTCGTCTCCGTTCGTTTCGTTGTGCTTGCGGGGGACGGCAGGCCGGTGCCGCACGCGCGGAACCGGCCTGCCGCCGTCGTTGTTTTAGACGTAGTCCTTGTACTTCTCGAGCAGCCGGACCGGCTTCTTCAGCGCGTCACGGCGGAAGGGGTCCCCCAGTTCACGGGTGCACATGACCTCGATGACCGTGGTGACGCCGTCGTTCATTTGCGCGTTCAGCGCGTCCTTCAGCGCCGCCCCGACGTTCTCCAGCTGGTCCACGACGATGCCTTCGGCGCCCATGGAGCGGGCCATTTCGGCGAAGCTCTCGGCGTTGTCCAGCTCCCCGGCCACGAAGCGCCGGTTGTAGAACTCCACCTGGTTCTTCTTCTCCGCGCCCCACTGCCGGTTGCGGAAGACCACCGCGGTGACCGGAATGTCGTGCCGGACGGCGGTGAGGACCTCGCCCATGCTCATCGCCCAGGCGCCGTCGCCGGCGTAGGCCACCGCGGGACGGTCCGGCCGGGCGGCCTTGGCGCCGATGATGGTGGGCAGGGCGTAGCCGCAGTTGCCGAAGCTCATCGGGGCGAAGAAGCTGCGCGGCTTCTCGAAGCGCAGGTAGCTGTGCGCGACCGAGTTGATGTTGCCGATGTCGGTGGAGATCATGACGTCCTCGGGCATGGCCTTCTCCAGCTCGCGCAGGACCTGGCGCGGGTGCAGCCAGTTGCCTTCCTCCTGCGCGGCCTCGTCGATCACGTCCAGGCTGTACTCGTCCTTCTCGTGCGTCCACTCGGAGAGCTCCTGCTCCCAGGCGTCCTTCTCCGCCTTGATCCGCGCGGCGCGCTCCGCCTTGGTGGCGTCGCAGGCCAGGGTGCGGCCCTCGAGCCGCTGGACCAGTTCGGTGGCGGCGGCCTTCGCGTCGCCGCAGATGCCGACGTCGATCTTCTTGACCAGGCCGAGCATGGTGTGGTCCGCGTCCACCTGGATGATCTTCGCCTCGGTGGGCCAGTAGGCCTGGCCGTACTGGGGCAGCGTGCCGAAGGGTCCCAGCCGGGTGCCAGGGCAATTACGACGTCGGCCTCGGAGATCAGCTTCATGCCCGCCTTCGATCCCTGGTAGCCCAGGGGGCCGCACCAGAGCGGGTGGCTGGCCGGGAAGGAGTCGTTGTGCTGGTAGCTGTTGACCACCGGGGCGCCGAGGCGTTCGGCGAGGGCCTTGCACTCCTCCACGCCGTCCGCCATGACGACGCCGCCGCCGGAGACGATGACCGGGTTCTTGGCGGTGGCCAGCAGCTCGGCGGCCTCATCCAGGCTCTTCGTGCCGCCGGCGCCGCGGTCCACCCGGCGCGGCTGCGGGATTTCGGCGGTGATCTCGCCGTAGAAGTAGTCGCGCGGGATGTTCAGCTGGGTGGGGCCGTTCTCCGACATGGCGCGGTCGAAGCAGCGGGCGGTGAACTCGGCCATCCGGGCGGGGTTGACCACGTGGCCCTGGTACTTGGTGAACTCCTGGAACATGGGCAGCTGGTGGGCTTCCTGGAAGCCGCCGAGGCCGATGCTGTTGGTGCCGGCCTCCGGAGTCACGATGACCACCGGGCTGTGCGCCCAGTATGCGGCGGCGATGCCGGTGACGCAGTTGCTGATGCCGGGGCCGTTCTGGCCGATGACCACGCCGTGGCGGCCGCTGGCGCGGGCATAGCCGTCGGCCATGTGGGCGGCGCCCTGCTCGTGGACCACCGGGATCAGGCGGATGCCGGCCGGGGCGAAGATGTCCATGGCGTCCATGAAGGCCGAGCCCATGATGCCGAAAATGTCGGTGACGTCGTTGGCGACCATGGTTTCCACGAAGGCCTCGGACGGGGTCATCTTCTGCGGGCCCTGGACGACCTCCCGGTTCGGGGTCTGTTCGGTCATAGCTGTCTCTCCTTCGAGTCGTGGCTTGTCGGCGCTTGCTGGCGCTTGTCGGTGCCTGCCGACATCTGCCGGCGCTTGCTTGTTCCAGAAAATGAAACGGATCGTCCCCGAAAACGGGATTGAGACTCAACTTAGGTGGCGCAGCCCACATTCGTCAACGCATATTCCAATTTTTATTGCGGGTGGTACTCTTTTTTGGAACTTGACGGAGACAGGCGGAGGAATCATGGAAGGTCTGACAGAACCTGAACTGGGCCCGGTCGGCAGCGTCCAGGGCGAGACGCCGGCGCTGCGGCTCTTCGCCCTGCTGGAATTCATCACCACGCGGGACCAGCTCTTCACCCTGCAGTCGCTGGTGGACCAGACGGGGCTGCCGAAGCCGACGCTGCACCGGATGCTGCAGCAGCTGGAGAGCGCGGACCTGCTGATACGCCACAGCGACGGCAAGCACTACGGCACGGGCGCGCGGATGCGGCGGATGGCCGAGGACGTGCTGCTCAACGACACCCGGCACGGGACGCGGCATGCCGTGCTGCGCAGGCTGGTGCAGGACATCGGCGAGAGCTGCAACCTGACCGCGCTCTCCGGCAACGAGGTGGTCTACCTGGACCGAGTGGAAACCCCCGAGCCGCTCCGGATCCACCTGGGACCGGGCTCGCGGGTGCCGGCGCATGCCTCGGCCAGCGGGAAGATGATCCTCTCCCAGTTCGGGCCGATGCAGCGCGAGCGCGTGCTGGCGCTGAGCCCGCTGGAGCAGTTCACCAGCCACACCGTGACGGACCCGCGGCTGCTGGAGGAGCAGCTGCGGCAGATCCGGCAGGACGGCTACGCCTTGGACCGCGAGGAGTTCCTCAACGGGCTGGTGTGCATCGCGGTGCTCGTGCCCAACGCCTCGCCCCGGTCCAACATGTGCGTGGCGGTGCAGGCCCCGATCATCCGCATGACGTCGGAGGACCTGGTCGGGCTGCTGCCCCGGCTGCGCGAGGCGGCCGAGGCGCTCGGCCGGATCGAGGACCAGCAGCTGTCCGAGCCGGCTCCGCTGTCCGTTGCGGCCAAGGGGGCATGATGGAGGCGTTGGCACCCCAGGAACTGGTCTCCGTCCGCGATGTCTTCGGCATCGACAGCCCGCTGCGGGCGCCGATGTTCGCGGAGGCGACGGACTTCGTGCCGGACATCGATCCGGCCTACCGCTTCAACCGCGAGGTCACGCTGGCGCTGCTGGCCGGCTTCACGCACAACCGCCGGGTGCTGCTGCAGGGTTTGCACGGCACGGGAAAGTCCACGCACATCGAGCAGGTCGCCGCGCGGCTGAACTGGCCGTGCCTGCGGGTGAACCTGGACGGCAACATCACCCGGCTGGACCTGGTCGGCAAGGACACGGTGGCGATCGAGGACGGCCGGCAGGTCACCCGGTTCCAGGAGGGCGTGGTGCCGTGGGCGATGCAGCGGCCGATGGCACTGATTTTCGACGAGTACGACGCCGGCCGGCCCGACGTGATGTTCGTGATCCAGCGCCTGCTGGAGCGCGACGGCAGCTTCACCCTGACGGACCAGAACCGAGTGCTGCGGCCGCACCCGGCGTTCCGCATGTTCGCGACGTCCAACACCGTGGGGCTGGGCAACACCAACGGGCTCTACCACGGCGTGCAGCGGCTCAACCATGCCCAGATGGACCGCTGGAACATCGTGGCCGTGCTGGATTACCTGGACCCGGCCGAGGAGGCGTCGATCGTGCGCTCCCGCGTCCCGGACCTGATTGACGCACACGGAAGTGGACTGGTGGAGGCGATGGTCGCCGTCGCAAATCTGACCCGGGAGGGGTTCCGCGCCGGTGACCTGTCCACGCTGATGTCCCCGCGCACGGTGATCAGCTGGGCGGAGAACGTCGCGGTGTTCCACGATCCGGCGCTGGCGTTCCGACTCACGTTCCTGAACAAGTGCGACGAGTCCGAGCGCGGGATCGTCTCCGAGTACTTCCAGCGCTGTTTCGACCGGGAACTGGAAGCCACGTTCGAGCTCGACGCCGCGCTGGTGTAGCGGCATGTCCGCCACCGATACGGCGGCGCAGCGGCGCCGGCAGCGCATTGAACAGCTCGGTTCCGCGGCCGTCCGCGCGCTCAGTGGGGATCCCGCCGTCGAACTCCGCGGCCGGAACCTCTACCGCGGCGGCCGGCTGGTGCCGCTCGAGGCGCCGCACCTCTACCCGGAACCGGCCGCGCGCTTCCCTTCGTTCCGCGGCGCGACGGACGGCATGGCGCTGCGGCTGCGGCATTCGGATCCCGACCTGCACCGGCGGCTGCTGCCGGAGCCGGCCACTGCACGGCTGGTCTTCGAAACCCTGGAACAACTCCGCGTGGAAGCGCTGGCCGCGGCGGGCCCGGGCATGGTCCGCAACCTGCGGGCCCGGCACGAGGAATGGTCGCTGGCGTTCCACCGCAGCGGGCTCACCGAGACGTCCGTGGGCCTGCTGCTCTACACCGCGCTGCAGGTTTGCCGCTCCCGGGTGACCGCCCAGCCGGTCGTCGCCGAGACCGAGGACCTGATCGAGGAGACCCGCGGACGGCTGACCGGGCTGCTGGGACCCGACCTGGCACTGCTGCGGCGCCGGCGGTTCCACCAGGAGGCCTACGCCGTCCCCGCACTGTCGATCGCGTCCGCGCTGCAGGATGCCGTGGACGCTGCCGATGAACAGGCGGGGGCCGCGGATGCGTCCCGCGACCGGAAGCTGCGGGCGGAGTTCAGCCTGCTGGTGGATTTGGGGGACGACGGCGGTGCTTCCGTTTCCGGGTCGGCGGACCTCGCGCCGGGGTCCGGGGCCGGGGGCTACCGGGCCTTCACGACAGCCTACGACCGCGTGCTGCAGGCCGGTTCGCTGGTGCGGCGCGAGCAACTGCTGGACTTCCGCCGCTGGATCGACGACCGGGTGCGCGAGTCCGGAGTCAACGTCGCCCGGCTGGCGCGCCGGCTGGAGCCGTTGCTCAGCGTGCCCGAATCCGCCGGCTGGGACTTCGGCCAGGAGGAAGGCGTGATCGACGGCGGCCGGCTCAGCCAGCTGGTCTCCTCCCCCGGCGAGCGCCGCCTGTTCAAGACCGTGCACACCGGACGGCAGCCGGCCACCGCCGTCAGCTTCCTGCTGGACTGCTCCGGCTCCATGAAGCACCACGCGGAAGACCTGGCCGTGTTCCTGGACCTGTTCCTGCGCGCCTTCGACCAGGCCGGGATCAGCAGCGAAGTCCTCGGTTTCACCACCGGCGCCTGGAACGGCGGCCGCGCGCTGCGCGAGTGGCAGCGCGCCGGCAAGCCGGAACATCCGGGCCGGCTGAACGAAACCTGCCACCTGGTTTTCAAGGACGCCGACACGAGCTGGCGCCGGGCCCGGCCGTCGATCGCCGCGCTGCTCAAGACCACGCTCTTCCGCGAAGGGGTCGACGGCGAGGCAGTCCAGTGGGCCGCCCGGCGGCTCGCGGAACGGCCCGAGCAGCGGCGCATCCTGTTCGTCGTCTCGGACGGCAGCCCCGCCGACGGCGCCACCGCGCTGGCCAACGACGAGCAGTACCTGGACCGGCACCTGGCCGCCGTTACCGCCGGGCTGGATGCGCAAGGCCTCGTCAGCGTGTACGGCCTCGGCCTCGGACTGGACCTCTCGCGGTACTACCGCCGCTCGCTGATCCTCGATACCGCCCGGCTCGGCGAAGCAGAAGGCCTCCGCGAAGTCCTCACACTGCTGGAACGCACCCTGCCGCCGCTGCACTCATAGCCGGCAAACTGGACCCCTCGGATGGCCCGGCAATCGGAGGCCGGCAAACAGCTCTGAACTCCGAGCCCCACAAACTGCCCGGCAACCGCACCCCGAACATGCCAAAGGCCGGCCCGGATCACCATCGATCCGGGCCGGCCTTCCGTCTGCCTACCCCTGCAGCAGCAGGATCCCGCCGTACGCGAGCCCGGCAATCAGCGCCCAGGAGCACATGGCCATCAGGACCGCGCTGCCGCGGGAGCTGAACAGTTCGCGGATCCGCACGGCCGCGCCGAGCCCGAACAGGGCCGCGGCCAGCAGGATGTCCTGCACCACGGTGGCAGCCGCCAGCACTTCCGCCGGCACCGGCAGCAGCGACCGGACAGCGACCAGCGCGACGAACCCGAGGATGAAGGCGGGGACGATCGGCGGCAGCTTCATCGCTCCGCCGTCTGCCTGGCCCTGCCGCCTGCGCGTCACGACGCCGGCCATGGCCACCATCGGCGCGAGCGTGAGCACGCGCATGAGCTTAATAACGACGGCGACCGCCAGTGCCGCTGCGCCTCCCGTTTGCGCGGTGGCCACCACCTGGCCGACGTCGTGCACCGACGCGCCGACCCACTGGCCGAAGGCGTGCGGGCTGAGCCCGAGCGGACCCATCAGCAGCGGCAGGACGGCGATGGCGAGGGTCCCGCAGAGGGTCACCAGCGCCACGGGAATGACAGTGTCCTGCTGCTTCGAGTTGCGCACGGCGCTCATGGCGCCGATGGCCGAGGCGCCGCAAATCGAGAAGCCGGTGGCGATGAGCAGGGGCTGGTCCCCCGGCAGCCGGAACGCCTTGCCGATCAGGTAGGTGCCGCCGAAGGCCAGCAGCACCACGGCAACGACGACGCCAAAGGTGCCCCAGCCGAGCGCCAGCACGTCCACGATGCTCAGCTTCAGGCCCAGCAGCACGATGCCGGCGCGCATGAGCTTCCTCCCGGCGAACCCCAGTCCGGCCTTCCACGGCCCGGCCACCCAGTCGCGCACCCCCGGCAGGTTGGCGGCGAGGATGCCGAACACCACGGCCATCGTCATCACCGGCACGGCCGGCACGAGCAGATGCACCGCGAACGCCGCCGGTATGGCGACCGCGCAGGCCGCCAGGCCGGCCCAGTGCGATGCCAGCCACGCACGCGACGCTCCGCGCGATGGCTTGGCTCCCGCCGTCGTCGTACCCGCCGTACGGGTAGGTGACTGGTTCACCATGGAAGTTCCTTCCGTCAAAGGTGCCGGTGTGCCCGGAAGGTTCCAGGCACACCGGCTCATGATTGCAGATCAGGCGCCGATGGTGCCCGCGGACTTGGCCGGCGTGGCCCGTGCGCCGAAGGACTGCGGCCGCGGCGCGCCCAGGACGAGGAGGTCGACCTGTTCGTCCGTCAGGGTCTTGTTGTGCTTGCGGCGCATCAGGAAGAACACCACCCCGATGACCACCCAGATCACCAGGGCGATCATCGACTGCGGCCCGAGCACCGCCGGGGACCCGGGCACCAGCAGCAGTGCCATGAAGGTGACCGAAATCAGCGCGCCGACCAGGCTCAGCACCTTCTTGGTTGTGGACCGGGTGCCCTCCAGGTCGCCGGGCCGCGGCGCCGAGCCGGTGGTGCGGAACAGTTTGAAGGCGCACAGGCAGGTGTAGAGGTAGGCCACGGTGACGCCGACGGCGGACATGTTCACCACCCATTCCAGCGCCGCCCGGCCGAACCACGGGGTGACCAGGCAGAAGGCGCCGACGAAGAGGATGCCCACGTACGGGGTCTTGTGCTTGGGATGCAGCCGGGCGAAGACCTGCGGCACCATCTGCGCGCGGCCCATGCCCAGCAGGATGCGGCTGGCCGAGACGTAGAAGCCGTTGAGCCCGGTGCTCACGCCCATGGTGATGCCGATGGTGAGCAGCAGCATGCCGACTCCGCCCAGCAGGCCGGTGATTGCGTCGGCCGTGCCCCAGGCGGATTCGCCGGAGACCAGTGCCTGCCAGGGTTCGGCGACGGCGACGGCGCCGATCATCGCCGCGTACAGCAGCGCAGCGGCCAGCAGGGCCAGGACGATCAGGCGCATGGCCTTGCTCGGCGGGAAGTCGAATTCCTCGGCAGCCTGGGGCACGTTGTCGAAACCGATGTAGGCCCACGGGGCAATGGCTACGATGGCGACGATGGCCGCGAGCGGGGAGACGCCGTCCGGGAACGGCGGGGCGGCGAAGCTGAGCGAGCTGTCCGGGTGCAGGAGGACGCCGGCGAGGATGCAGCCGACCGCCACCAGCATGATCACGCAGGCGATGAACTGCACGCGGCCGGAAATGGCCGTGCCGTGGATGTTTAGGTACGCGAAGACGGCCAACGCGGTAATGGAGATGATGACCTCGACGAGGTAGACGTCCCAGCCGGCGATCGAGTAGAGGTAGCCCTGCTGGACGACGCCGGGCAGGAGTTTGCGGAACAGCAGCGCCAGGGCCGACGCGTTCAGCGCGACGATGCTGGTGTAGCCCAGGGTCAGGAACCAGCCGCAGAAGAAGGCGTGCGTGCGGCCGAAGCCCACCAGCGCGAAGGCCATCTCGCCGCCCGAGACCGGGAAGCTGCGGATCAGGAAGCCGTAGCTGACCGCGATCAGGACCATCAGGCCGCCGCCGATCAGGAAGCCGGTGATGGCGCCGGCCGGGCCCGCCGCGGCGATCCAGTCGGTGGGGAGGATGAACGCTCCCCAGCCGACGGCCGAGCCGAGCGCGATGGCCCAGACCCAGCTCGGTTTGAGGGTCTTGGCCAGGCGTTCCGGCTGGTCCGGCCCCGGCGTGCCGGAGGCCGGCACTGTGGTGGTTTCAGCCATGTCGGATCTTGCTTTCATGTGAACCTCGTTCTCTGCGGGCGCGCCGTCGTTGGCCGCCCTGGCCGGCTACAGTCCGGACGGACCGGGCCGGGTGGCAGTGGATTGGGATTGCATGATGCTGATGAGTGCTACGTTGACGATGTCCGAGGCGGAGCAGCCGCGGGACAGGTCGTTGACGGGCAGGGCGAGGCCCTGCAGGATCGGGCCGTAGGCTTCCGCCCCGGCCAGGCGCTGGGTGATTTTGTAGCCGATGTTTCCTGCGGCCAGGTTCGGGAAGATGAAGACATTGGCGCAGCCGGCGACGTCGGAGTCCGGGGCCTTGTGGTCGCCGACGGACTTCAGCAGGGCGGCGTCGAACTGCAGTTCGCCGTCCACGCTGAGCCCCGGCGCGCGCTCCCGGACCCGCTCGGTCGCCTGGCGGACCAGTTGGACGCTGGCATGGTCGGCGCTGCCTTTGGTGCTGAAGGAGAGCATGGCCACCTTCGGCTCTTCGCCGGTCAGCGCTTCGAAGGTACGGCTCGTGGAGATGGCGATTTCGGCCAGCTGCTCCGGGTCCGGTTCGGGCAGGACTGCACAGTCTCCGTAGCCGAAGCGCCGTCCGTCCGGCAGGCTCATGAGGAAACTGCTGCTGACGCAGTGCGCATCGGGGTCCGTGCCGGCCACCCGCAGCGCCGCGCGAAGCACGTCGGCGGTGGGCCGGTTGGCGCCG
>NZ_ANPE02000125.1 GCF_000328305.2 Arthrobacter crystallopoietes BAB-32 | reverse complement strand
CCTCCGGATGCGGAGCCGATCCGGCTTTGGATGAGCTATTCTCCTGATCCACGCTTCCTCCTTTCTCGGCTCGTCTATAAACGGGCTGGACAAGGTTCATGCTATTTCTAAGTATGCTTATAAAAAAGGGGGACCGGCAGAAAGGATCGATATGAGGACGCCCACGGCACGAGGACCTTTTAGCGCGGCCCTGCTCCAGGCCCTGGCCGTTCCACCGGAGGAGCAACTGGCGGATACGTTTCCGGAGCTGTATCCGGCGGCACTGCCGGATACAGGCGGCTTCCTCCAGGACGACGACGTCCAGTTGGCTTTGTTCTGCCTCTATGAACTGCACTACAGCGG
The DNA here is from genome assembly GCF_000328305.2 of Arthrobacter crystallopoietes BAB-32. GTDB lineage: Bacteria > Actinomycetota > Actinomycetes > Actinomycetales > Micrococcaceae > Crystallibacter > Crystallibacter crystallopoietes_A. The sequence continues at coordinate 12,759 of NZ_ANPE02000125.1, read as the reverse complement.
GCTGGACGGCGTCCACGACGGTTGGGAATGGCACCCGGAGCTGATCCGGCTGCGGTCCGCCCTCGAGGGCCGCTTCGAAGCAGCGCTGCGCCAACTGGCAGAGGTGCCGCCGCTGCCGGAGCCTGACCCGGAGGCCGTCGCGTCGGCCCTGTTCGCCCTGACTGCGGACGACGGCGGTCCCAGCCTTTCGAAGTATGTCGCCAAGCAGGCCACGGGGGAGCAGCTGCGCGAGTTCCTGATCCTGCGGTCGGTGTACCAGCTCAAGGAGGCCGATCCGCACAGCTGGGCCATCCCGCGGCTGTCCGGCCGGGCCAAAGCTGCCCTCGTGGAGATCCAGGCGGACGAATACGGCGGCGGCCGGCCGGAGCGCATGCATTCGGCGCTGTTTGCCCGCAGCATGCGCGGCCTGGGCCTGGACGATTCCTACGGGGCCTACATCGATTCGGTCCCGGCCGTGACCTTGTCCGCGGTGAACATGATGTCCCTGTTCGGGCTGAACCGCAGGCTGCGCGGCGCCATCGTGGGGCACCTGGCCGCGTACGAGATGACGTCATCGATCCCCAACAAGTTCTACAGCCGCGGTTTCCGCCGCCTCGGCTACGGCGAGGATGTGTGCGGCTACTTCGACGAACATGTCGAGGCTGATGCCGTGCACGAGCAGATCGCCGGCCGGGACATGGCCGGAGCGCTCGCTGCCGCGGAACCTGCGCTGCTGGGCGACATCTTCTTCGGCGCCGCCGCTGCGCTGGCTGTGGACGCCCTCGCCGGAGCCCGCCAGCTGGAGGCTTGGCAGGCCGGCCGTTCCGCGCTCGCCGCCACCGCAGCGGCGCCCGCCTGATGCTGGAGGATGCCGCACCCCCGCGGCCGGACATGGAGGATGGCCTGCTGCTGGCAGAGGCGGAGTACATCCTGCCGCTGCGCTGGGCCGCCGACGATGGCCTGGCGGAGCTGACCCAGTACCTGCGCAAGCTCGCCGGTTGGATCCGGGTCACGGTGGTGGACGGCTCGCCGCCGGAGCTCTTTGCCGCGCACGGGCGGGCCTGGCAGGGACTGGTCCGGCAGCTGCCGCCGAATCCGGCGAACGGCCGCAACGGCAAGGCGGCCGGGGTCATGACCGGTGTGCAGGCAAGCAGCGCGGAATTCCTGGTGCTGGCCGACGACGATGTCCGCTACACCCTGCCGGCGTTGTCCCGGCTGGTCGGGCTGCTCGGGGAAGCGGATCTGGTGCGCCCGCAGAATTTCTTCCTCCGCTGGCCGTGGCATGCGCGGTGGGATACCGCGAGATCCCTGCTGAACCGGGCATTCGGCTCCGATTACCCCGGCACCCTCGCGGTCCGGAAGAGCGTGCTGGACGCGACCGGCGGCTACGACGGCAACGTCCTCTTCGAGAACCTCGAATTGATTCGCACGGTTGAGGCGGCCGGTGGCCGGCAGGTGCGGGCTGATGATCTCTATGTCGGCAGGATCCCGCCCGCCACGGGGCATTTCCGGGGCCAACGGGTCCGTCAGGCCTACGACAGCCTGGCCCAGCCGGGCAGGCTTGCCGTCGAGCTGTCCCTGCTGCCTGTCTTCGCCTGGGCTGCACGCAGGCCCTCGCGCTGGGTTCCGCTGCTGCTGGCAGCCATGGGAGCGGCCGAGGCCGGGCGGCGGCGCCACCGGGGAGCGGCCGTCTTTCCGGCAACCTCGGCACTTTGGGCACCCTGCTGGCTGCTGGAGCGCGCTGCCTGCAGCTGGCTCGCCGTGGGCCAGCGGCTCGCGGGCGGCGTGAACTACGCCGGCCGGCGGATGCCCCGCGCCGGGACCTCGTTCCGCCGGCTCCGGCGCCGGTACCGCGCCCTCAGGCTCAGTGCTTCAACGACGAGGAGGCCAACCATGGCAACATCGGAAACCAACAAGCCTGCGGCAGGCACGGTAGTCGCCTGCCCCAACGGACCCCTGCTGCTGCGGGGCGACGTGGAGATCCTGACCGAAACCGGCGAACCCGTACCGCGCAGCCGCAAGACAGTGGCGCTGTGCCGCTGCGGGGCATCCTCGATCAAGCCCTACTGCGACGGCACCCACAAGCTCATCGGGTTCACCACCGGAACTGCCTCTGGTGCCGCAGCACCGTCCCGCGAGGAGGCCTGAGCCGACCTCAGGCGTTGGTGACCAGGCCGAGTTCGGACTTCGATGCCAGCGACGGGTGGTACGGCAGGACGCGGACGGTGTAGCCGAAGGACCCGGAGCGGTCGATCTGCACCTCGCCGGAGAACAGGTAGCGTCCGTCGCCCAGATCCTCCTTGAGGATGAGCTGGTCGAAGGACGTCTCCAGCAGCTCGTCGCCTTCGGAGACCTTGCCATGGGCGACTTCCACGCACACGTCCTCCGGTGACAGCAGCCCCAGACGGATGAAAGCGCTCACGCGGACGAGGTCGCCGATCTGCGGAACGTCCTGCATGCCGAGCGAGTCCACGTGTTCGACGGCGACATCCCGCCATGCGTGGTGCACGCGCGTTGACCACGCGGCGAGGTTCCGGGCCGCGGCGAAGCGGTTGGCCCGGATTTCCCGGCCAGAGGAGCACGCCGGCGTGTAGAGCCCCCGGACGTAGTCCTCCAGCATGCGCTCGGCCGACACCGCCGGCCCCAGGTTTGCCAGGGTGTGGCGGATCATCGCGATCCACTGGTGCGGCAGGCGGTCATCGGAGGCCAGCGGCTCGGAAGGACCGGCGGCGCCGGCGCCTTCGGGAGCTTCGTGGGCGTAGAAGCGCGGGGCCACGTGGTTTTCCAGCAGGTCGTAGAGGGCGGCGGCTTCGATATCGTCGCGCTCGTCGACGCTGAACAGCGCGTCGGCCCCGGTAGCTGTCGACGGGTTGGCCGTAGGTATCGCCCAGCCATTGTCGCCGTCGTACATTTCATCCCACCACCCGTCCAGCACGGACAGATTGAGCCCCCCATTGATCGCGGCCTTCATGCCGGAGGTTCCGCACGCCTCCAGCGGACGGAGCGGGTTGTTCAGCCAGACGTCGCAGCCCGGGAACAGCGTGCGGGCCATGGCAATGTCATAGTTCGGCAGGAAGACGATGCGGTGCCGGATCTCCGGGTCGTCAGTGAAGCGGACGAGGTCCTGGATCATCCGCTTGCCCTGCTCATCGGCCGGATGGGACTTGCCGGCGATCACCAGCTGGATCGGACGCTCGGGGTGGAGCAGCAGGGCCTTGAGCCGGGCGGGGTCGCGCAGCATCAGGGTCAGGCGCTTGTACGTGGGGACACGGCGGGCGAAGCCGATGGTCAGGACATCCGGATCAAGCACGTCGTCGGTCCAGGCCAGCTCGGCATCGGTGGCGCCGCGCTTCTTCCACGACGAGCGCAGCCGCCGCCGGACATCCTCGATCAGGTTGCCGCGCAGCTCGCGCCGCAGCGTCCAGATCTCGGCGTCGGAGACATCGTAGACCCGGTCCCAGTGGCGCTCCCGGATGCTGCCGCTGCCGAACTTGTCCCTGGCCAGCTCGGCGATCCGCGGATCCACCCAGGTCGGCACGTGCACGCCGTTGGTGACCGAGCTGATCGGCACCTCGTCCGTATCGAACCCCGGCCACAGCCCGGCGAACATGCCGCGCGAAACCACGCCGTGCAGCTTGGCGACGCCGTTGGCCCGCTGCGCCAGCCGCAGGCCCATGACCGCCATGTTGAACTTGATCGGGTCGCCGCCGCTGTAGTTTTCCTCGCCCAGGGCCAGGATCTTGTCGGTGGGGACATTCGGCGCGAGGCCGGCGCGGAAGAAGTGCGCCACCTGCAGCTTTTCGAAGCGGTCGATGCCGGCCGGAACCGGCGTATGCGTGGTGAAGACGGTGTTGGCCCGCCCCGCAGCGAGGGCCTCCTCCCAGCTGAGCCCTTCGTCCATGAGTTCGCGGATCCGCTCGATGCCGAGGAAGCCGGCATGGCCTTCGTTGGTGTGGAAGACCTCCGGCGCCTCGCAGCCGGTCAGCCGCTGGAAGATGCGCAGCGCCTTGACGCCGCCCATGCCCAGCAGCAGCTCCTGCTGCAGCCGATGGTCGCCGCCGCCGCCGTAGAGCCGGTCCGTGATGTGCCGGGCCGCGTCGTCGTTGCCGGCCACGTTCGAATCGAGCAGCAGCAGGGGGACCCGGCCGACATCGGCCCGCCAGATGTTGGCCAGCAGCACGCGGTCGTTGGGCAGCGGCAGCTCCACTTGGGCCGGGGTGCCGTCCGGCTCGCGCAACAGAGTCAGCGGGAGTCCGTCCGGGTCCAGCAGGGGGTAGGTCTCCTGCTGCCAGCCGTCACGGCTCAGCGACTGCTTGAAGTAGCCGGCGGCATACAGCAGGCCCACACCGATCAACGGCACACCCAGGTCGGAGGCGGCCTTCAGATGGTCGCCTGCGAGGATGCCGAGACCGCCGGAGTACTGCGGCAGCACCGAGGCGATGCCGTACTCGGGAGAGAAGTAGGCGATGGACTTCGGAGCCTCGGCGCCCAGCCCCTGGTACCAGCGGGCACCGGTCAGGTAGCGGTCCAGGTCCTCGCTGACCTCGCGCACGCGGGCAACGAGATCCTTGTCGGCTGCCAATTCGTGCAGCTGCTCGCGGTTGAAGGACCCGAGCAGTGCGACCGGGTCGTGGCTGCGGCGCCACTGCTTCGGGTCGAGCCGCTCGAAGAGCTGCTGGGTGGGCTGATGCCAGGACCAGCGCAAATTGCCGGCAAGGCGCGCCAGCGGCGCGATGGGCTCGGGAAGAACAGTGCGGACGGTAAACCTGCGGATGGCCTTCACCCGGCCTAGGCTAGCGCAGATCAAGGCGGGGGATGGTTTCGAATACGTAAACGCTGTGCGAACGGCGCCGATTTTGTTCCGGCTTGCGTCTTGGCCTTAGCAAACGGCACCTTTTGTCGCTAACGTCTTGCCTGTGAGCACATTCACTGAGGATCAGCGTCCGGCACCATCCCAGTCCCGCCTGCGTTTTGGCAGGATTCCGATCACCAACCCCGCCCCCGTCATCGAATGCGGCCGCTTCCCGGCCAAGGCCGTCGAGCGGGAAGACATCCCCGTGGCGGCCACGGTCTTCCGCGAGGGCCACGATCGGATCGGCGTGACGGCCGTGCTTTACGACCCTGACTCCAACGAGGTCCAGCGCCGGCAGTTGGAGCCTCCGGCTCCCGGCCTGGACCGCTGGCATGGTGTCCTTCGCCCCTCCGCGCCGGGCCGGTGGAGCTTCGCGTTCGAAGGCTGGGCGGACCTGTACGCCACCTGGCACCACAACGCAGAGGTCAAGATCGCTGCGGGCGTGGACGTGGACCTGATGCTGGCCGAAGGAGTCCACTTGTTCCAGGAGGCGGCGGCCGAGTCCGGCCGTCCGGGGGACAACGCCGAGGTGCTGCGCCAGGCCGCGGGCGTCCTGGCCGACAGCGGCCGCTCCGTGGAGGAACGGCTCGCGGCAGGCGGCTCCGCCGAGGTACTGGCCGCCGTTCGCAGCTATCCCATCCGCAGCCTGGTCACGTCGTCGGAAAAGTATCCCTTGCTGGTGGAGCGCGAGCGCGCCGGCCGCGGCGCCTGGTACGAATTCTTCCCCCGCTCCGAGGGTGCCTTCCTCGACCACGGAAGCAACACCTGGACCTCCGGGAACTTTACGACGGCGGCGCGACGGCTCCCAGCGGTCGCAGCATGGGGTTCGACGTCATCTACCTGCCCCCGATCCACCCCATCGGCTTCACTAACCGCAAGGGTCCGAACAACACCCTCCATGCCGGTCCGGGCGACCCCGGTTCGCCGTGGGCCATCGGTGCAGCCTCGGGCGGCCATGATGCGATCCATCCGGACCTGGGCACCTTCGACGATTTCGACGCCTTTGTCGCCGCCGCCGCGGAGAACGGCCTGGAAGTAGCGCTGGACCTGGCCCTGCAGGCCTCGCCCGACCACCCTTGGGCGACCGACCACCCCGAGTGGTTCACCACGCGGCTTGACGGCACCATCGCCTACGCCGAGAACCCGCCGAAGAAATACCAGGACATCTACCCGCTGAACTTCGACAATGACCCGGACGGCCTGTCCGAGGAAGTGCTGCGCATTGTCCGGCTCTGGATCAGCCATGGTGTGAAGATCTTCCGGGTGGACAACCCGCATACCAAGCCGGTCTGGTTCTGGGAATGGCTGATCGCGGAAGTGAACCGGACCGATCCCGACGTCATCTTCCTGGCCGAAGCGTTCACCCGGCCCGCCATGATGCACGCCCTCGGCAGGGCCGGCTTCCAGCAGTCCTACACCTACTTCACCTGGCGCAACACCAAGCGCGAAATCGAAGAGTACTTCACCGAAGTCAGTCACGAAAGCGCCGACTTCTTCCGGCCGAACTTTTTCGTGAACACCCCGGACATCCTCACCGAGTACCTGCAGTACGGCGGACCCGCGGCCTTCAAGATCCGCGCCGTCCTGGCCGCGACCGGCAGCCCGCTCTGGGGCGTCTACGCCGGCTATGAACTCTACGAGCACGTGGCACGCCCGGGGGCAGAGGAGTACATCGACAACGAAAAGTACGAATACAAGGCACGGGATTTCGCGGCTGCTGAGGCCCAAGGCCGGTCCCTGGCGCCGTACCTGACCCGGCTCAACCACATCCGGCGGGCCCATCCGTCACTCGGCGAGCTGCGGAACCTCACGGTGCATCGCAGCACGGACGACGCGACCGTGGTCTACTCCAAGCACAAGGAAGACCTGCCGGACGGAGGCAAGGACACGATTATCGTCGTCGTCAATGTCGATCCGCACAGCGCCCGCGAATCCACTGTCAGCCTCGACCTGGCGGCACTGGGGCTGGACCCGGAGGACCTGGAGGAGGACGGCACCTTCTGGGTGGATGACCTGGTCAGCGGTGAAAGCTGGCGCTGGAGCGAACACAACTACGTCCGCCTGGACGCCTACTACGAGCCGGCGCACATCCTGCACATCCGGAGGGGCCGCTAGTGGCGAACCCGTTCCAACTGCACGCACCCGGCCTTGCCCACGACCCGCACTGGTACCGCAAAGCGGTCTTCTACGAAGTGCTGGTCCGGGGCTTTGCCGATGCGAACGGGGACGGATCCGGCGATTTCTCCGGCCTGATCGACAAACTGGACTATCTGCAGTGGCTGGGCGTCGACTGCCTGTGGGTTCCGCCGTTTTTCAAGTCGCCCCTGCGCGACGGCGGCTACGACATTGCGGATTACTACGATGTGCTGGACGAGTTCGGCACGATCAGCGACTTCAAGCGCCTGGTCGCCGAGGCCCACGCCCGCGGCGTGCGCGTGATCATCGACCTGCCGCTGAACCACACCTCGGACCAGCACCACTGGTTCGAGGCCTCGCGCCGCGAACCGGACGGCCCGTTCGGAGACTTCTACGTCTGGAGCGACACGGACGAGAAGTACGCGGACGCGCGCATCATCTTCGTGGACACGGAGGAGTCGAACTGGACGTTCGACCCGATCCGCCGCCAGTTCTTCTGGCACCGCTTCTTCAGCCACCAACCGGACCTGAACTACGAGAACCCCAAGGTGATCGAGGCCGTTTTCGACGTAGTCCGTTTCTGGCTCGACCAGGGTATTGACGGCTTCCGCGCGGACGCCATTCCGTACCTGTTCGAAGAGGACGGGACGAACTGCGAAAACCTCCCGGCCACCCACAGGTTCCTGCAGGACCTGCGGGCCATGGTGGACTCCGAATACCCCGGCCGCGTCATCATCGCCGAAGCGAACCAGATGCCCGGCGAGGTCGTGGAGTATTTCGGCGAACACAAGGACGACGGCGAGTTCGTGCCGGAGTGCCACATGTGCTTCCACTTCCCGATCATGCCCCGGCTGTTCTATGCGCTGCGCGACCAGAAGGCCGCGCCGATCATCCGCACGATGGAGGAGACGCCGGACATTCCGGCCGGTGCCCAATGGGGCACGTTCCTGCGCAACCATGACGAGCTGACCCTCGAAATGGTGACCAACGAAGAGCGCGAGGCCATGCTGGGCTGGTACGCGCCGGATTCCCGGATGCGCGCGAACATCGGGATTCGCCGCCGGCTCGCGCCGCTGCTGGACAACTCGCGGGCCGAGCTGGAACTCATCCACGCGCTGCTGCTGTCGCTGCCCGGCAGCCCGTTCCTCTACTACGGGGACGAAATCGGCATGGGTGACAACATCTGGCTTGAAGACCGGGATTCTTCCCGCACGCCAATGCAGTGGAACCCGGACCGCAATGCCGGCTTTTCCACGGCCGACCCGGGCAAGCTCTATCTGCCGGTTGTCCAATCCCTCGTCTACAACTACAACTACGTCAACGTCGAGGCCCAGCTGGCGCACAGCAGCTCACTGCTTCACTGGGTCCGGCAGATGCTCGCGGTACGCAAGTCGCATCCGGCGTTCGGCCTCGGCAATTACCGCAATGTCCCGACCGAATCCGAATCCGTGCTGGCCTTCCTGCGCGAAATCCCGCCCGACGATCCCTCCAACGTGCAGGCTGAGGCCCTGCTGTGCATCTTCAACCTCTCCCAGCACCCGGTGGCAGCACCGCTGCGGCTGCCGGAGTTCGCCGGACGCGGACTGCGCGACCTGTTCGGCGGGCTGCCGTTCCCGGTGCTCGACGACGCCGGCCAGGTCACGCTGACCCTGGGAAGCCATGATTTTTTCTGGCTGCGCATCCGCTCAGCCCGCTCCAACCCGGCATCGCCGGTGACCGAAGCCATACCCGTGATCACTCCGGTGAGCACCCGAACCGAGGTGGAATCCCCGTGAAGACTCCCGTGCTGACACTGCCCGAACTGCTGCGCGACTGGCTGCCCGGCCAGCGCTGGTTCCCGGCCAAAGGCAAGGACATCTCGCTCCAGCGCCTGGGCGGCATCCGGCTGCAGGACCCGACCGGCGAGGCCGGCCTGGAAGTGCACATCGCTGCCGTCGAGACCGAGGAAGATTCCTTCGTGGTCAACGTGCCGGTCAGCTTCCGCACCGCACCCCTGGAAGGCGGGGAAGACGCGCTGATCGGCCAGCTGGGGCCGGACACCGAACACGTCGAGGACCGCTGGGTCTACGACGGAACCCATGATCCGCTGTTCGTGGCCGCTTGGCTGGAGCTGATGCGCAGCGAATCGGAGACCTCCGACGGCCGGACCCGCGGCCACGCCGGCGCCGGTTTCACCAGCCGCGAGCCCTTCAAGGCGCCGCTCGATGCCTCGGTGCTGCCCGGCGAACAGTCCAACACGTCAGTCGTCGTCAAGCGGAACGACGAGGCGTTCATTGTGAAATTCTTCCGCGTTCTCGACGCCGGACCGAACCCGGACGTGGAGATCGGCGCCGTGCTCAGCGAGGCCGGTTCCCGCGAAGTGCCGGCCACCTACGGGTGGGTCACCGGCGGCTGGCTCACTCCCGGGCAGGACCTGGAAGCCGGAACGGACGAACTGTGGGACTCCGGCCACCTGAGCGTGCTGCGGGAATTCATCACCGGCAGCGAGGACGCCTGGCGCAGTGCCTCGGCCGCAGCCGTGGCAGACGCCGATTTCACGCGCGAGGCCTCCGAACTCGGACGGGCGACGGGACGCATCCACCGCCAATTGCGGGACAGCTTCGGCAGCCACCAGCCCACGGACGAGGAGTTCGCTGCCCTCATCGGCGACCTGCAGGAACGCATCCGGTGGGGCTGGGCGCAGGCCGCCACCGCCGTCGGCCCGTTCGACGATACCGTCGAAGAGCTGCTGGCCCGGCTCGCAGGGCTCGACGAGCGGCCCGAGGTGCAGCGCATCCACGCGGACTACCACCTGGGCCAGGTGCTGCACTCGCAGGAGCGCGGCTGGGTCGTGCTGGACTTCGAGGGCGAGCCGCTGCGCCCGCTCAGCAGCCGCGGCGCCGATGACCTCGTGCTGCGCGACGTGGTCGGAATGCTGCGCTCCTTCGACTATGCCGCCGGAGTGGCCATCACCTCGGCCGGGGACGGAAGTTCGACGGAAACCGAAGCCGCGGCGGAACGCTGGGCCGCGGCCTCTGCGGACGCCTTCACCAGCGGTTATGAGAGCGAAACCGGCACCCGCGTGGACACCGAGTCGCCGCTGTTCCTGGGCCTGTGGCTGGACAAGGCGCTGTACGAAGTCGTCTACGAACAGCGCAACCGCCCGCAGTGGGTCAACGTCCCGGCCAAGGCAGTGCGGCACGCACTCGAGCAGCTCCGTGGCGGAGGACGTCCCGCCGGCGAGCCCCAGCCGGCACAGGAACCTGCCGCGGCAGCCCTGCCGCTGGCGGAAACCTCCACCCTGGCCGGCGCCCCGGTGCCGGTCGAATCCCACATTCTTGCCGCCGTCGCACACGGAAGCTACTACCAGCCGCACGCCGTGCTCGGCGCCCACCTGGATGACCACGGCAACGTCACCGTCCGCACGCTGCGGCCGCTGGCCGACTCGGTCACGCTGGTTACCCCGGCCTCGCGGGTGCCGATGTCGCACGAGCAGGACGGCATCTGGGTGGCCACCTTGCCCGCCGAGCGCCCCGGCCATGTGCCGGACTACCGGCTCCAGGTGGCGTACGACGGCGGTGTTCCCCACATTGTGGACGACCCGTACCACTACCTGCCCACCGTGGGGGAAATCGACCTGCACCTGATCGGCGAAGGCCGGCACGAGACGCTCTGGACGGTGCTGGGTGCCCACGTGCGGCACTACACGTCCACCCTGGGCGCAGTGACCGGCACCAGCTTTGCGGTTTGGGCTCCCAACGCGCAGGCGGTACGGGTCAAGGGTGACTTCAACGGCTGGAACGGCGCCCTCCACGGCATGCGCTCGATGGGCGGCTCCGGGGTCTGGGAGCTGTTCATTCCCGGTGTCGCCTCCGGCGCCATCTACAAATTCGAGATGCTGGGCAGGGACGGGCACTGGCATGAGAAGGCGGACCCGCTGGCCCGCTGGACCGAGGTGCCCCCGCTGACCGGGTCACGCGTGGTCGATTCGCGCTACAACTTCACCGACGCGGAATGGATGGCCCGCCGCGCCGCCAAGGACCCGCACAACTCGCCCATGAGTGTCTACGAAGTCCACCTCGGTTCCTGGCGGCTCGGCCTGGACTACCGCGACCTGGCCGAAGAGCTGGTCGAATATGTGCGCTGGCACGGCTTCACCCACGTGGAATTCATGCCCGTCGCCGAGCACCCGTTCGGTGGCTCCTGGGGCTACCAGGTCACGTCGTACTACGCGCCGACCTCCCGGTTCGGCCACCCCGACGACTTCAAGTACCTGGTGGACAAGCTGCATGCGGCCGGCATCGGCGTCATCCTCGACTGGGTTCCGGCGCACTTTCCCAAGGACAGCTGGGCACTGGCCCGCTTCGACGGCGAGCCGCTCTACGAACATGCGGATCCCCGGCTCGGCGAGCACCCGGACTGGGGCACGCTCATCTTCGATTTCGGCCGCACCGAAGTACGGAACTTCCTCGTCGCGAACGCGCTGTACTGGCTCGAGGAGTTCCATATCGACGGGCTGCGCGTGGATGCCGTCGCCTCGATGCTCTACCGCGACTACTCGCGCAAGGAAGGCGAATGGTTCCCCAACGTCCACGGCGGCCGGGAGAACCTCGAAGCGATCTCTTTCCTGCAGGAAGTCAACGCGACGGCGTACAAGCGCGTGCCGGGCATCGTCACCATTGCGGAAGAATCCACCGCGTTCGACGGCGTGACCCGGCCAACCAGCGCCGGCGGACTTGGTTTCGGCCTGAAGTGGAACATGGGCTGGATGCACGACACGCTCGAGTACATTTCCGAAGATCCGATGTACCGCGTCTACCACCACAACAAGGCGACATTCTCGATGGTCTACGCCTACACGGAGAACTTCCTGCTGCCCATCAGCCACGACGAAGTCGTGCACGGCAAGGGCTCCATGCTCCGGAAGATGCCGGGCGACCGGTGGCAGCAGCTGGCAAACCTCAGGGCCTACCTGGCCTTCCAGTGGGCCCATCCCGGAAAGCAGCTGATTTTCATGGGCACCGAGTTCGGCCAGGAATCCGAATGGTCCGAGCAGCACGGGCTGGACTGGTGGCTCGCGGAGAACGTACCGCACAAGGGGCTGCAGAGCCTGGTCCGCCGGCTGAACACCCTTTACCGGGAAACCCCGGCCCTGTACGAACGAGACAATGAACCCGCAGGCTTCCAATGGATCGACGAGAACGACGGCACCCGCAACACGCTTTCGTTCATCCGGTGGGACACTCACGGGAATCCGCTGGTTTGCATCGTCAACTTCGCCGGCCACCCGCACGAGGGATTCCGCCTCGGCTTGCCTTGGGCCGGCAGCTGGAGCGAAGTCCTGAATACGGACTCAGAGGAGTACGGCGGCTCGGGTGTGGGCAATGCGGGCACGGTGGAAGGCGTCGAAGGGGCGTGGAACGGCTACCCGGCGTCGGCCGTGGTCAACGTTCCGCCTCTGGGAGCGCTCTATCTCAAGCCGGCCGCCCGCGGCTGAGCCCCAGGAGCTGAGACGGTCCGGCTGCCTGACTAGGCACTTTAGCGAGGCAGTCGGGCTGCCGCACCGGGAATTTACATTCCCGTAACGTAGGGGTATAGTGGTTTTTCGCGCTGGAAGATACGAAGACAGCTCAGATCCCCCATGTGGCAACTGCCGGACCTGCAACGGTCTACGGGATCGGGTCGATTTGACAGAGTCGGACGGCGCGGGTAAGTTGGAAAAGTTGCTCCGGAGCGATGGAGGGCCTGGTTGAGGGCCTGACGGGTGCCGGGTGCTCCTGTTGTTTGAGAACTCAATAGTGTGCCAAGTTTGT
>NZ_ANPE02000126.1 GCF_000328305.2 Arthrobacter crystallopoietes BAB-32 | reverse complement strand
CTGACGCCTGAAGACGTTGTCAACAAGAGGTTCCAGCCGACAAAGTTCCGTGAAGGCTACGACCAGGACGAGGTCGACGACTTCCTCGACGAGATTGTCGTAGAGCTGCGCCGGTTGAACCAGGAGAACGACGAACTTCGCAAGAAGCTCGCCGAGGCCACCTCGGGCCAGTCTTCGGCCGCAAACGTACCTGCACCGGTTTCGGCGGCTCCCAAGGCCGAAGAGCCGGTGAAGGAAGAGCCGAAGGAGCCGGTCAAGGAAGAGGTCAAGGCTCCGTCGCCTGCTGCCGCTCCCGCCACCGCTCCGGCCCCGGCCGTTTCTGCACCGGCTCCTGCCGCTCCGGCCGCAAGCCACGCCTCCACTGCCGAATCCGCAGCCGGCGTTCTGGCCATGGCGCAGAAGCTGCACGACGAGTATGTCAACTCCGGCATCGAACAGCGCGACAAGATCATTGCTGAGGCGCAGATCGAAGCGAGCACCCTGGTCAACGACGCTCAGGAGAAGAGCCGCAAGACCCTCGGCTCGCTGGAGCAGCAGAAGGCTGTCCTCGAGCGCAAGCTGGAGCAGCTGCGTGGATTCGAGCGGGACTACCGCTCCCGCCTGAAGGCCTACATCGAGGGCCAGCTGCGCGATCTGGAAGCACGCGGATCCTTTGCTACCCCTGAGGTCAAGGACAGCGCAGACTCCTAGACCGAGCCCGGGCCTCGGAGCACCTCCGATGGCCAGGCGCCTCTTGGCCGGTGGCAGGGATTTCCCTGGCACCGGCCTTTGCCTACTGCCGTCGCATGCATCCCGCGGTCCTGCCATATGAAAGAACCATGTCTGAACCTCTCCCTGACAATCAGCAGCCAGCCGGACATCCTCACGCATCCGAGCCAAAGCACCCGGGCGGCGCCGCGCGGTTCGTCCTGGTCCTGTCGGCCTGTGCTGCCTTTGCCTACGGCCTGGATCTGCTGACGAAAACGTGGGTCCTCAGCAGCATGTCCGAAGGCGATGTGATCCCGGTATTTCCGCCGCTGCTGCATTGGCATTTCATCCGGAACTCGGGTGCCGCGTTTTCGATTGGTGAGGACTACACCTGGGTTTTCACGATCATCATGACGGTTGTTGCTGCCGGCATCATTTTCTATGCCCGGCGGATCCGTTCCATTTGGTGGTCCATCGCGCTCGGCTTCCTGCTCGGCGGAGTCCTTGGGAACCTCACGGACAGGCTCTTCCGCGAGCCCGGTTTCGGCGTCGGCCACGTGGTGGATTTCATCGCCCTGCCCAACTTCGCCATCTTCAACATCGCCGATTCGGCCATCGTCGGCTCGGTGATCCTGTGGTGCCTGTTGACGCTGCGCGGCGTCGGGATGGACGGCAAGAGGATCACCGATGGCGAAGCCCGGTCCGGAAAGGGCCGGAGCGGCGGCCGCCGGGACCAGGAGCCGTCGTCGGGGCAGGACAGTGCCTGAGCAGGTTGCGGACTTCTCCCTCGGACCGGAAACGGCAGGCAAGCGTGCGGACGCCGCCGTCGCCCAGTTGCTTGGCGTGTCCCGTTCGACTGCCGCGTCCTGGTGCGCCGACGGCCATGTCACTGTCAACGGGCGGGCGGTGGGCAAGTCTGATCGACTGCCCGAACTCGGTGAGTTGCAGGTCAGCCGGCCGGAAGAGCGCGATCCGCTGGCCATCGTGGTGGAGGACGTGGAGGAATTGAAGGTACTCGGCGACGAAGACGACTTCGTAGTCATCGACAAGCCAGTTGGCGTGGCGGCGCACCCCTCGCCGGGCTGGGTGGGTCCGACTGTGGTCGGGGCACTGGCTGCCCGCGGCTACCGGATCTCGACCTCAGGTGCCGCGGAGCGGGCAGGCATCGTCCACCGGTTGGATGTTGGTACGTCCGGGGTCATGGTGGTGGCCAAGACCGAGCATGGCTACACACTGCTCAAGCGGGCTTTCAAAGAGCGCACTGTGGACAAGGTGTACCACGCGCTGGTCCAGGGACTGCCCGATCCGCTCGAGGGGACCATAGACGCCCCCATCGGGCGGCATCCCGGCTACGACTGGAGGTTCGCCGTTGTCGAGGACGGCAGGCACTCGGTGACCCACTACGAGGTCCTGGAGGCGTTCGGGCGGGCTTCCCTCGTCGAGGTACATCTGGAAACCGGGCGGACACACCAGATCCGCGTCCATTTTTCGGCGCTGCGCCACCCGTGCGCGGGCGACCTGACATACGGTGCGGATCCCAAGCTGGCTGCGGACCTCGGCCTCACCCGGCAATGGCTGCATGCGAAGAAGCTGGGTTTCACGCACCCGGGCACCGGCAAATGGGTCGAATACGAGAGTGACTATCCGGCCGATCTGGCGTATGCCCTCGATGCCTTGGCCGAACATCGGGTCTGATGGCGAGGCGGCTCGGTGCAGCCGGACCGGCTGCCTAGAATGAATTGGTGGCAACTGTGACTAGCTCGAAAACCGGTAACGATTCTTTCGTCCATCTCCACAACCACACCGAATACTCCATGCTCGACGGGGCGGCTCGCCTGACGGACCTGTTCGGCCATGCCAAGGAACTCGGCATGGATGCGGTGGCTACGACGGACCATGGTTTCGTCTTCGGCGCTTTTGACTTCTGGAACAAAGCCCGGAACGCGGGCGTGAAGCCGATTGTCGGCGTGGAAGCCTACCTGACCCCGGGCACGGCGCGGCAGGACAAGACGCGCGTTCGCTGGGGCGACGGTGGCCGGAACGATGTCTCCGGCGCGGGTGCCTACACGCATATGACGATGTGGGCCGAGACCACCGAGGGCATGCACAACCTCTTCCGCATGTCGTCGCTGGCGTCGCTCGAAGGCTACCTGTACAAGCCGCGCATGGACCGCGACCTGCTGCAGACCTACGGCAAGGGCCTGATTGCGACGACGGGCTGCCCGTCGGGCGAAGTGCAGACCAAGCTTCGCCTTGGGCTGTACCGCGAGGCGGTGCAGGCCGCCTCCGATTTCCGCGACATCCTGGGACCGGAGAATTTCTTCTGCGAATTGATGGATCATGGCCTGGACATCGAGCGGAATGTGCACGCCGACCTGATCAAGCTGGCCCGGGAACTGAAGCTGCCGCTGGTGGCCACGAACGACCTGCACTACACGCACGCGGAGGATGCCAAGTCGCACGCGGCCCTGCTGTGCGTGCAGTCCGGTTCAACGCTCCAGGACCCCAAGCGCTTCAAGTTCGACGCCGACGAGTTCTACCTGAAGTCGCCCGCGGAGATGCGGGCCATCTTCCGCGACTTCCCGGAGGCCTGCGACAACACCCTGCTCATCGCCGAACGGTGCAATGTCGAGTTCAACACCAAGGCGAACTACATGCCGCGCTTCCCGGTGCCGGAAGGGGAGAACGAAGAGTCCTGGTTCATCAAGGAGGTCGAGAAGGGCCTCCACTACCGGTATCCGGAGGGGATTCCCGACGACGTCCGGAAGCAGGCGGACTATGAAGTCGGCGTCATCTCGCAGATGGGCTTCCCAGGCTACTTCCTGGTCGTTGCCGACTTCATCAACTGGGCCAAGAACAACGGCATCCGTGTCGGCCCGGGCCGCGGGTCGGGCGCCGGCTCGATGGCGGCCTACGCAATGCGGATTACCGATCTCGATCCGCTCAAGCACGGCTTGATCTTCGAACGCTTCCTCAACCCGGACCGTGTGTCCATGCCCGACTTCGACGTGGACTTCGACGACCGCCGCCGCTCCGAGGTCATCAGGTACGTGACGGAAAAGTACGGGGACGAGCGTGTCGCGATGATCGTCACCTACGGCACGATCAAGGGCAAGCAGGCGCTGAAGGATTCCTCCCGCGTCATGGGTTATCCCTTCTCGACCGGCGAACGCCTCACGAAAGCGATGCCGCCGGACGTGATGGGCAAGGGAATTTCGCTCCAGGACGTGCACAACCCCGAGGCCAAGCGCTACGGAGAAGCCGAGGAACTGCGGGAACTGCTCAAGACTGACCCGGACTCGGCCAAGGTCTTCGAAACAGCCTTGGGCCTGGAAGGCCTCAAACGCCAGTGGGGCGTGCACGCGGCCGGCGTCATCATGTCCTCGGACCCGCTGATCGACATCATCCCGATCATGCGCCGCGAACAGGACGGCCAGGTCATTACACAGTTCGACTATCCGACCTGCGAAGGCCTGGGCCTGATCAAGATGGACTTCCTCGGGCTGCGCAACCTGACCATCATCACGGACGCCCTGGACAACATTAAGATGAACCGGGACGAGGACCTCATCCTGGAGGACCTTGCCCTGGATGACAAGGCGTCTTACGAACTGCTGGCCCGAGGCGACACCCTTGGCGTCTTCCAGCTCGACGGCGGGCCGATGCGTTCGCTGCTGAAGCTGATGCGGCCGGACAACTTCGAAGACATCTCGGCGGTGCTCGCGCTGTACCGGCCGGGGCCGATGGGTGCGAACGCACACAACAACTATGCGCTGCGCAAGAACGGGCTGCAGGACATCGTTCCGATCCACCCCGAACTCGCGGAACCGCTGGAAGACATCCTGGGCGGCACGTTCGGCCTGATTGTCTACCAGGAACAGGTCATGGCCATCGCCCAGAAGCTCGCTGGGTATTCGCTCGGCCAAGCAGACATCCTGCGCCGTGCGATGGGCAAGAAGAAAAAAGAGGAACTGGACAAACAGTACGCCGGTTTCGAGAAGGGCATGCAGGACAACGGCTATTCCGCTGCTGCCATCAAGACCCTGTGGGACATTCTGCTCCCGTTCTCCGACTACGCGTTCAACAAGGCCCACTCTGCCGCCTACGGAGTGGTGTCGTACTGGACTGCCTACCTGAAGGCGCACTACCCGGGCGAGTACATGGCTGCGCTGCTGACCTCCGTCGGGGACGACAAGGACAAGCTCGCGATGTACCTCAACGAGTGCCGGCACATGGGCATTACCGTGCTGCCGCCGGACGTCAA
The DNA here is from genome assembly GCF_000328305.2 of Arthrobacter crystallopoietes BAB-32. Taxonomy (GTDB): domain Bacteria; phylum Actinomycetota; class Actinomycetes; order Actinomycetales; family Micrococcaceae; genus Crystallibacter; species Crystallibacter crystallopoietes_A. The sequence continues at coordinate 19,275 of NZ_ANPE02000126.1, read as the reverse complement.
CGAATCGGCGCTCAACTTCACTCCGGTGGGCAAGGACATCCGCTTCGGCATGGGCGCGATCAGGAATGTCGGGGCGAACGTCGTGCATGCCATGGTTGCCGCCCGGGAGGAGAAGGGGAACTTTGCCTCCTTCAGCGACTTCCTGCAGAAGGTGCCAGCGGTCGTCTGCAACAAGCGGACCATCGAATCGCTCATCAAGGCCGGGGCCTTTGACTCGCTGGGACACCCGCGCCGCGCCTTGGCCGTGGTGCACGAAGAGGCTGTTGATTCAGTCATTGTGCTCAAGCGCAATGAGGCGGTGAACCAGTTCGACCTGTTCAGCGCTTTCGACGACGGCGGTGAAGCAGGGGGATCGCTGGCCGTGGATATTCCGGACCTGCCCGAGTGGGAGAAGAAGGACAAGCTCTCCTTCGAACGCGACATGCTGGGCTTGTACGTTTCCGACCATCCTCTGCAGGGCCTGGACGGGCTGCTCAGCCAACATGCGGATATGTCCATCACGTCCGTCATCAGCGAAGAAGGCCCGCCGGACGGTTCCATCGTCACCATTGCCGGCATGATCACCTCACTGCAGCGCAGGATTGCCAAGAACAGCGGCAACGCCTACGCCCGTGCGGAAATCGAGGACCTCGGCGGGTCGATGGAGGTCATGTTCTTCGGCCAGGTCTACGGCCCGATCTCATCGATCCTGGCGGAGGACCTGATCGTGGTGGTCCGCGGGCGGCTGCAGCGCCGTGATGATGGTGCCGTGACTCTCAACGCCCAGGAACTGACCGTGCCGGACCTGAGCGAGGGCCATTCCGGTCCCGTGGTGATCTCGATGGCCAGCTTCAAGGCGACCGAGACGATGGTCTCGTCCCTTGGCGAAGTGCTGCGGACCCATCCGGGCACGACCGAGGTGCAGGTGCGGCTCAACAGTTCGCGCAAGGTCGAGGTGATGAAGCTGGGCGTCGACCTGCGGGTCAATCCAACTCCGTCCCTCTTCGGCGACCTCAAGGTGCTGCTCGGCCCTGCCTGTCTCGACGTCTGAGCCCCAGGGCAAGGTGGCCGCGGGTTTACGTAGAATGGAACGGTGACTGCTGCGACCAACTCCGCTACTTTTTCCGCCCTGCCCGTCCTCGACCTGAGGGGCCGGCGGCTCAGCGCCGCTGAACTGAAGGCCGCCATGCCGCGGGCCGAAACCACCTTCGACGTCGCGTCGCAGGCGGTGGAGGAAATCATCAGCAGCGTCCGCAGCCGCGGTTACGCGGCCCTCAGCGAGCTCGCGGAGCGTTTCGACGGCGTGGAACAGTCGCATCCCAAGGTGCCGGCCGAGGCGTTGGCAGAGGCACTGGCCTCCCTGGATCCTGCGGTCCGGGCCGGCCTGGAGGAAGCCATTGCCCGCGCCCGGACGTTTGCCGAGGCGCAGAAGCCGGCGGACGCCGTCGTACCTATTGCCCCGGGCGCCACAGTCACCCACAAATGGGTGCCGGTGGCCCGTGTGGGGCTCTATGTTCCCGGCGGACTGGCGGTCTACCCCTCGTCCGTCGTGATGAATGTCGTGCCTGCGCTGGCCGCCGGCGTGGGCTCGATTGCCCTTGCGTCGCCGCCGCAGAAGGACTTTGGCGGGCTGCCGCACCCGACGATCCTGGCGGCGGCCCGCCTGCTGGGAATCGATGAGGTCTATGCGATCGGCGGCGCCCAGGCCGTGGCGGCCTTTGCCTACGGCGTGCCCGCCAACGAGGCGGGTCCGGCGCTGGAGCCGGTGGATGTGGTGACGGGACCGGGCAACGTCTTCGTGGCCACGGCCAAGCGGCTGGTCAAGTCCGTGGTCGGCATCGATGCCGAGGCAGGGACAACCGAGATCGCGATCCTGGCCGACGATACGGCCGTGCCGGCCTATGTCGCTGCCGACATGATCAGCCAGGCGGAGCATGATCCGCACGCGGCTTCCGTCCTGATTACCGATTCGGCGGCGCTGGCCGATGCCGTTCGGGCCGAACTCGCCGAACAGGTGGCATCGACCCGGCACAGCGAGCGGGTGGCCAAGGCCCTGTCCGGCCCCCAGTCGGGTGTTATTTTTGTCGACGACGTCGAACAGGGCATCGCGGTCTGCGATGCCTATGCTGCCGAACACCTGGAGATCCACACCAGGGACGCCGCCGCAGTCGCGGGCCGGATCCGCAATGCCGGCGCGATCTTCGTGGGCGACTACAGCCCGGTGAGCCTGGGTGACTACTGCGCAGGCTCCAACCACGTGCTGCCGACCAGCGGCACGGCGACCTTCGCCTCTGGTCTGAACGTCACCACTTTCCTCAAGGCGGTTCAGATTATCGACTACGGGCGCGCCGCACTTGAGGAGGTCGGTGGCCACATCGTCGCGCTGGCCCAGGCCGAGGACCTGCCGGCGCACGGGGATGCGGTGGCCGTCCGGTTCAAGCCGGATGCGCGGACCGAGCCGGCCACGGGAGAGGGCGCAGGCGCTTGAATCACACGATTGTGATTTAGCCGGCGGCGGTTTTATGATGGATCAGTTGTTGCGGGTCGGGAAGGGAGTACGGCGTGTACTGTCCGTTCTGCCGCAATCCTGATTCCCGTGTCGTCGACAGCCGGCTGACTGAAGACGGCTCGGCCATCCGCCGGCGCCGGCAATGTTCGGGGTGCGGCCGGCGCTTCACCACGCTGGAAACCACCAGTCTGAGTGTCGTCAAGCGCTCCGGAGTCGGGGAACCGTTTTCCCGGACCAAGGTGATCAACGGAGTGCGGAAGGCCTGCCAGGGCCGGCCGGTCACCGATGACGACCTGGCGATGCTGGCCCAGGAGGTCGAGGAAACTGTCCGCGCGAGCGGTGCAGCCGAGATCGACGCGCATGAAATCGGCCTGGCCATCCTGGGTCCGCTGAAGAAGCTGGACGTGGTGGCCTACCTGAGGTTCGCCAGCGTCTATCAGGATTTCGATTCCCTTGAGGACTTCGAAGCGGCCATCGGGCAGTTGCGGAGCGAATCAGAGGCTGCCAAATCGAAGGGGCCCGCTGGCAAGCAGCGGCCCCTGACTGCCCGCTAGCCGGGCCCATGACTCCGGTGGCGGCTGCGGAGGGGAAGCCGAAGCCGCCACCGGCACCAGCTTTAGGGCAGGTAGTTGAAGTGCACCGCAGCCTGCAAGGCTGCCCCGACGATGCCTGCATTGTTCTTCAGCTCGGCCGGCACTATCTCGGTAGACAGCTTGAGCTTGGGCAGGAAGTCTTCGCTCCGCTTCGAAATTCCGCCTCCCACGATGAAGAGTTCCGGTGAGAACAGGAACTCGACATGCGAGAAATAGCGCTGCAGCCGCACAACGTACTGGTCCCAGTCCAAGCCCTCGCGCTCCCGGGCAACCGCGGACGCCTTGGACTCGGCGTCGAAACCGTCCAGCTCGAGATGGCCGAGTTCCACATTCGGGACGAGCTGGCCGTTGAAAATGAACGCCGAGCCGATGCCGGTGCCCAAGGTAATGACCAGCACCGTACCGCTGCGTCCGGCCCCGACCCCGTACCGGGCTTCCGCGAGGCCGGCGGCATCGGCGTCGTTCATCACCTGGACTTCGCGGCCGAGCCGGTCCGTGAGGAGTTTGTCGACGTCGGTGCCCATCCAGCTTGGATCCACATTGGCGGCCGAGAGAGCGACACCGTGCCTGATGATGGCCGGGAACGTCACCCCAATCGGCGAGCCGGGCGGCGGACCTTCGGGGCGCGCGGTCAACTCGTCCACGATGCCGGCAACCACCACCGCTACGGCGTCGGGCGTGGCAGGCTTGGGCGTGTCGATCCTGAAGCGGTCCCCGACGAGCTTGCCCTTTTTCAGGTCGACGATGCCGCCCTTGATCCCGGTGCCGCCGATGTCGATGCCGAGGACGGACCTGGCTGCCTTCTTCGCCTGCTTCCGGCTGGAATCCTTCTCGCCCATGAATGCTCCGTCCATGCTTGGGTCTCCGGGGTCTTGCGGCCAGCCTAGTTGCCGGTTAAGGCAATGTCAGGACTTCCGCGCCGGTTTCGGTGACCAGGAGGGTGTGCTCGAACTGGGCAGTTCGCTTGCGGTCCTTGGTGACGACGGTCCAGTCGTCCTCCCACATCTCCCACTCGATAGTGCCGAGTGTCAGCATCGGCTCGATGGTGAACACCATGCCCGGCTCGATCAGCCGGCTGTAGGCGGGGGCTGCGTCGTAGTGGGGGATGATCAGGCCGGTGTGGAAAGCCTCGCCGACGCCGTGCCCGGTGAAGTCGCGGACGACCCCGTAGCCGAAGCGCTTGGCATAGGACTCGATGGCACGGCCGATCACGTTGATCTCGCGGCCGGGAGCGACGACGCGGATGGCCCGGTTCAGCGATTCCCGGGTCCGTTCGACGAGCAGCCGGGACTCCTCGTCCACGTCACCGACCAGGAAGGTGAAGTTCGTGTCGCCGTGGACCCCGCCGACATACGCGGTGATGTCGATGTTGACGATGTCCCCGTCATGAAGCTCCGTGCTGTCCGGGATGCCGTGGCAGATGACCTCATTGATCGACGAGCAGAGGGACTTGGGGAACCCCCGGTAACCCAGCGTGGACGGGTAGGCCTGGTGGTCGAGGAGGAAGGCATGGCCGACCCGGTCGAGTTCGTCGGTGGTCACGCCGGGACGGATGTGCTTGCCCACTTCGACTATGGCCTGCGCAGCGATCCGGCTGGCGTGGCGGATGCGTTCGATCGTCTCCGCATCCTTGACTTCGGAGCCGGTGAACTTGGCCGGTGCCGGTTTCCAGGCATATTCCGGGCGCGGGATGGCGGACGGGACCGGAAGGACCGGGCTGACGGTTCCCTGGACAAGCGTGCCCAAGGGTGCTGTTGCTGCGTTGTGGGGCATAGTATCGATCTTATAGCCCGGCGCCGCGGCAGCGGCCAATCCGGCCGGCCAGCAGCCGGCCCCGAGGGAAGGGATCTCCATGCCGGAGTACTGGTACAACGTCAACACCCATGAGGTGGAGGAAGGCGCGCAGTCGGACTGGACCCAGCTCATCGGGCCCTACCAGACGCGCTCCGAGGCCGAGCGGGCGATGGAAAAGGTGCGCGAGCGGAACGAAGCCTGGGAAGCCGGCGACGAGGACTGAACCGTCCGCCGTCGTGCTTTGGCTCCGGCGGAAACGGCAGGCCGCACCCTAGAAGGAGTGCTCCGGGCCGGGGAACGAACCCTTGCGCACGTCGTCGCCGAAGGCCCTGGCGGCCTCGGACAAGGTGGTGCGGAGCTGCGCGTACTGCTTGACGAACCGCGCCATGCGCCCGCCGCGCAGCCCGGCCATGTCCTGCCACACGAGGACCTGGCCGGTGGTTCCGTTCCCGGCGCCGATGCCGACGGTCGGTACGCGGAGCGCCTTGTCGACCTCGGCGGCAACGTCGGCCGGCACCATTTCCATCAGGACTGCGAAGGCGCCGGCCTGCTCCAGCGCTTTGGCGTCCTCGATCAGCCGCCGGGCGTCCTCGCCCCGGCCTTGCACCCGGTAGCCGCCGAGGGAATGTTCGCTCTGCGGGGTGAACCCGATGTGCGCCATGACCGGAATGCCGGCCTGGACCATCGCCCGGACGGTGTCCGCGTAGTAGGCGCCGCCTTCCAGCTTGACCGCGTGCGCCCCGCCTTCCTTGAGGAACCGCACGCCGGTTTCCACGGCCCGGGCGGCGGACACCTCGTAGCTGCCGAACGGCAGGTCCGCGAGGATGAACGCGCGCCGCGCCGAGCGGCTCACGGCGCGGCAGAGCGGCAGGAGTTCGTCGACGGTGACGGGAAGCGACGTGTCGTTGCCGTAGACGTTGTTCGAGGCGGAGTCGCCGATCAGCAGGACCTCGATGCCGGCTTCGTCGAAGATTTCCGCGGCGTACTGGTCGTAGGCGGTCAGCATGGCGAAGCGCCGGCCCTCATCCTTCGCCTGCTGCAGGTGGTGGATCCGGGTCCGCGCCGCCGGTTTGGCGGACTGGGGAGCGGGGCCGGTGCCGTAGGGGGCAGGCTGCTCCGCCCCGGAGGTTTCAGACGTCATGGACAAGAGCCTAATGCGCCGGGGCGTCGCGGCTGCAACGTACGACGGCGGATGGCGGGTTTCGGGTGGAAGGAACCTGGTGCTTCCTTAAGTAGAGTAAGAACCAGCAGGCTGCAGTAGGCCGGGAGGCCAGGCACGGAAAGGTACCCATGGACCGCCAGCAGGAGTTTGTGCTTAGAACCATCGAGGAGCGCGACGTGCGCTTCGTCCGGTTGTGGTTCACCGATGTGGTGGGTTCGCTGAAGTCCGTGGCGCTGGCGCCGGCCGAGGTCGAGGGCGCGTTCGAAGAGGGGCTCGGGTTCGACGGCTCCTCGATCGAAGGCCTGGCGCGGGTCTTCGAGTCCGACATGCTGGTGCAGCCGGATCCGGGCACGTTCCAGATCCTGCCGTGGCGCGGCGAGCACGAGCAGACCTCGCGCATGTTCTGCGACGTCCTCACGCCGGATGGCGAGCCGTCCGCGGCGGACCCGCGCAACGTGCTCAAACGGGCGCTGGGCAAGGCCTCGGACATGGGCTTCACCTGCTACACCCACCCGGAGATCGAGTTCTATCTGCTCAAGTCGCAGGACCTTGGACCGGATGGTGTGCCGGTGCCGGTGGACCAGGCCGGCTACTTCGACCACGTGCCGGGCGGCATCGCGCAGGATTTCCGCCGTACGGCCGTCACCATGCTGGAGAGCGTGGGCATCTCGGTGGAGTTCAGCCACCATGAGGACGGGCCGGGGCAGAACGAGATCGACCTGCGCTATGCCGATGCGCTGCAGACCGCGGACAACATCATGACTTTCCGCACCGTGGTGAAGGAAGTGGCGCTGATGGAGGGGATTTACGCCACCTTCATGCCCAAGCCGTTCTCCGAGCATCCCGGCTCCGGCATGCACACGCATTTCTCGCTCTTCGAGGGGGACTCCAACGCCTTCTTCGAAGCGGGGGCCGAGTACCAGCTGTCGAAGACGGCCCGCCAGTTCATGGCGGGCATCCTCAAGCACGCGCCGGAGTTCACCGCGGTGACCAACCAGTTCGTCAACTCGTACAAGCGCCTGTGGGGCGGGGGAGAGGCGCCCAGCTACATTTCCTGGGGCCACAACAACCGCTCGGCGCTGGTCCGGGTGCCGCTCTACAAGCCGACCAAGGGCCAGTCGGCCCGGATCGAGTACCGCGGGATCGACTCCGCCGCCAACCCCTACCTGGCCTACGCCGTACTGCTCGGCGCCGGGTTGAAGGGCATCGAGGAAGGCTACGACCTGCCGCCGGGAGCCGAGGAGGACGTGTGGAGCCTGAGCAGCGCCGAGCGGCGGGCCCTGGGCCACGACCCGCTGCCGTCCAGCCTGCACGATGCGGTCCGGGCGATGGAGGAATCGGAGCTGGTCGCCGAAATCCTGGGCGAGCAGGTCTTCGAGATCTTCCTGCGGAACAAGAGGGCGGAGTGGCATGACTACCGGATCCAGGTCACGCCGTACGAACTGAAGCGGAACATCGGGATCCTGTAGGGCCGGATCATGAGCCTGAACCGGCAGCTGATCTCCGTGGGCTTCAAGGACCTGGAGAAGAGCACGCGCTTCCTCGCCGCCCGCGAACTGGAAGGCCTGGACCAGGGCCGGCTTTTCGAGGGCTTCAGCCAGGCGGCCGACCCCGATCTGGCCTTGGTCTCGCTGGTCCGGCTGCTGGAGCGCCATCCGCAGCTGGCGGGGCTGGCCGGCGCCGACCCGCAGGAGAGCGAGGCGTTGTACCGGCTGCTGGGCGCTTCGGAAGCGTTGGCGGAGTTCCTGCTGCGGCGCCCGGAACACCTGGACGTGCTGGAGGCGAAGGTCAGCCCGGAGCCGGAGTCCGTTCCCGCGGCGCAGCTGCGCAGATCGCTGCTGGAAGCCGTCGGGGCGGACCACGCTGCAGCCGAGCCGGTGGCCCGGTGGACGGGCAGGGAAGCATACGCCCGGCTGCGTACCCGCTACCGCCGGCATCTGGCAGAGCTTGCCATCCGGGATCTTGGCGCGGCCTCGCCGGTGGACTTCATGCCGGCCGCCGGCCGCGAGCTGGCGGACCTCGCCGCAGCCGCGGTCGAGGCAGGGCTGGCGGTGTCACGTGCCGAGGCAGGCGAACGGTTCGGCACGGACGAGGTTGGCCGGGTGCGGCTGGCTGTCATCGGGATGGGCAAATGCGGCGCCGGCGAACTGAACTATATCTCCGACGTCGATGTTGTCTACGTCGTGGAAGGCGACGGCCTCGATGAAGCCAGGACAGCCACGATTGGCACCGCCCTGGCCACGGGCATGACCCGGGCGATTTCCTCGGCCGGCCCGGAACCCGGTCTCTGGGAGGTCGACGCCAACCTGCGCCCGGAAGGCAAGGACGGGCCGCTGATCCGCACCCTGGAATCGCACCTGACCTACTACCGCCGCTGGGCACACACTTGGGAGTTCCAGGCGCTGCTGAAGGCCCGGCATATCGCCGGTGACGCGGCCCTGGGCAAGCGCTATGAAGAAGCCGTGGCGCCGCTGATCTGGAATTCGTCCGAGCGGGACGGCTTCGTGGAGTCCGTGCAGGCCATGCGGGGCCGGGTCACGGAGAACATCCCGGTCCACGAGCGGGGCCGGCAGATCAAACTGGGACGCGGCGGGCTCCGGGATGTGGAGTTCACCGTCCAGCTGCTGCAGTTGGTCCACGCCCGGGTCGACGAGTCGCTGCGGGTGCGGGACACGACGTCGGCGATCGCCGCCTTGAGCGCGGCGGGCTACATCGGCCGCGCCGATGCCGCCGAGTTCGACCAGGCCTACCGCTACCTGCGGGTGCTCGAACACCGCATCCAGCTCGTCCAGCTGCGCCGAACCCATCTCATGCCGCAGGACGAAGCGTCGCTGCGGGCACTGGCGAAGTCGTCGCTCGGCTCGCTGGCCACGGTGCGGCCGGCTCCCGAGGTGCTGCTGCGGCAGTGGCAGCAGACCAAGCGGCGGGTGCGCGAGCTGCACGAGAACATTTTCTACCGGCCGCTGCTGGCGTCGGCGGCCAACCTCAGCGCGGACGAGGTGCGGCTGACGCCGGAAGCGGCCCAGGCACGGCTCGCCGCGCTGGGCTACCTGGATCCGCGCGGGGCCATGCGCCATATCGAGGCGCTCACCTCGGGTATCAAGCGCCGGGCGCTCCTGCAGCGCCAGTTGCTCCCGGTCTTGCTGGAGTGGATTGCCGACGGCGTGGACCCGGACGCGGGTCTGTTGGGATTCCGCCGGCTGAGCGAGGCGCTGGGGGAGTCGCACTGGTATCTGGGCATGCTGCGGGATTCGAATTCTGCGGCTGAGCGGCTGTGCCATGTGCTCTCCAGCAGCCGCTTCATCACCGACCTGCTGGAAGTTTCCCCCGAATCGGCCGCTTGGCTGGGCTCGGACAAGGAGCTGGTGCCGCGGACGTTCGAAGCCCAGTGGCACGAGATCCGGCACAAGCTGCTGCGCCACCAGGACCCGAGGCGGCCATGCGCCTGATCCGGCAGATCCGTCGGCGCGAGATGCTGCGGATCGCGATCGCGGACAGTTCGGGTCTGCTGGACCAGGCCGCCGTGGGCATCGCCCTGTCCGATGCCGACCGTGCCGCCATCCTTGGCGCCCTCCATGTCGCCGAAGCAACGGTCTTCGAGGAATCCGAACGGCTGACCCGGGTCCTGGTGGTGGCGATGGGACGCCAGGGCGGGCGCGAAATCGGCTACGTCTCGGACGCGGACGTGATCTATGTGCACAACCCGCTGCCGGGCGCCGACCCCTCCGCGGCACAGCAGCAAGCACTCAAGATTGTCTCGCAGCTCTCGGCGCTGCTGCAGCAGCCGAGCAGCCCGCCGGTCCTGGCCGAGCGGCCGCTGGAGCTCGACGCCGCACTGCGGCCGGAAGGCAAGAACGGGCCGCTCGTGCGGTCCTTGGAAGCCTACCGGGAGTACTATCAGCGCTGGTCGCTGGTCTGGGAGACGCAGGCACTGCTGCGGGCCCGCCCGATCGCCGGTGACGATGACCTTGCGGCCGAGTTCACCTCCCTCATCGATCCGATTCGCTATGGCTCCCGTGTCGGCCCCGACGACGTGCGCGAGATCCGGCGGATCAAGGCCCGCGTCGAATCCGAACGGCTGCCCCGCGGCGCCGATCCGGCACGGCACTTGAAGCTGGGCCGGGGGGCCCTCAGCGACGTCGAATGGCTGGTGCAGCTCCTGCAGCTGCAGCACGCCCATGACCACCCGGCCCTGCGCACCACCGGAACCCTGGAGGCGCTGGCTGCCATCGGCGACGCCGGCCTGCTGCCCGCTGCGGATGTGCTGACGCTGCGGCAAAGCTGGTCGCTGGCGAGCCGGATCAGGTCCGCCAACGTCATCTGGAGCGGCAAGAACGCCGATCTGCTGCCTGTCTCCCGCCGCGACCTCGATGCCGTGGCCCGCTGGTGCGGATACCAGCCCGGGCACGGCGGCGACCTCGAGGAGGATTACCTCCGGCTGACCCGGCGCACCCGCGGGATCTTCGAGCGCTACTTCTACGGCTACGGGCTGTAGCGGCGACATCCCTCGGGCTGCCCGCGATCCCGGCTTTCACTCCAGCACCACCTGCCAAAGTGGTGCCTGCAGTCACAGCTCTGTAGCCTCATGAAGGCATTTCCGACTATCTAGGAGCTGTTTTACATTGCACACCCTCCAACGTGCCGGCCGGCGCCTGCTCGCCCTGACCGGGCTGCTGGCGGTGCTGTCACTGGTCTTCGGTCCGGCTGCCGGGGCCGCCGTCCAGACCCCGCACAGCGCAAGCGGCAAGAGCTACGTCATCGGCACGGACACTACCTTCGCGCCCTTCGAATTCCGCCAGGGCGGCGAACTGGTCGGCATCGACATGGACCTGCTGCGCGCCATCGCGGAAAACCAGGGCTTCGAAGTGGAGATCCGCTCGCTCGGCTTCGACGCCGCGCTGCAGGCGTTGCAGTCCGACCAGGTGGACGGCGTCATCGCCGGCATGTCGATCACGGACGAACGCCGGCAGGTCTTCGATTTCTCCGACCCGTACTTCGATTCCGGCGTGCAGATGGCTGTCGCGGAGAACAACACGGAGATCTCCTCCTACGAGGACCTCGAGGGCGAGACCGTCGCGGTCAAACGCGGCAGCGAGGGAGAAGCCTTCGCCGATTCGATCGCCGATGAATACGGCTTCACCGTTAAGCCGCTGGACCAGTCCGCCACGATGTACGACGACGTGAAGGCCGGCAACTCGGTGGCGGTGTTCGACGACTATCCCGTGCTCGCCTACGGCATCGCCCAGAACAACGGACTGAAGGCGGTCACGGACAAGGAACGCGGCAGCTCCTACGGGTTCGCCGTGAACAAGGACCAGAACCCTGAACTGATCCAAGCCTTCAACGCCGGCCTGGCTGAGCTGAAGGCCAGCGGCGAATACCAGCAAATCCTGGACAAGTACCTGGCTGCCCCGGAAACGGCGGGCCAGACCAGCTTCTGGGAACTGCTGACTGACAGTCTCCCCGCCCTGATGAAGGGCCTGGGACTGACCCTGTTCGCCACCGCCCTGTCCATCATCATCGCGCTCATCCTCGGTGTCGCCTTCGGCTTCCTGAAGGTCTCGCGCCGCATCGTGCTGCGCGGCATCGCCACGACGTACGTGGGGATCTTCCGCGGCACCCCGCTGCTGGTCCAGGCGTTCTTCTTCTACTTTGGCCTGCCCCAGCTGACCGGCCAACCCATCGACGTCCTGACCGCCGGTGTCCTGACGCTGAGCCTGAACGCCGGCGCCTACATGACGGAGATTGTCCGAGGCGGCATTCAATCGGTCGACCCGGGCCAGATGGAGGCCAGCCGAAGCCTCGGCCTCAGCTATTTCAAATCCATGCGCAAGGTCGTGATCCCGCAGGCGGTCAAGATCATGACACCCAGCTTCATCAACCAGTTCGTTATCACGCTCAAGGACAGCTCGCTGCTGGCCGTGATCGGTTTCGCCGAACTGACCTACCAGGGCCAGCAGATCTACGCTTCCAACTTCCGCACCGGCGAAACACTACTGATCGTCGCGGCCCTGTACTTCGTGGTGATCACCCTGCTGATCAAGCTCTCCAACATGCTGGATAAGAGGTTCAACAAGTGAGCAAGATACACGTCGCCGGGCTGAAGAAGAGCTTCGGCAGCAACGAGGTCCTCAAAGGCCTGGATGTCGAGATTGCCGAAGGCGAAGTGGTGTGCGTCATCGGCCCCTCCGGCTCCGGCAAGTCGACTTTCCTGCGCTGCCTGAACAAACTGGAGGACATCACCGCGGGGAAGGTCGTGGTGGACGGGTTCGATCTGACCGATCCCAAGGTCAACCTGGACCAGGTCCGCCAGCACATCGGCATGGTCTTCCAGCATTTCAACCTGTTCCCGCACATGACCGTGCTGGAGAACATCATGCTCGCCCCGGTCGAGCTGAAGAAGCTGAGCCGGCCGCAGGCCCGGAACAAGGCCTTGGAACTGCTGGAACGCGTGGGCCTGGCCAACAAGGCCGACGCCCGTCCCGCGCAGCTGTCCGGCGGGCAGAAGCAGCGCGTGGCGATCGCCAGGTCCCTGGCCATGAACCCGGACATCATGCTCTTCGACGAGGCCACCAGCGCACTGGATCCCGAGATGGTTGGGGAAGTGCTGCAGGTCATCAGGGACTTGGCCGCCGAAGGCATGACCATGGTGGTGGTCACCCATGAGATGGGCTTTGCGCGCGAAGTCTCCGACCGCGTGATCTTCATGGCCGACGGGTTCATTGTCGAGGAAGGCAAGCCGGAGCACGTCTTCGGCTCGCCCCAGCAGGCCCGCACCAGGGACTTCCTCGCCAAAGTGCTGTGAAACAACGACGACGGTGCCCGCGGCCAGGCGGGCACCGTCGTCGTACGTGCAGTTGCGCGCACCTGTCGCCCGCCTGCGGGCCCTGCCGCTAGGCTGAGGCCAGGACCGATGACGAAGGAGCGCAACGCCATGACCGATATCGATGTGATCGCCCGCGAGCACCTGGCCGTCGCCGTGGATGCACCGCACGGGCGCAGCGCTGCCATGGTGGCACAGGAAGGGCCGCTGCGGCAGACCGTGCTGGCCCTGAAAGCAGGTGCCGTGCTGGGCGAGCACAACGCGCCGGTTGCCGGAAGTGTCTACGTCCTTGAAGGCTCGATCACGTTCATCTCGGCCAGCGGCAGGGTCGTTGTCAACGAAAACCAGCTGGAGCTGGTGCCGCAGGAACGGCACTCGGTTGAGGCGAGCGAAGATTCGGTCTTCCTGCTGACCGCCGTCACCGAAACCCACCTGGATACCTGAGAAGCGCAAGGGCCCGCCTTACCTGCCGGAAGGGCAGGCCGGGCGGGCCCATGGTGCGGCCGCGGCGCAGGGCGCGTGCCGCCGTCGATGTTTTAGCAGCCGTAGTAGAGCTCGAACTCGTACGGGTTCGGGCGCAGCAGCAGCGGCGCGATTTCGTACTCGCGCTTGTAGGCGATCCAGGTGTCGATCAGGTCCTGGGTGAAGACGCCGCCGGCCTGCAGGAACTCGTTGTCGGCCTCCAGCGCGTCGAGGGCTTCCTCAAGCGAGCCCGGAGCCTTCTGGATGTCCTTGGCTTCCTCGGCGGGCAGTTCGTACAGGTCCTTGTCGATCGGGTCGGCCGGCTCGATGCGGTTCTTGATGCCGTCGAGGCCGGCCATCAGCTGGGCCGCGAACGCCAGGTACGGGTTCGAAGAGGCATCCGGAGCGCGGAACTCGATGCGCTTGGCCTTCGGGTTGGAGCCAGTGATCGGGATGCGGATGCCGGCGGAACGGTTGCCCTGCGAGTAGACCATGTTGACCGGAGCCTCGAAGCCCTTGACCAGGCGGCGGTAGGAGTTCACCGTCGGGTTGGTGAAGGCCAGGACCGCGGAGGCGTGCTTGAGCAGGCCGCCGATGTACCAGCGTGCGGTATCGGAGAGGCCGGCGTAGCCCTTCTCGTCGTAGAACAGCGGCTCACCGTTCATCCACAGCGACTGGTGGCAGTGCATGCCGGACCCGTTGTCACCGAACACCGGCTTCGGCATGAAGGTCGCGGACTTGCCCCAGGCATCGGCGACGTTCTTGACGATGTACTTGAACTTCATCAGGTCGTCCGCGGCGTGCACGAGGGTGTCGAACTTGTAGTTGATCTCGGCCTGGCCGGGGGCGCCGACCTCGTGGTGGGAGCGCTCGACCTCAAGGCCGGCCGCGTCCAGTTCGATGCAGATCGCATCGCGCAGGTCGGCCTGCTTGTCGGTCGGAGCCACCGGGAAGTAGCCGCCCTTGACCGTGGTCTTGTAGCCCTGGTTGCCGCCCTCTTCCCGCTTGCCGGAGTTCCAGTGGGCCTCGATCGAGTCGACAGCGTAGAAGGAGTGCTCCGGGCTGGACTGGTAGCGGACGTCGTCGAAAATGAAGAACTCGGCCTCCGGCGCGAAGAAAGCGGTGTCGGCAATGCCGCTGGATGCCAGGTAGGCTTCAGCGCGCTCTGCCACGCCACGCGGGTCGCGGTGGTAGGGGTCGCCGGTGCGCGGGTTCACGATGGAGAAGTTCAGGGTCAGGGTCTTCTCGACGCGGAAGGGGTCGATGAAGGCCGTGGTCACGTCGGGAATGAGCTGCATGTCGGATTCGGCGATGCCCTGGAACCCGCGGATGGAGGAGCCGTCGAACAACTGCCCGTGGACAAAGAAGTCCGCGTCAACCGTCTTGGCCGGCACATTGAAGTGCTGCTGGACACCGGGCAGGTCGGTGAAACGGATGTCGATGAACTTCACATCTTCGTCCGCGATGTACTTGAGGACCTCGTCCGCATTCTTGAACATCGGGCATGCTCCTTACGCATTTTTGGGAAATCTGCCGGCCGCTGCGGGGCGCCGGAAACAGTGACCAATGTAGAACGGGGGAATTACCCGCTGGTGTCGCGAATGTTTCCGGCAGGTTACTTGTCTGCCTCCGGCCCCTCCAGCCTAGCGGTCCTTCGTCCGCGACGTCGTGGTTCGTTACGCATGCCACAACGGCGGTCCGAAAGGGCCGGCCCCCTGCCGGCGGTCGGTACCCTTGAAGGGTGGTAAGCAGACGAGACCTTGGTTCCTGGCTTGAGGGACCGCGCCAATCGAACGAGCAGCAATGGCCGGGCCAGCGCCTGGGCCTGCCCCGGAGCGGCCCGGGATCGGTCGCCCGCGTGGGCCGGCGGGTGGCTGCGCTGATGATCGACTGGGGCCTGAGCTACTTGATCGCGCTGTGGCTCTTCGGCGGCACCGACCTTGGCATCCTGGCCGTTTTTGCCGCCGAACAGATCCTGCTGGTGGGGACCCTCGGCTACAGCATCGGCCACCGGCTCGTCGGCATATCGGTGCGCAGGCTCGACGGGTCGGCCCCCGGGCCGCTGCCCGCCATCGTCCGCACGCTGCTCCTGTGCCTGGTGATTCCAGCCGTGGTTTTCGACCAGGACCAGCGGGGACTGCACGACCGCGTCATGTCGACCATCCTGGTCAGGATGTAACCGGTCCATTAAGGCAGAACGACGGCGAAGGCCACCTGGGAGTTCCAGGTGGCCTTCGCCGTCGTTACAGTCCGGAAGGAACGCTCAGCGTCCGCGCATGGCCCGGCGGTCCGGACGGGCCTTGAACGGATCCACGCCCTTGGGGATGGGCAGCTTGCTGCTTCCGAGGGCGCTCAGGCGCTTTTCCACCGCCTGGACTTCCTGCTTGGTCAGTTCCTTCTTCAGTTTCTGCACCTTCTTGGCCACCTGGGACAGTGGCACCTGGCCGTCTTCCCGGCCCGTCTCGATGACATGGATCTTGACGTTCGGCAGGATCCGGTTGAGCTTGCGCCGCTCATTGTTGACCAGCTGCTTGACGCGGTGCGAGGGCCCCTCGGTCACCAGGACGATTCCGGGCCGTCCGACCGCCCGGAAGACGGCGTCCTGCGTGCGCGGGTTCACGGCAACCGGCTGCTCCTGCAGGATCCAGCCGCGCCGGAGCACGCTGAGCGCCGCGCCGGAAGCCCCGGGCTGGCCCTCGATCTGGGCAAAGGCTGCGCGCTCGGCCCGGCGCGAGAGGATGAACGTCGCGGCGAGCAGGCCCAGCGGTACCGCGATGATCAGCAGGGTGATCCAGTTGTTGATCAGCAAGCCAATGACCAGGCCGATGGCAACAATCCCCAGGAAAGCCAGCAGCATCAGCCACACGACGTTCGGGTCGTGCCGCCGGGTCATTTGGAAGACCTGGCCGAGCTGCTTCAGGCGGCCGGGGCCCTTCTTGGCCTTGGCCGGCTTCTCGGGTTTTGGTTTGCGCGCGAACAAACCGCGCTTGGAGTTGGCGTCGGAGCCGGTGCTATTGGACATAATGAGGCAATTCTACAGTGGCCTGGACAGTGGAAATCAGCGCGCAAGCAGGCTCGCGGCTTCCTGCCGCGTGGAGCCGGATTCTCCAATGTGGGCCAGTTCCGGCGGCAGCTCGCGTCCCTTCTTGCGCATCGCCGTTGCCCACAGCCGTCCGGCCCGGTAGGAGGACCGCACCAGCGGTCCGCTCATGACGCCCAGGAAGCCGATTTCCTCCGCTTCGTCCCGCAGTTCCACGAATTCCTCCGGCTTCACCCACCGTTCCACCGGGTGGTGCCGCTCGGTCGGCCGCAGGTACTGCGTGATGGTGATCAGGTCGCAGCCGGCCTCCTTCAGATCCCGGAGCGCCTCGGAGACTTCCTCCCGGGTTTCGCCCATGCCCAGGATCAGGTTCGACTTGGTGACCATGCCGTGCCGCTGCCCCTGGGTGATGACGTCGAGCGACCGTTCGTAGCGGAAGGCAGGCCGGATGCTCTTGAAGATGCGCGGAACGGTTTCCACGTTGTGCGCGAAGACCTCCGGCGCCGAATCGCAGATGGCCGTGATGTGGTCCGGGTTGCCGGAGAAATCGGGGATCAGGAGTTCGACGCCGGTACCCGGATTGAGCTCATGGATCTTGCGCACTGTTTCGGCATAGAGCCAGACGCCTTCGTCCGCCAGGTCATCGCGTGCGACGCCGGTGACGGTGGCGTAACGCAGGTTCATGCTGGCCACGGAGCGGGCTACCTTCGTGGGCTCCATCACGTCGATGGGCGAGGGCTTGCCCGTGTCGATCTGGCAGAAATCGCACCGGCGGGTGCATTCGGAGCCGCCGATGAGGAAGGTCGCTTCGCGGTCTTCCCAGCACTCGAAGATGTTCGGGCAGCCTGCCTCTTCGCAGACAGTGTGCAGGCCTTCGTCCTTGACCAGGTTCTTCAGCTGCACGTACTCGGGGCCGATGTTGACCTTGGCCTTGATCCAGTCGGGCTTGCGCTCGACTGGAGTGGCGGCATTGCGGGCCTCGATGCGCAGCAGGCGGCGGCCTTCGGGGGCGGCGCTCACAGCAGTGCTCCTTCCTGCCGGTCCGCTTCGGCGGCGGCGGTATCACCGGTCTTCACGAGCGAGGTTTCGAACCGGCGCAGTTCTTCTTCGATCCGGTCAGCCACGTCCGCGGGCGTCACGGTCCGGCCTGCCTCGGCGCTGATCGTGGTGGTCCCCGCGTCCGCGATCCCGCAGGCGATGATCTGCGAGTACGGGGCCAGATCGTTGTTGCAGTTCAGGGCAAAGCCGTGCATGGTGACACGGTGGTTGACGCGGATGCCGATGGCGGCGATCTTGCGGTCCTGCCCTCCGTCGGTGCCCTTGACCCAGACGCCGGAACGGCCCTCGATTCGGGTTCCCTGGATCCCGTAGTCGGCGACGACGTTGATCAGGACCTGTTCGAGGACATCCACGTAGTCGGCCACCTTCGTCGGTTCAGGCAGAGCCACAATCGGGTACCCTACCAGCTGCCCCGGCCCGTGCCAGGTGAGTTTTCCGCCCCGGTCCACGTTGACGACCGGGGTGCCGTCGAGCGGACGCTCGTGCTCTTCGGTCCGCTTGCCGGCTGTGTAGACCGGGCTGTGCTCGAGCAGCAGAACCGTGCTGGCGGCTTCACCGGCCAGGACGGCGCTGTGAATGCTGCGCTGCAGGTCCCAGCCCTCCTCATAGTCAACATAGTCAGGGGCAAACCCGATACGGGAAAACTCAAGGCTCATGCGCCCAAGCCTACGCCCGCCCGCTGCCCGAACGTATTTGTGTGTCGGCGGGTGTGGATGCGCTGATGCCTGTGGATAACGCCTGCCGGCGGGCACGGGACTGTAGTAGATCTGGACCATGACACAGTCCTTGTTGCCGGAGCCAGTTCCCTCGTGCACGACAGCCGGGGAGCCGCCGCAGCCTGAGGTCGAAGGCTTCCGTGTTGTCCGCTGGCTTGGCAGTGGGGCGGCGGCTGATGTCTGGCTGGTGGCTGACGCGAACACCGGCACTGAGTATGCCCTGAAACTCTTTACGCGGGACGATGGCGGGGCGCCGGACGGCTCCGGAGAAGGGAAGCCGGAGAAGTCCTCCATGGAACCCGAGCGGGAGCGGTTGCTGCTGGAATCGGTGGTGCACGACCACTTGCTGCCGGCGTTGCGGATCATTCCGACGAACGCCGGGGATGGGCTGCTGCTGCAGTACGCGGCAGGCGGGTCGCTGGCTTCGCTGGTCGCCGCGCGCGGACCGTTGAGCGTGGCGGAGACTGTTACGGTGCTGACGCCGTTGGCCCAGGCTCTGGCCTATCTCCACGCGCAAGGAATGACACATGGGGACGTGGCTCCGGGCAACGTCCTCTTCACGGAACTCGGCAAGCCGCTGCTCTCCGACTTTGGCATCGCCCGGCTGGTTGGTTCAGCCAAGCTCTATTCAGGCGGCACGCCCGGGTTCTGCCCGCCCGAAGTGTCCCGCGGCTCCCGGGAAGGCCACGGACTGGAACCGGACGCCGACGTCTATGCGCTGGCGGCGCTGGGGTGGTATATGCTGACCGGCCGGGTGCCGGCCCGCACGGTCCAGCGGCCTCCGCTGGGCGTCATGGTTCCCGGCGTCCCCGCAGCTTTGGTCGAGCTTCTTGAAGCCGGGCTATCCGAGGCCCCCGGCGAGCGGCCACGCGCTGACGACTTCGCCCGCCGGGCCTACCGAACGGCAGCTCCCGAACCGGTGGACCTCACGGCAGCGGTCCATCCCTCGGTGACGCCCAAGCTCCTCACCCGACGGGTTGTCCGGCACAACAAGAAGCGGCGGGGGATGGGTCTCGGCAGCTGGCGGGCCAGGCTGCCGCGGAGGCTGCCGGTGGTAGGGCGGCAGCAGCGGAAGGCCGGAAGGACCATGGGCCGGCCCAGTACTGGGGCGCGGCCGGCGCGGCACCGGACGGTTCTG
>NZ_ANPE02000127.1 GCF_000328305.2 Arthrobacter crystallopoietes BAB-32 | reverse complement strand
TTCGGTCGGGTTTGTCGGGTCCGAGGGGGTGGGGCCAGCCGTGGGGTTGTTCGTTCAGGGCTTCGCGGGTCAGGGCGGTGAGCAGGCGCAGGGTGTAGGCCTCGAGCCAGCCGCCGATGCGGCGGATGGCGACGAGTTCGTGCGCGGCTTCCTTGTAGTGCATGCGGGAGGGGTCGCGGGCGGCGAGGCGGGTGAGCAGGTCTTTCACTTGTCCGCTGGTGGCGGGCAGGGGTGGCTGGCTGGCGGGCAGGGGTTCGTTGCGTTGGTCGGCCCAGGGGTCTTCCTCGGGCGGGGCGTCGTGGCCGGTGAGTACGTGCAGCGGGATCGGGGTGTCGGGCGGGTCGATCGGGATGCCTTCTTCGTCGAGGAGTTCGCCTTCGGCCCAGGAGCCGTCTTCCCAGGGCGGGGACACCGAGAACGGGTCGACGGGCCGCGGGCCCCACCGGCGGGCCGGTACGCCGGAATCCGGAGCCGGGGAACCGGAGCCAGAGGACTCCGAAGGATGGCCGGGAGCAGACGAGCCAGCAGGAGAACCCGAGCCAGGCGAACCGGCAGTGGAGTCGGCGGGGGAACCGGAGTCAGGCGAACCGGCAGCAGAGTTAGTGGGGCAGTCGGCAGTGGAGTCGGCGGTGGAACTGGAAGCAGGCGGGCCGGCAGGAGAGCCGGCGGCAGGCTGGTTCCCGCCGGTGTCCGGGGACGCGGCGCCGGAGGAGGCGGGCTCGGTCGCCTCGTCGCCGTTGTCCGGCTGGTTCGCTGCTTTGTCTGCCATGTCACAATTCTAGTCGAAACTATCTTCGATAACTAGGGGTGTGGATAATCGTTGTGGCTCGCTAACCTCGATCTTTCATGAGGCGGGGTTACCGGCTGCCTGACGGGTTTCATTGTGGCATTTGGGTATGACAGTTTCGCCGCTGACCTTTGGGCGGTGGTCGGTGGGCTGTCCAGGGCTTGCGAGCTAGAGTTCTTCGGCTTCGCGTGGTTGGGCAGTGGCTTGGATGGCCTCAAGTGTGCCGGGGTGAACCCTCACCGGCAGGGCGGACGGCTGGACCTCGACGGTGAGCGCGGTGACGTGTCCGGAGAGGTCTCCGTCCAGTTGGGTGCCCATGGGCTCATGAGCGGTGACGCGCACTTTCCGGCTTCGGTGGAATTCGATCACCGGGATGGGGAGGCGGTGGCGGAGCAGTGTCTTGGCGGCAATGCGAATCCAACCGAGGGTGTTCTGCGGGCTCATGATCACGATGTCGAGTTCGCCGTCATCGATATTCGCTTCGGGGATGAAGTCGATGCCGGCGGGCAGTTTGCCGCAGTTGGCGAAAAGGATGCTGCGCATGTGCAGGGTCCGGGGTGGTCCGTCGTCGATACTGATGCGCACCTTCTTGCGCTTGCCGGGAAGGTTCCGCACGCCGGCTTCCGAGTAGGCAAGCCAGCCGAACTTCTGCTTGAGGTCGTCCTTGGTGGCTGCGAGCACCTCCGCGTCCAGGCCGATGCCGGCGATAACCAGGAAGTTCTCCTGGGTCCGCGTGCCGGTCCGCGCGTTTTCCAGCGTGATGGTGGCGGTATCGATCCACCGCAGCTCGCCATGGAGGGCGGTGGCGATATTGGCATCAAGGTTGCCTGGATCCATGCCGAGGTTCCGTGCGAGAAGGTTCCCTGTGCCTAGTGGAATCAGGCCGAAGGGGATGTCGGTTCCGGCGAGCTCGCTGGTGACGACGCGGACCGTGCCGTCACCGCCGCCGGCCAGTACGACGTCGGCCCCGGCATCGAGTGCACGGCGCGTCTGTGTATGGCCCGGGTCCTCCATGGTGGTCTCCAGGATGATCGGCTCCGGCCAGCCAAGTTCCCGGCAGGCAGTCCTGAGCTTGGCGCGGGCTGCATCAGCATCGTTCTTGATGGGATTGAGGATCAAGGCAACCTGCTGCCGCATGGTGTCGATCGCATCCGGGGCGGGACCGGGGAGCACCCTGGAACTGCGCGGCAGGCGGCGGGCGCCGAGCCAGCTGGCGAGAATGGCCACGGCTGCAATCACGGCGACGAGGCCGATCATCCACTGGGAGTCCATGATGCTCTCAGGATAGCGGCATGCTGGATCGAGACCTGAGCCGGTTGTTCGGTACCCTTAGCGGGTGATCGATGTTAATGAACTCCGCGCCAATCCCGAGGTTTTCCGAGCGTCGCAGCGTGCCCGCGGCGCCGACGAATCCCTGATCGATGCGATTATTTCGGCGGATGCTTCCCGGCGCGAGGCCATCACACGCTATGAGTCCCTGCGGGCGGACCAGAACGCCTTCGGCAAGAAGGTGGCCCAGGCCAAGGGCGAGGAAAAGCAGGCCCTGCTGGCCGAGGTGAAGGAACTCGCCGCGGCGGTCAAGGCCGCACAGGCCGAGTCCGAGGCCGCGCAGGCGCAGCAGGAGGGGCTGCTGCGGACTGTGCCCAACCTGGTTATCGACGGTGTGCCCGCCGGCGGCGAGGATGACTTCGAGGTCATCAAGACGGTCGGCAAGCCGCGCGACTTCTCCGCGGACGGGTTCGCGCCCCGGGACCACCTGGAAATCGGCGAACTGATCGGCGGGATCGACATGGAGCGCGGGGCCAAGGTCTCCGGCGCACGCTTCTACTTCCTCAAGGGCGTAGGCGCCCGGCTGGAACTCGCACTGCTGAATATGGCCATGGACCAGGCAGTGGCCGCCGGATTCACTCCGATGATCACTCCGACTCTGGTGCGTCCCGAGACCATGCAGGGTACGGGCTTCGATGTAGCGCACGACGCCGAGATCTACCGTTTGGCGGACGACGACCTTTACCTTGTGGGCACCTCGGAGGTTCCGCTGGCGGGCTACCACGCGGACGAAATCCTCGATCTTTCGGGCGGCCCGCTGCGCTACGCCGGCTGGTCCTCCTGCTACCGCCGCGAGGCGGGTTCGCACGGCAAGGACACCCGGGGCATCATCCGCGTGCACCAGTTCAACAAGGTTGAGATGTTCATCTACACCACGGTGGATGAGGCCGCCAAGGAGCATGAGCGGCTGCTGGCATGGGAAGAGGAGATGCTGGCCAAGGTCGAGCTGCCGTACCGGGTGATTGACACGGCCGCAGGCGATCTGGGAACTTCTGCCGCGCGCAAATTCGACTGCGAGGCCTGGGTCCCGACCCAGAATGCCTACCGCGAGCTGACCTCGACCTCCAACTGCACGACGTTCCAGGCCCGCCGGCTGAATGTCCGTGAGCGCGTGGCCGGCGAGGAGAAGAAGGGCACGCGGGCAGTGGCAACGCTCAACGGGACGCTGGCGACGACGCGCTGGATTGTCGCGATTCTGGAGCACCACCAGAATGCGGACGGCTCGGTCACCGTGCCGGAGGCACTGCGTCCCTACCTAGGTGGAATGGAAGTCCTTCCGGTCCTGCAGTAGGGCCGGACCGTCCGGGATTAGTCCGTTCGGAAAGACGGCTAGGGTTCACCTGCGGTTCATGCACTGTGAGCCATTCCCTATCCTGCCGTAGGGTGCGTCTGGTTCACTGGATCCATGACAACTACAGCTGATAGAGCAACTGCCGGCAGCGAAGACCGGCACGCAGAAGGAAACCGTACCGCCCGGATTGCCGCCGAGGAGCGCCGCATGGTCGCCCTCGACGTCGACGGAACGCTGGTCAACCATGACGGCCACATGAGCCGGGGAGTCCGCGAGGCTGCACAGTCCGTCGTCGACTCCGGCCATGAAGTCGTCGTCTCGACCGGCCGCTCCCTGGGCGCAACCCTGCCCATCATCGAACTGATCGGCCTGACCAAGGGTTATGCTGTCTGCTCTAACGGAGCCGTCACGCTGCGGATCGATGCCACCTTGGAGGATGGCTACGAAGTGATCGACCGCGTGACCTTCAACCCGGGACCGGCGCTGCGCGCGCTGCGCACTAAGCTGCCGACGGCGAAGTTCGCCCTGGAGGACGACGAAGGAAGCTTCCTGTCAACGGAGCGCTTCCAGGACGCCAGCTTCGGCGTGGAAGCGCAAGGCGTTGATTTCGAAACGATGCTGGAAGCGACGGCCGTCCGCGTGGTGGTCTTCAGCACGGAGAACACGCCCGAGGAGTTCAAGGAAGCCATCGACGCTGCCGGCCTGCACGGCGTGACGTACTCCGTGGGCTGGACCGCTTGGCTCGACATCGCCGCCAACGGAGTGACGAAGGCCAGCGCGCTTGAGACCCTGCGGCGCAAGTTGGACATCGACCCGGCCCAGACCGTGGCCATGGGCGACGGCCGGAACGACATTGAGATGCTCGACTGGGCAGCCCGCGCAGTGGCCATGGGGCAGGCACCCAAGGAGGTGATCGCCGTCGCACATGAAGTCACCGGCACCGTGGACGAAGACGGCGCCGTGCCCATCCTGCGCAGCCTCGTAGCCTGATAGGGCTTCCCCCCGCTTGGTGTCAAAGCGGTATCATAGGTATATGCCTATGACTCTTCGACTGACTCCGGAACAGGACATCCTGCTCCAGCGCTTGGCAGCCGCGGAAGGTATCAGTAAGAACGAGGCCGCGATGCGTGCCATTGTCGAAGCCGCCGGCCGCGTCGAGAAGGATTCACAAGTCCGGGAACTGGCACGGGAGGCGATCAGGAAATACCGGCCCTTGCTGGACCGGTTGGCGCAGTAAGTGGGTCCCGTTTACCTCGATCTTGAGTCCCTCCTCGCGCTGGCCGAAGAGTTGGCGGTTCCTCACGTCCGCGATGTTGGGCTCCTCTCCGCCGCTGCGAACCGGCCCCAAACGACGCTTTATGGTGAGGATACCTACCCTTCCATGCATGAGAAGGCGGCCGTATTGCTCGAATCGATTGTTCGGAATCATCAGCTGGTCGATGGAAACAAGCGGCTGGCCTGGCTGGCCGTCGTTGTGTTCTACGGACTGAATTCGATGGTCATTGACGCGCCTGAGGACCCGGCCTACGACCTCGTTATCGCGGTGGCGACGGGGCAAGTCGACTATAAGCATGCGGCTGCCGTGCTGGCTGGATGGACGAGCGATGGCCCCGCCGTCTAAGCAGCGCTGATGCCGAAGAGGCCGATGATGAGCGCCATGACCAGGAAGGTCACCAGCTCGTGCGCGCAGTTCAGCACCGTCAGCCCGGCGGGCCGGCCTCGAAGGCGTCGTGGGTAACGAAGCGTGCGGCGGTGAAGCCGCCCCACAGGATCAGGGCAGTCAGCACGGAGTTCCACAGGAAGCTGCCGCCGTAGAAGTCCTGCGCGATCGCGGCGGCGCCGGCCAGCACCCAGGCGCTGACGAAGCTGACAATGAGCGTGAGGATGATTGGCCGCACCGCATCTTTGGCCTCGCCGCTGGGGGAGACGTTCGCGGTGCGCATCCAGTAGTTGCCGAAGACTTTGGGCGTGTACCAAAGGGAGCCGACCACCATGCTGGAGATGGTGGCGACCAGGACACCCCAGAAGTTGATTTCCGGAATCATTACCAGCTCCTTGCCTTGTTGGACCCTCGGTCCGGAGTCTAGACCAGCCGTCGCGTCAACGGTACGGCAACGCCGCAGGAGGCAGTGTTTTCGGCCCGGCCACGAGGTCGAGCAGGCGGGCGGCGGCAGGACGGCAGGCCCACTCTTCGGTCCAGTGCGACCGGACGACGGCCTTGCTGACCGCCTGCGTGCTGATACCCAATACTTCGGCGATGAACTTCTGCTGCCCGCGTGCGCCGGGAGTCAGCAGGTCCAGCACCTTCCACTCAGCGTCAGTACGGGTGGCGACGATCTGGCCAATGAGCCGCAGGACGGCCTCGGCTTCGGCGGCCACGTCCGCATCCGGGCCTTCCACGGCCAGGGGGATCCGCTCGCCGGTTTTTTGCGCCCGGTTCACCGCGCGCCGCGCGTACACCAGCCCGTAGCCGTCGGCCTGGCTGATGTCCTCGGGCAGCGGCGGCTGGATTTCGCCGACGCCGATCCCCACATGCCAGCGCCGATTGCGCAATGCAATCAGCGCCGCGTCCACCGCTGTGTGCGCATCTTCCACGACGCCGATGGCCTCGTCACCCACTGAGCGCTGGAAGGCGATGGCGGCGGGCAGATGCCGCAGCTCCTTGACCAGCTCCGGGACCAAGTCGCCGACTTCCCGCGAGTCACGCTGGTTGATGGTCAGCACGTACATGGGACCAGTATGGCCAACGCCGAGGGTGAATCAACTCATTTCGGTTGCCAACGCTGCGTGTGGCCGGACACGGAAGCTGCGCGTGGCCGGACATGGAAAAGGCGGTCCGGGGCACTCAAGCCCCGGACCGCCGTCGTTGTTTGACCGCGTTTCTAGAGGGTGCGGCCCTGCGCCTCGCTGCCGCTGGTGGTGCCGTCCTCGACGTCGCGGCCCTGCGGCTCGTCCGGTGCGGATTCCTCGCCCAGCGCGGCGAAGCGCTTGATGGAAGCCTCGAGCTCGGCCTCCGCTGCGGCGCGGTCGGACCAGCCCTCGGCCTTGACCCACTTACCCGGCTCCAGGTCCTTGTAGCGGGTGAAGAAGTGCTCGATCTCCTTGACCAGGAACTCCGGCACGTCGGAGAGCTCCTGGATGTGGTCGAAGCGCTTGTCGGCCGGCACGCAGAGCACCTTGGCGTCGCCGCCGCCGTCGTCGGTCATGTTGAACACGGCGATCGGACGGGACTCGACCAGCACGCCTGGCAGCAGGTCGAAGTCCTGCAGCATGACCAGCGCGTCCAGCGGATCCCCGTCCTCGCCGAGGGTGTCCTCGAAGTAGCCGTAGTGCGTGGGGTATTGCATGGAGGTGAACAGCACCCGGTCGAGGCGCAGGCGGTGGGTCTCGTGGTCGATCTCGTACTTGACGCGCGATCCCTTGGGGATCTCGATGGTCACATCGTGCTGCATGGCAGGCTCCTTGAAATGCGGTGGCATTGCTGGCACAGGCTCGGGCGCGGTGGACAAGCCAAGGCGCCGCGCCGGTCTAGGCTTAACGATATAGCTCCCCACTCGGCGGTCCGGCATTCGCCGGAATTGTGCGACGGTACAGGGCCGGTCGGGGAGCTGGTTGTCTTGGCAGGGGAATCCGGGGGAGGGGATCGATGAGCCGTGGCTGGCGTGCGTTCACGTCGCTGCTGCTGGTGGCCGCTTTTGCACTGCTCGCCGTCCCGGTGGGGCTGAATCTGGCGCAGGCGGTCGAGTGGCCCGCGGCCGGTCCGGAACCAGTGGTCAGCACCCCCGCTGCCCAGCAGGCCCCGCGCGGATTGTCTGCGGCTCCGCTGCTGGAAGCGGAGCCTCCGGCGGCGCCGGCCATCGATTCCAAGGTGCTGGGCAAAGCGCTGGACGAGGCATTAAAGTACGACGGCGCCGGAGACATCACCGCGATCGTCACCGAGGCGTCCAGCGGCGAAGTGGTCTATGACCGGGGCGGTTCCGAGCCTCGGGTTCCGGCGTCGAATATGAAGCTGCTGACCGCCGCCGCCGCGCTGTCCACCATGGGCGCGGACGCGCGCTTCAGCACCGAGGTGGTCCGGGGCACGTCCCCCGGGGCAGTGGTGCTGCGCGCCGGCGGCGACGCCCTGCTGGGTGCGGGAGAGTCGAAGCCGGACGAGGTCCGCGGCCATGCCGGGCTGCAGACCTTGGCGGAGGCTGCCGCCAAGCGGATCGGCACCGACGACTACCGCGGTTCGCTGAAGGTGCAGCTGGACGATTCCGCCTTTGCCGGCCCGGTGATCAACCCGGCGTGGGCGGCCGCGGATGTCCAGGCCGGAGAGATCGCGCCGATCCATCCGATCGCCCTGCACGGCGGACGGGTGCGGTCCGACGGGACGGGTGCCTATGCGCCGGACCCGGGCCTGGCGGCCGCCCAGGCTTTCCGCGACGCCTTGGCCGAGGCGGTGGCGGACCGCGGCATCAAGGTCGAGGCCGAAGTGGAGCGGCGCGATGCCGCTGACGACGCGCCGGTACTGGCCGCCGTGGAGTCCGCGACGGTCGGAGCGCAGGCCAACTACATGCTGCTGCACTCGGACAACTATGTGGCCGAGGTGCTGGCCCGGAACCTGGCACTCGCCAGCGGCAAGCCCGGCTCCTTCGGCGGCGGGACCGAGGCGATCAAGGAAGCCCTTGCGCAGCTTGAGATCCCGCTGGACGGGCTGCTCATCACTGATGCCTGCGGCCTCTCGCTGGGCAACCGGGTGTCCGCGGTGCAGATTGCCGCGGTGGTCCGGGAGATCACCAGCGGCAGCAACGTGCACCTCCGCGCCGCCTTGGACGGGCTGCCGGTGGCGGGGCTGAGCGGAACGCTCGATGGGCGGTTCACCGGGGGCGCTGCCGGCGGGGCCGGCCTGGTCCGAGCCAAGACCGGGACGCTGAATGCCGTGACCTCGCTGGGCGGCTACGCCGTATCCCCGGAGGGGCATATGTTCATCTTCGCCTTCGTCGCCAACGGGCTCCAGGGTTCAGCGGAGCCGCCACGGGCAGCGGTGGACCGTGCGGCTGCAGTGCTGGCCGGGTGCGGCTGCCGCTGAAGGCATTCCACCCGGGGAATGGTTCACCGCTGGGCGAACGGCCGGTGACCGCAAGGCTCCTCCTGTGATCTGATGGGGTGCATGGAGACAACTGCGTCCGTATCCGAGAATCCGCCCCGGCTGGTCAACTGGGAGCTGGCGGCGACGACCGCGGCGAAACTGACTCCCGCGGGTCCCAAGATGACCTCGGCGCAGATCCGCGCCGCCGTCGCCAATCTGCGTGAACTGGCGGATGCCTCGGTGGAGCATGTGCACCGGATTACCGGGCTCGAGGCTGCGCGCGACCTGCGCGATTCCGAGGTGCTCGTGGTGGACCGGGCCGCGTGGTCCAAGGCGAATGCGCGCAGTTTCGAAGCGCTGCTGCAGCCAGCGCTGGAGGAACTGGCGCGGAAGAAGCCGGAGCAGCTCAAGAGTGCCGCCACCGCCGTGGGCAGCACACTGACAGGCACCCAGATGGGCGCCATCCTGTCCTTCCTCTCCAGCAAGGTTCTCGGGCAGTACGATCCGTTCTGCTCGCTGCTTCCCGGCGGCCCCGCCGGCGGGCGCCTGATGCTGGTGGCGCCGAACGTCATCTCGGTGGAGCAGGAACTGAATGTTGAGCCGGCCGACTTCCGGCTTTGGGTCTGCCTGCATGAGCAGACGCACCGCGTGCAGTTTGCCGCGGCGCCGTGGCTGCGCGACCACATGCTGGAGCAGATCGGCAAGCTCTCGGCCGGGCTGGTGGCGAAGGCGGACACCTTCGCCGAACGGCTGCAGCAGGCGGCCCGCGCCTTGATCGCGGGGGGCAAGGATGCGCTGCAAGGGGGCAAGAACGACGCCGGCAGTCCGGACAGCGCGGTGGTCGCCGGTGGTGCGGGTACTTTGATCGACCTGTTCCAGGATCCGGAGGACAAGGCCATCTTCTCGCACCTGACCGCGGTCATGAGCCTGCTGGAAGGCCATGCCAATGTCGTCATGGATGCGGTGGATGCCTCGGTCGTCCCGACCGTCAAGACCATCCGGCAGCGCTTCAACGCCCGCAGCAAGAGCCGTGGGGCGTTGGAGAACCTGGTGCGCCGGCTGATGGGGCTGGACGCCAAGGCCCGCCAGTACACGGACGGCGCCAAGTTCGTCCGCGCCGTGGTGGACCAGATCGGCATGGAAGGCTTCAACCAGGTCTGGCAGCGGGAGGAGAACCTGCCGACCGAGGACGAGATCCACAACCCGGACCGCTGGATCAGCCGCATGGACCAAAGCCGTCCATGAGCGGCGCAGCCCAGGGCACGCGGCAGCGGAGGCCGCGGCTGCACCCGCTGGTCGGCACCGCGCGCAACCACATCAAAGCGTCACTTGAGCTGCTGGGGGACCAACCGGACCCGGCTGCACCGGCTCCGCTGCTGCTGGTCGCCTGCAGCGGCGGGCCCGATTCGCTGGCGCTCGCGGCGGTAGCCGCCTACTTTGCCCGGCCCCTGCGGGACGGGACGCAGCGCTGGCGGGTGGGCGCCGTCGTCGTTGACCACGGACTGCAGCCGAACAGTGCGGACGTCGCGCGGCAGGCTGCGGACCAGCTGGCAGGCTTGGGACTGGATCCGGTGCTCGTGCGGCAGGTGCAGGTCGGCCAGCCCGGCCTGGGCCCTGAGGCCGCGGCGCGCACGGCACGCTATGCGGCCCTCGACCAGGCCGCCGAGGAGCTCAGCGCAACTGCCGTGCTGCTGGGACATACGCTGGATGACCAGGCCGAGCAGGTGCTGCTGGGTTTGGGGCGCGGCTCCGGAACGCGGTCGCTGGCGGGAATGCCCGAGCGCCGCGGCAGGTACCTGCGCCCCTTCCTCGGCCTGCGCCGGCAGGACACGGAAGAGCTCTGCGCGCTGGCGGGCCTGGAGCCTTGGCACGATCCGACCAACCGGGATCCGAAGTTCCTGCGCTCCCGGGTGCGCACCGAGGTGCTTCCCTTCCTGGAGGAGCAGCTGGGGCCGGGTGTCGCTGAGGCGCTGTGGCGGACCGCGCGGATCCTGCGGGCGGACGCCGACTATCTTGAGGAACTCGCCGGCCGGGAGTACCTGCGGCTGCGCAGCGAAACCGCTTCCGGCCTGGAACTGGACCGGCACGCGCTGGCGGAACTGCCGGCGGCGATGAAGCACCGGGTGATCGCCTGCGCGGCGGCGGAACTGGGCGGGGAAAATCCGAGCTATGAACGCCTGCTGGCCGCCGAGGCCCTGCTGCAGCGCAAGGGATCGGCCGGGCCCGTGCAGCTGGCCGGGAAGGTCAGTGTGTACCGCAAGGTCCGCGGCGGACCGGTTGCGCAAGACGAGCGCGGCTATGGCAATCTTGTTTTTAGAGCAACTGGCCCCCAAGCCAGTGACACCACACCTTAGCAACGGGAGTATCCGGTGGATTCGAACGACGTCCAGGCTGACCTCAAGCACGTTCTCTACACCAAAGAACAGATCCAGCAGCGCATCGAAGAGCTCGCCGGACAGATCGACAAGGACTATGAGGGCCGCGACCTGCTGATCGTCGGAGTGCTCAAGGGCGCGGTCATGGTCATGGCGGACCTGGCCCGGGCCCTGCACAGCCACGTGAAGATGGATTGGATGGCCGTCTCGTCCTACGGCTCCGGCACCCAGTCCTCCGGCGTCGTACGGATCCTGAAGGACCTGGAAACGGACCTGATGGGCAAGCACGTGCTCATCGTCGAGGACATCATCGATTCCGGCCTGACGCTCTCCTGGCTGAAGACCAACCTGCTCTCGCGCGGCCCGGCGTCGGTGGAGATCTGCACACTGCTGCGGAAGCCGGATGCGGCCAAGGTGGAGATCGACGTGAAGTACGTCGGCTACGAGATCCCCAACGAGTTCGTGGTCGGCTACGGCCTGGACTTCGCCGAGAGGTACCGCAACCTGGACTTCATCGGCACCCTCGCGCCGCACGTCTACGAGTAGGGCCGTAAGCCCGGGCGGGACCCAGGACGGGCGAAACGGGGCGAAATGCTTGCTTGTACGCCGAGAGGGAACTATTCTTGCCCGCCGTGCGTGAATAACTGCGGACGGTGTATAGCTAGATGCGTGGCACCACGCGCAGCACAGCAGAAGGGACGGGCCCTGAGGGCCTTAGACGCATGAAATTGAAGAACATTTTCAAGGGGCCGATCATCTGGATCGTGCTGGTTCTGGCCATCCTGCTGATCGCTGTGCCGAACCTCGCCGGCCCGCAGTCCGAGCGCGTGGACACCAGCGTCGGCCTGCAGCTCCTCTCCGAAAACAAGGCGGAGCAGGCAAGGATCAACGACGGCGCGCAAAGCGTTGAGCTGACCCTGCGCGAGGACTTCATCCAGGATGACGTCAACAAGGGCCGCAGCATCACCTTCTTCTACAGCACGGACCGCGGCCCGGACATCGTGGATGCGATCAACACCTCCGACGTGGACACCTTCACCGACCAGCCGGTGGAGAACAACTGGTTCATGAGCTTCATCAGCCTGATCCTGCCCATCCTGATCATCGGCCTGATCTTCTGGTTCCTGCTCTCGCGGATGCAGGGCGGCGGGTCCAAGGTCATGCAGTTCGGCAAGTCCAAGGCCAAGCTGATCTCCAAGGACATGCCCCAGGTCACCTTCGCCGACGTCGCCGGTGCGGACGAGGCTGTCGAGGAACTGCACGAGATCAAGGAATTCCTGCAGGAGCCCGGCAAGTTCCAGGCCCTCGGCGCCAAGATCCCCAAGGGCGTGCTGCTCTACGGTCCTCCCGGCACCGGCAAGACGCTGCTGGCCCGCGCCGTTGCGGGCGAGGCAGGCGTGCCCTTCTACTCCATCTCCGGTTCGGACTTCGTCGAAATGTTCGTCGGCGTCGGCGCGTCCCGCGTCCGCGACCTGTTCGAACAGGCGAAGAACAACGCCCCGGCCATCATCTTCGTCGACGAGATCGACGCCGTCGGCCGCCACCGCGGCGCAGGCGTGGGCGGCGGCAATGACGAGCGCGAGCAGACCCTGAACCAGCTGCTTGTCGAAATGGACGGGTTCGACGTCAAGACCAACGTCATCCTGATCGCCGCGACCAACCGGCCGGATGTGCTGGACCCGGCGCTGCTGCGTCCGGGCCGTTTCGACCGCCAGATTGCGGTGGAGGCCCCGGACCTCGACGGGCGCCACCAGATCCTGCAGGTCCACGCGGCCGGCAAGCCGATGGCTCCGGACGTCGACCTGCGGGCGCTGGCCAAGCGGGCTCCCGGCTTCACCGGCGCGGACCTGGCCAACGTCCTCAACGAGGCGGCGCTGCTGACCGCCCGCTCAAACGCCCAGCTCATCGACGACCGGGCGCTGGACGAGGCCATCGACCGCGTGATGGCGGGCCCGCAGAAGCGCTCCCGCGTCATGAAGGAACACGAGCGCAAGATCACCGCCTACCACGAGGGCGGCCATGCGCTGGTCGCCGCGGCGCTGCGCTACACTGCGCCGGTCACCAAGGTCACCATCCTGCCGCGCGGCCGCGCCCTCGGCTACACCATGGTGGTCCCCGAGGACGACAAGTACTCGGTGACCCGCAACGAGCTGCTGGACCAGCTCGCCTACGCCATGGGCGGCCGCGTCGCGGAAGAAATCGTCTTCCACGACCCGTCCACCGGCGCCTCCAACGACATCGAGAAGGCCACCAGCACCGCGCGCCAGATGGTGACCCAGTACGGCATGAGCGAACGGGTCGGAGCGGTGAAGCTGGGCCAGGGCGGCGGCGAGCCGTTCCTGGGGCGCGACATGTCGCACGAGCGGAACTACTCGGACCACGTCGCCTTCGTGGTGGACGAGGAAGTGCGCCGGCTGATCGACAACGCGCATGACGAGGCCTATGCCGTCCTGACCGAGAACCGGGACGTACTGGACCGCCTCGCGCTGGCACTGCTGGAACGGGAAACCCTGAACCAGCGCGAGATCGAAGAGGTCTTCGCGGACATCCGCAAGCGAGAGTACCGGGATGTCTGGCTCTCCAAGGAGTCCCGCCCGGTGCATGACATCCCTCCGGTGCTCAGCCCGAAGGAGCGCGCCGAGGCCGCCGCCAAGGTGGGCGCGGAGGATGAAGAGGAAGGCCATTCCTCCGTCATCGTGGACCCGGATCCGGGCACGCCCCAGCTGCCCGGCGGCAATCCCCCCTCGGATGGTCCGGCCGCCCCCGGCAGCAACCCGGGCGGGATCACGGGCTAGGATCTCTTTCGTGACCGAATACGATGATGTGATTGCCGAACTGGAGATCGATACCTCGATCGACCTGCCCAGGATCGAGAAGGCCGTCCGGGAAATCCTGATCGCCGTCGGCGAGGACCCGGACCGCGAAGGCCTGCAGGACACACCCAAGCGGGTGGCGCGGTCCTACGCCGAAATCTTCGCCGGCCTGCACCAGGATCCGGGGGACCTGCTCGCCACGACCTTCGACCTCGACCACGAGGAAATGGTGCTGGTCAAGGACATCCCGTTCTACTCGACCTGCGAGCACCACCTGGTTCCGTTCCACGGCACCGCCCACATTGGCTATATTCCGTCGCATGACGGTAAGGTGACCGGGCTGAGCAAACTGGCGCGGCTGGTGGAGATCTACGCCCGCCGGCCGCAGGTCCAGGAACGGCTCACCACCCAAATTGTCGACGCGCTCGTGGAGCACCTCGAACCTAAAGGTGCCCTCGTCGTCGTCGAATGCGAACACATGTGCATGTCGATGCGCGGGGTTCGCAAGCCCGGTGCCAAGACCGTCACCTCGGCTGTCCGCGGGCAGCTGCGGGAGCCGGCCACCCGGGCCGAAGCCATGAGCCTGATTATCGGCCGCTGACCCCAGGCCCGAAACAGAAACGGTAGAGATTTGATGGATTCACTCGCTGCAGTCCCCGGAACCGGACCGGCTACCTCCCCGCTGCCCGTTGTGCGCAAGGCCCGCGGTCCCAGGAGCTTTGCTGACCTGCCCGCCGACCGCTGCCTGGTCATGGGAATCCTGAATGTCACGCCGGATTCGTTCAGCGACGGCGGCAACTACGTGTCGGCGGACAAGGCCATCGCCCACGGGCTGAAGCTGCTCTACGGCGGCGCGGACATCATCGACGTTGGCGGCGAATCCACCCGGCCCGGCGCCGAGCGCGTGTCGCCCGAGGAAGAGCAGGCACGGATCCTGCCCGTGATCGAGGCCCTGGCCAAGGCCGGTGCCGTGATCAGCGTCGACACCATGAACGTGGAGACGGCGGCCAAGGCGCTGGATGCAGGCGCCTCCATCATCAACGACGTGTCCGGCACCACCTTCGACGAGCGGATGCCGGCCCTGGTGGCCGAGCGCAAGGTGCCCTACGTGCTCATGCACAGCCGCGGCGACGCCCGGCATGACGATCCCAAGGCCAACTACACGGACGTGGTCGCCGAGGTGCTGGCCGAGCTGGCCGAACTGCGCGACAAGTTCGTGGCCGAGGGCGTCGAGCCGGAGCAGCTCATCCTGGATCCGGGCCTGGGCTTCTCGAAGACCGGCGAGCACAACTGGGCCCTCCTGCGGGCACTGCCCGAGTTCACGAAGCTCGGCCACAAGGTGCTGGTCGGTGCCTCCCGGAAGCGCTTCCTCGGCAGCCTGCTGGCCACCGCGGGCAAGGCCGCCGCCCCGGCCGAGCGGGACAATGCCACCATGGCGGTCTCCGTCCTGTCCGCGGCCAACGGGGCGTGGGGGGTCCGCGTGCACGACGCCGGAGCAAGCCTTGACGGGGTCAAGGTCGCTTCCGCTTGGGCCGGGTAGTGCGGATGCCGATGCCAGCGGCCGGAACCGTGCCCCGGGACATCATCACGCTCGCCGGCATCACCGCCGTCGGCTACCACGGCGTTTTCGACCATGAGCGCGCCAACGGCCAGCCCTTCACTGTGGACATCGCCCTGCACACCGACACCCGTGCCGCCGCCGCCAGTGACGACCTGGCCGATACCGCCAACTACGGCGAGCTCGCCGAGGGCGTCCAGGCCGTGATCACGGGGGAACCGGTGAACCTGATCGAGACGCTGGCCGAGCGGATTGCCGGGTCCGTGCTCGCAGACTTTCCCGTGGCCGCCGTCGAAGTCACCGTGCACAAGCCGAAGGCCCCGATCGAGGTGCCCTTCAGCGACGTCACCGTCAGGATCTACCGGGAGCAGCCATGAGCGTGAAGGCAGTACTGGCGCTGGGCAGCAATCTCGGCGAACGCAGCGACACCCTCTCCCTGGCCGTCGCGGACCTGGTCGATTCCCCGCGCGTACGGCTCTGCGCCGTGTCCCCGGTGGTGCAGACCAAGCCGGTCGGCGGGCCCGAGGACCAGCCGGACTTCCTCAACATGGTGATCGAAGTGGAGACCGACTTCGAACCCCACGAGCTGCTGGCGCACTGCCATGCCGTGGAGGACAAGCACCACCGCACGCGCGAAGTGCGCTGGGGGCCGCGTACGCTGGACATAGACATCATCACGTACGGGGACCTGAGCATGGATGACGGCACCTTGACGATTCCGCATCCGCGGGCGCACGAGCGGGCGTTCGTGCTCCAGCCGTGGGCCTGGATGGACTCGCATGCGACGCTGGGCGGAGTGCCGGTGGGTGAACTGGCCGCCGCGGCGGGGGACTTCGACGGATTGGTGCCCTTCGAACCGGGGCACTGACAGCTAGCTGAAGGGCACGGGGATTGTGAGGACCATCAAGTACAGCTGGTTGGCAATCATCGCGCTTTGCGCCGGTGTGCTGGGCTGGCTGGGGAACCTCCTGACCCTCCGCAACGGCCTGCCCGTCCCCGTCCTGCACCTTAGCTCCCTGGCGACCATGGCCGCCGTCGTCATTTTCACCCTGGCACTCGGGCTGCGCGTGCGCAGCTGGCGCAACGGAAAGCGCAACAAGCCCCTGGATCCGATCCTGGCCGCCCGCACCCTGGTGCTGGCGCAGGCCTGCGCCTATGCCGGCTCGCTGCTGCTGGGCTGGCATGCGGGAATCCTGGTGGACCAGCTGGTGCTGCTGACCTTCCGGCCGGCGTCCGCAGTGCTGCTGCAGGTGCTGGCTATGATGGGCGGTGGCCTGGTCATGGTGGTCGTCGGCCTGGTCGTCGAGCGCTTCTGCAAGCTGCCCCCGGAAGACCCGGAGGCGGCCGAACGGGAGCGCAGGTCAGCCGAGGGCGAGGGGGAGTATGCGTAGCGAGCCGATCGACCCGGACGGCATCAGCTGGATCCGGGTGTCGCCGAAGTACATCAGCGTGCAGCTGATCGGCTGGGGCATCTCCGCGCTCATCAGCATCGCGGTTGCCAGCGCGCCGCTGGTGCTGCTGCTGACCGGCGTCTGGGACGGCTTTCCGGCCTGGCTGGCATGGACCCTGAGCGGCGCAACCGTGCTGGCCAACCTGTGGGCGGCAGTGCTGATCCCGCGGCAGGTGCGCGCCATTGGCTACGCCGAGCGGGACGAGGACCTGCTGATCCGCCGCGGCATCTTCTTCCAGCGCGTCATGGTCGTGCCCTACGGCAGGATGCAGTACGTCGACGTCGCCGTCGGACCGCTGGAACGCGCGTTTGGCCTGGCCTCGGTTAAGCTGCATACCGCCTCGCCGCAGACCAACGCCGCCATCCCCGGCGTCCCTGCAGCTGAGGCCGCCCGGCTGCGCGAGCAGCTCTCGGCCCGCGGACAGGCAAGGCTGGCCGGACTGTGACCACGCCCCGTGGCCCGGGACCGGACGGACCGGCCCCGGGCGGCAGCCCCACCCGCGATGTGCCGCTGGTGCCCGACCGCGAGGACAGCTGGCACCGGGTCCATCCCATCTCGCCGCTCGTGCGCGGGTGGCTGGCGCTGGCTGCGATCGCCTACTTCTTCGGCCGCGACTCGTTCGAGTCCATTTTCCGCGGCGAACCGGCCTGGATGCTGACCGAAGGCCGCGGCTTCTGGGCCGCCGCCATCCTGCTGGGCGTGCTGGCGCTGCTGGTCGGCGGTTTCGTGCTGTCCTGGTGGTTCACCCGGTACCAGGTCACGCAGGAGCACGTGCGGGTCAACTCGGGCATCCTGTTCCGGCAGCACCGCCAGGCCCGGCTGGACCGGGTGCAGGCCATCGACGTCATCCAGCCGCTGCTGGGCCGGATCTTCGGGCTGGCGGAACTGAAATTCGAAGTGGCCGACGCCGGCGAATCGGCGGTGCGCCTGGCCTACCTTCCGCTGGCCTCGGCGCAGCAGCTGCGCGCCACCATCCTGGCCCGCGCGTCGGGAGCCGAAACGGACCCCGAGCATCCGGACGAGATCCACGAGGCCCCGGAGCATCCGGTGCTGGCCATCCCCGCCTCCCGGGTGGTGGGGGCGACGCTGCTGTCCGGCTCGACCGTGGCGCTGGCCGTCATGGTGCTGGTGCTGGCGACCGGCACCGCCGTCGGGTTCGCGCTGGACTGGGGCAGCTTCGGCGTGGCGCTCTCGGCGCTGGTGCCCGGCCTGGTCGCCGTCGCCGCCGGCTATTGGAGCGTCTTCAGCACGGCGTACAACTTCCGGGCCGCGGTGTCGCCTGACGGCATCCGGCTGCGCTACGGTCTGCTGGAAACCCGGGCCCAGACCGTTCCGCCGGGCCGCGTGCAGGCCGTCTCCGTCACCCAGCCGCTGCTGTGGCGCCTTAAGGACTGGTACCGGATCAAGGTCAACGTCGCCGGGTACGGCGTCAGCGCGGAGAATTCCGGCGCGCGCACCACCCTGCTGCCGGTGGGGACGCGGGGCGACGTGATGCAGATGCTCGCCCTCGTGTTGCCGGACCCGGGCACCGAGGACCCGTTCGGCGTCTTTTCCGCCGGCCTTGCCGGCAAGGATAACGACGGCGGCTTCGTCACCTCCCCGCGGCGGGTGCGATGGCTGTCCTTCCTCACCTGGCGGCGGAACGGCTTCGCCGTCACGCGGACCGCCCTGCTGGCCCGGTCCGGCCGGCTCTGGCGCAGCCTGGCCGTAGTGCCGCACGAGCGGACCCAGTCGATGGCCCTGCACCAGGGGCCGCTGGCCCGGCGGCTGAAGCTCGCCGACCTGCAGCTGCACACCACCACCGGCCCGGTCCGGCCGGTGGTGTACCAAATGGACATCGCAACAGCCCGGCAGCTCTTCGACGAGCAGTCGGCCAGGGCGGCAGCCGCCCGCCGGCAGAGCCTGCCCGAACGCTGGCTCGAACACCGGCCCGGACAGGAGCAGGATGGACAGCAGTAAACCCGGCCGCCTGGGCATCGGCGTGATCGGAGCCGGAAAGGTGGGCGCAGTCCTCGGTGCGGCCCTGCGCGGGGCGGGACACGCCGTCGTCGGTGTTTCCGCGGTTTCCGAAGCCAGCCGCGAACGGGCCGAAAACCTGCTTCCCGGTGTTCCGGTGCTGGACATCCCGGACATCGTCGAACGGGCTGAACTGGTGCTGCTGGCGGTCCCGGACGACGCGCTGCCCGGCCTGGTGGCCGGGCTGGCGGAAACCGGCGCCTGGCAGGCCGGCCAGCTGGTCGCGCACACCTGCGGACGGCACGGCGTGGATGTGCTGGCGCCGGCCCGGGCGAAAGGGGCCATCGGCCTGGCCATCCACCCGGCCATGACGTTCACGGGAATGAGCCTGGACCTGACCCGGCTCATCGACTGCGCCTTCGCCGTCACCGCCCCGGCCACCGTGCTGCCGATCGCGCAGGCCCTGGTCGTGGAGATGGGCGCCGAGCCGATCGTGGTGCAGGAGCAGGACCGGCCGCTCTACCATGCCGCCCTGGCCCACGCCTCCAACCACCTGGTGACCATTGCCGCGCAATCGGCACAGCTGCTGCGCAGCGCCGGCGTGGAACAGCCGGACCGGCTGCTCGGGGCCCTGATGCGCGCTTCGCTGGAAAACGCCCTGGCCTCCGGCGAAGCGGCCCTGACCGGTCCGGTTGCCCGCGGCGATG
Organism: Arthrobacter crystallopoietes BAB-32; assembly: GCF_000328305.2. GTDB lineage: Bacteria > Actinomycetota > Actinomycetes > Actinomycetales > Micrococcaceae > Crystallibacter > Crystallibacter crystallopoietes_A. The sequence continues at coordinate 6,469 of NZ_ANPE02000127.1, read as the reverse complement.
CCGGCACGGTCGAGGTCCACCGGCAGGCCCTGCTCGACTACGAGCTCGAGCATGCCGGCACGGATATCCGGCAGGCCTACGAAGAGCTGGCCCGCGCCACCGCCAAGCGTGCCCTGGCCCGCGGCCTGCTCAAGGAAGGCCAGGCCGCGCAGATCCTCGACATTCTCAGCCCCCAAACCCCACCGGAGGACCAACCGTGACCCGCAGACCGCTCCTCGTGCGCACCTACGCCGAACTCAACGCTGCCAGTGCAGACCTGCTGCGCACCGCGGCGGCCGCGCACCATGCGGGCCACGCCAGCCTCGGCCTGGTGCCGACGATGGGTGCCCTGCACCGGGGACACGCAGCCCTGGTGCGGGCCGCGCAGGAGGCGAACGACGTCGTCGTTGTTTCCATTTTCGTCAACCCGCTGCAGTTCGGCGAAGCGGCGGACCTGCAGCGCTACCCGCGAAACCTGGAGGCGGATCTTGAGCTGCTGGCCGAATGCGGCGCCGACATCGCGTTCGCGCCGTCCGTGGACGAGGTCTATCCCGGCGGTGAGCCGATGGTGCGCATCTCCTCCGGAACCCTCGGGGCCAAATTCGAAGGGGCCTCACGGCCGGGACATTTCGACGGCGCCCTGACGGTCGTGGCCAAGCTGCTGCACTACGGGCTGCCTCCGGTGCCCGCGGACTACCGCGCCTACTTCGGCCAGAAGGACGCGCAGCAGCTTGCGCTGGTGAAGCGGATGGCCGCAGACCTGGACTTCCCGGTCGAGATCGTCGGCGTGCCGACCGTGCGCGACGAGGACGGCTTGGCGCTGTCGAGCCGGAACCGGTTCCTCGATGCGGACCAGCGCGCTGCCGCCCTGGTGCTCTACCGCAGCCTGAGCTACCTGCAGCAGCAGGCTAACCGCCATGAGCCGTTGGATATCAAGGGTGCGCTGGCCATGATCGCGTCCGTTCCCCAGGTCGACCTGGACTATCTGGAGGTGGTGGATCCGGACAGTTTGGAGCCGTTGGCCTTCAACTGCCAGGACACGCCGTTCACGGGAGAAGCGCTCGCGCTGATCGCCGCGCGGGTCGGGGACGTGCGGCTGATCGACAATGCCAGGCTGGGCTGATCGGCCGGAATAGGCCGGTGCTGAGCACACCCGGTAACGTTAAGTACCGTGACGACACATAACGCCCCCACTTCTTCCCCGGAACCGTCGGATGTTTCCGAGCAGATGCGCGTGCGCATGGACAAGCGCGCCAGGCTGCTGCAGGACGGGATGGAACCGTACCCGGTGGGCGTGGAACGGACGCATTCGCTGAGCGAGGTCCGGGAAAAGTACGGGCACCTGGAGGCGGATGAAACGACCGGCGACACTGTCGGCGTGGCCGGCCGGGTGGTCTTCGTGCGCAATACAGGCAAGCTGTGCTTTGCGACGCTGCAGGAAGGCAACGGCACCCGGCTACAGGCGATGCTCAGCCTGGCCAACGTGGGCGACGAACAGCTGGCGGACTGGAAGGCCCTGGTGGACCTGGGCGACCATGTCTTCGTCCGCGGCGAGGTGATTTCGTCCAAGCGCGGCGAACTGTCCGTCATGGCCGACTCCTGGTCCATGGTGTCGAAGGCGCTGCGGCCCATGCCGGTGCTGCACGCAGACCTGAATGAGGAGACCCGCGTCCGGCAGCGCTACGTGGACCTGATGGTCCGCGACGAGGCGCGCCAGATGGTCTACACCCGGGCCTCGGTGATCCGCTCGATCCGCGAGACGCTGCACAACCGGGGCTATGTCGAGGTCGAGACCCCGATGCTCCAGCTCGTGCACGGAGGCGCTGCCGCCCGGCCGTTCGAAACGCACTTGAATGCCTTCGACCAGAATATGACGCTTCGGATTGCGACGGAGCTCTTCCTCAAGCGTGCGGTGGTCGGCGGTATTGACCGGGTGTTCGAGATTGGCCGGATTTTCCGCAATGAAGGTGTTGATTCCACCCACAGCCCGGAATTCACGACGCTGGAAAGCTATGAGGCTTACGCAGACCAGTTCGTCATGGCCGACCGGATGAAGGAAATGATCCTCAATGTGGCCGATACCTTGGGCACGCGGGTCATTGAAACCGAAAACGGCACGATCGACCTTAACGGGGAATGGCGGTGGCTTGGGGTTTACCCTGGCCTCTCCGAAGCAGTCGGAATTGAAATCACTCCGGAAACCAGCGGCGTCGTCCTGCGGGACATTGCGCAGAAGCACGGATTGAAGACCGAACCGCAGTGGGACCGGCAGAAACTCGTTATCGAACTGTTCGGCGAAATAGTCGAACCCAATCTGCTGCAGCCGACCTTTGTTTACGATTATCCGCCGGCAGCCCAGCCGCTGGCGCGCGCGCACCGAAGCAAGCCCGGCCTCATCGAGGCGTGGGACCTGATCATCGGCGGCATGGAACGCGGAACGGCTTTCTCCGAGCTGATCGATCCAGTGGTCCAGCGTGAGCGGCTTACCGAACAGTCGCGCAAGGCAGCCTCCGGCGACCATGAGGCGATGCAGCTCGATGAGGACTTCCTGCGCGCACTGGAGTACGGGGCACCGCCCATGGGCGGCATCGGCCTGGGAATCGACCGGCTTGTCATGTTGTTTACGCAGACAGGGATCCGCGAGACGATCCTCTTCCCGCTGCTGAAACCGGAATTGGGTTAGAACGATGGAATATCTTTGGGTACTGGCACCGTCGACCGGCGTGGGCCTCATTTTCTACTTTGCGATGAAGGCGGTGTTCAACGCGGACCGCAAAGAGCGTGAAGCCTTGGCCGAAGCCGAGCAGGAAGCTGCCGGGCAGCAATAAGCCAATAGTCCAAATGGAGAAGCAGGGGGCCGGCAGTATTGCCGGCCCCTTAATCTGTTAACCGGTAATCGCGCTTTTCAGCAGGCTCAATCCACAACCCATTGCCGCTATGTTGCGAGCTATTCCGAATTAGGTAATAATCAAACTGGTTTCGGGGGAAACCTGGGGTTTATAAAATAGCTCGAATAAAGGAGCCACTGTGGCGCAGGAAGTAAAAGTTATTCTCGTTGACGACCTTGATGGTGGATCTGCCGACGAAACGGTCCGTTTCTCCCTAGATGCCAACAATTTCGAAATAGACCTTTCCGCCGACCATGCCCAGCAGCTCCGGGACGCTTTGCAGCCGTTCGTCGCGAAGGCACGGAAAGCCCAGCCGCGCGGCGCCAAGTCCAAGTCCGCCCCGGCCGTCCGCACGCAGGATGCCTCGGCAGTCCGCGCCTGGGCCCGTGAGAACGGCTATACCGTCAGCGACCGGGGGCGTGTCCAGTCCGAAATCCTGGAAGCCTACCGGCGGGCGCACGGAGGCTGAGCCCGGGGACGGGTACGGGAAGGACATTATCCCTAGGGCGAACAGAGACCACATTCGGCTGAGCGGCACGTAGCATCAAAGTACGCAGTAGCTAGGAGTGTGCGAGATGTTTGAGAGATTTACCGACCGTGCCCGTCGCGTTGTCGTGCTGGCTCAAGAAGAAGCCCGCATGCTCAACCACAACTACATTGGTACCGAACACATCCTCCTCGGGTTGATCCATGAGGGCGAGGGCGTGGCTGCCAAGGCGCTGGAATTCCTCGGCGTTTCGCTCAACGGGGTCCGTGAACAGGTCCAGGAGATCATCGGCCAGGGCCAGCAGGCGCCGAGCGGCCACATCCCGTTCACGCCCCGCGCCAAGAAGGTGCTGGAGCTGTCTCTGCGCGAGGCTCTTCAGCTCGGCCACAACTACATCGGTACCGAGCACATCCTGCTGGGCCTCATCCGCGAAGGCGAGGGTGTGGCCACCCAGGTCCTGGTCAAGCTGGGAGCTGACCTGAACCGCGTGCGCCAGCAGGTCATCCAGCTGCTGTCCGGCTACCAGGGCAAGGAGCCCGTTTCGGCCGGCGGCCAGCAGCAGGAAGGTGCCCCGGCGGGTTCAGTGGTGCTGGACCAGTTCGGCCGCAACCTGACGCAGGCGGCGCGCGAATCCAAGCTCGATCCGGTGATCGGCCGTGAGCACGAGATGGAACGCGTCATGCAGGTCCTCTCCCGCCGCACCAAGAACAACCCGGTACTGATCGGCGAACCCGGCGTGGGCAAGACCGCCGTCGTCGAAGGCCTGGCACAGGCCATTGTGCGCGGCGACGTCCCGGAGACCATCCGCGACAAGCAGCTCTACACCCTGGACCTGGGATCCCTGGTCGCAGGCTCCCGCTACCGCGGCGACTTCGAAGAGCGGCTGAAGAAGGTGCTGAAGGAGATCCGCACGCGCGGCGACATCATCCTCTTCATCGACGAAATCCACACCCTGGTCGGCGCCGGTGCGGCCGAGGGCGCCATCGACGCTGCCTCCATCCTCAAGCCCATGCTGGCCCGCGGCGAGCTGCAGACGATCGGTGCGACGACCCTCGACGAGTACCGCAAGCACATCGAGAAGGATGCCGCGCTGGAGCGCCGCTTCCAGCCGATCCAGGTCAACGAACCGTCGGTGGACCACGCCGTGCAGATCCTGAAGGGCCTGCGCGACCGCTACGAGGCGCACCACCGCGTCTCGATCACCGATGGTGCCCTGGATGCCGCCGCGCACCTGGCCCACCGTTACATTTCCGACCGGTTCCTGCCGGACAAGGCCATCGACCTGATCGACGAGGCAGGAGCCCGCCTGCGCATCCGCCGGATGACCGCGCCGCCGGAGCTGAAGGAAATCGACGAGAAGATCGCCGAGCTGAAGAAGCAGAAGGAATCGGCCATCGATGCCCAGGACTTCGAAGGCGCCGCGTCCCTGCGCGACAAGGAGAGCAAGCTCCAGAACGAGCGGGCCGCCAAGGAACGTGCTTGGAAGTCCGGCGACCTTGACGAGATCGCCGAAGTGGACGAGGACCTGATCGCCGAGGTGCTGGCGAACTCCACCGGCATTCCGGTCTTCAAGCTCACCGAGGAAGAGTCCAGCCGCCTGATGCACATGGAGGCCGAACTCCACAAGCGCGTCATTGGCCAGGACGAGGCCATCAAGGCCATCTCCCAGGCGATCCGCCGCACCCGTGCCGGCCTGAAGGATCCGAACCGCCCGTCCGGCTCCTTCATCTTTGCCGGCCCGACCGGCGTCGGAAAGACCGAGCTGGCCAAGGCTCTGGCGGAATTCCTCTTCGGCGAAGAGGATGCGCTGATCACCCTGGACATGTCCGAATACTCGGAGAAGCACACGGTCTCGCGGCTCTTCGGTGCTCCTCCCGGCTACGTGGGCTATGAAGAGGGCGGCCAGCTGACCGAAAAGGTCCGCCGCCGGCCGTTCTCGGTGGTGCTGTTCGACGAGGTGGAGAAGGCCCACGCTGACCTGTTCAACTCGCTCCTGCAGATCCTTGAGGACGGACGGCTCACGGACAGCCAGGGCCGGGTCGTGGACTTCAAGAACACCGTCATCATCATGACCACCAACCTCGGTACCCGCGACATCTCCAAGGGCGTCATGACCGGCTTCCAGTCCGGCACGGATACCAAGACCGGCTACGAGCGGATGCGGGCCCGGGTCCAGGATGAGCTCAAGCAGCACTTCCGCCCCGAGTTCCTCAACCGCGTCGACGACACGGTGGTCTTCCCGCAGCTGACCGAGGAAGAGATCGTCCAGATCGTCGATCTGTTCGTGACCCGCCTGCAGAAGCGCCTGGCGGAGAAGAACATGAAGATCGACCTGACGCCCGCCGCCAAGGTCCTGCTGGCCAACCGCGGCTACGATCCGACGATGGGCGCCCGCCCGCTGCGCCGGACCATCCAGCGCGAGGTCGAGGATCAGCTCTCCGAGAAGATCCTGTTCGGCGAGATCCAGCCGGGTGAGACCATCCACGTGGATGTCGACGGGGAAGGCGACGCCGCCAAGCTGGTCTTCACCACCACCGGCACCCCCAAGGCCATCGAGGAGGCGCCGGAAACACCTGCGCTGTCCCAATAGAGCACAGCCTGGCATCTGCGTAAGCGAGGGCCCCGCCGCATGGCGGGGCCCTCGCGGCGTTCCGGACAAAGGTCCGGAACCAAAGCACCCAGCGATGAGGGCTCGGACGGGCAGGTACCGGTGAGGAGGATTTTATTCACAGGCTGTTGTTGCGGTCCGGGGCCGGCGTCGGGGGTCTTGCGGCGGGGCGTTTGGCGGGCCGCTGGCTTGGAATTCCGCGTGTTTGCGGGGAAGTGCGTGCGCGGCACATGGTGGATTTGCGTACGGGCGGCGGGAGGGGTAATGTTTTCCGAGCCGCCGCAGCTGGGACGGGTAGCCGGAAAGCGGGCAGGCGGCCAAACTCCACCAAACCAGTCGGATTCGATGGCTTTTTGCTGTCCCGGGGGGCCTGGTGGACCGATCTGAGAGCGTTGCAGGGCCGGGAACGGCGATTTGCGAAGAGCTGGAGGATCGGGTAAGTTGGAAAAGTTGCTCCGGAGCGATGGAGGGCCTGGTTGAGGGCCTGACGGGTGCCGGGTGCTCCTG
>NZ_ANPE02000128.1 GCF_000328305.2 Arthrobacter crystallopoietes BAB-32 | reverse complement strand
GCTCCGAAGAGCCGGCACCTAAGCGGAATCAGCGGAAGGCCGGTCCGGTTGGACCTGCCTGGTCCGGTCAGACCTGGCGCAGGTCAGATCTTGCGGCTGAGCACCGCCTGCTTGACCTCGGCAATGGCCTTGGTGACCTGGATGCCACGCGGGCAGGCCTCGGTGCAGTTGAAGGTGGTGCGGCAGCGCCACACGCCTTCCTTGTCGTTGAGGATCTCCAGGCGCATGTCGCCGGCATCGTCGCGCGAGTCGAAGATGAAGCGGTGCGCGTTGACGATCGCCGCCGGGCCGAAGTACTGTCCATCGGTCCAGAAGACCGGGCAGGACGAGGTGCAGGCTGCGCAGAGGATGCACTTGGTCGTGTCGTCGAAGCGCTCCCGGTCCTCCACGGACTGCAGGCGTTCGCGGGTCGGCTCGTGCCCGGAGTTGATCAGGAACGGCATGATCTCGCGGTAGGACTGGAAGAACGGTTCCATGTCCACGATCAGGTCCTTCTCCACCGGCAGGCCCTTGATCGGCTCGACCGTGATGGGTTTGGAGGTGTCCAGGTCCTTCAGCAGGGTCTTGCAGGCCAGGCGGTTGCGGCCGTTGATGCGCATGGCATCGGAGCCGCACACGCCATGGGCGCAGGAGCGGCGGAAGGAGACGGAGCCGTCATGCTCCCACTTGACCTTGTGCAGGGCATCCAGCACGCGGTCCGTGCCGTACATGGTCAGCTTGAACTCGTCCCAGCGGGCCTCTTCGGAGAACTCCGGGTCGTAGCGGCGGACCTTGAGCGTGATGTCGAAGCTGGGAATCTCCCCGCCGCCACCGACGCCGGGGGCGAGATCGACCTTGGATGCAGGTTCCACAGTTTCAGCGGTCATTAGTACTTCCTCACCATCGGTTCGTAGCGCGTGAAGACCACGGGCTTGGTCTCCAGGCGGATGCCGGCGACGGACTCGGACGTGGCCGAGTCATCCTTGTAAGCCATCGAGTGCTTCATGAAGTTCGCGTCGTCGCGGTCCGGGAAGTCCTCCCGGAAGTGGCCGCCGCGGGATTCCTGGCGGTGCAGCGCCGCTACGGTCATGACCTGGGCCATGTCCAGCAGGAAGCCGAGCTCGACCGCTTCCAGCAGGTCCAGGTTGAAGCGCTTGCCCTTGTCCTGGACGCCGATGTTCTTGTAGCGCTCGCGCAGCGAGGCGATCACGTTCAGGGTTTCGGTCAGGGTCTGTTCGGTGCGGAACACCTGGACGTTGGCGTCCATGGTGTCCTGCAGTTCCTTGCGCAGCTGGGCGACGCGCTCGGTGCCGCTGGCGTTGCGTACACCCTCGATCAGTTCGATGGTGAAGTTGTCCGCGTTCTCCGGAACCTCCACGAACTGGGCGGTCTTGGCGTACTCAGCGGCGGCAATGCCGGCGCGCTTGCCGAAGACGTTGATGTCCAGCAGCGAGTTGGTGCCCAGGCGGTTGGAGCCGTGGACGGAAACACAGGCTACCTCGCCGGCGGCGTACAGGCCGGGCACCACGGTGTCGTTGTCCTGCAGCACTTCGGCCTTGATGTTCGTCGGGATGCCGCCCATCGCGTAGTGCGCGGTCGGGAACACCGGCACCGGCTCGGTGTACGGTTCGACACCCAGGTACGTCCGGGCGAACTCGGTGATGTCCGGCAGCTTGGCGTCGATGTGCGCCGGCTCCAGGTGGGTCAGGTCGAGCAGCACGTAGTCCTTGTTCGGACCGCAGCCGCGGCCTTCGCGGACCTCGTTGGCCATCGAGCGGGCCACGATGTCACGGGGCGCCAGATCCTTAATGGTCGGGGCGTAGCGCTCCATGAACCGCTCGCCCTCGGAGTTGCGCAGGATCGCGCCCTCGCCACGGGCGGCTTCGGAGAGCAGGATGCCCAGGCCGGCCAGGCCGGTCGGGTGGAACTGGAAGAACTCCATGTCCTCCAGCGGCAGGCCGCGGCGGAACGCGATGCCCATGCCGTCGCCGGTCAGGGTGTGGGCGTTCGAGGTGGTCTTGAAGACCTTGCCCACGCCGCCGGAGGCGAAGACCACGGACTTGGCCTGGAAGACATGGATCTCGCCGCTGGCCAGGTCATAGCTAACGACGCCGGCAACGCGCTTCTGCTTGTACGGCGTACCATCCTCGCGGGTTGCGTCTTCGTCCACCAGCAGCAGGTCCAGGACGTAGTACTCGTTGTAGAACTCGACGTTGTGCTTGACGCAGTTTTGGTACAGCGTCTGCAGGATCATGTGGCCGGTGCGGTCGGCGGCGTAGCAGGCCCGGCGCACCGGGGACTTGCCGTGGTCGCGGGTGTGGCCGCCGAAGCGGCGCTGGTCGATCTTGCCTTCCGGCGTACGGTTGAACGGCAGGCCCATCTTTTCCAGGTCCAGCACGGCGTCGATGGCTTCCTTGGCCATGACCTCGGCCGCATCCTGGTCAACCAGGTAGTCGCCGCCCTTGACGGTGTCGAAGGTGTGCCACTCCCAGTTGTCCTCTTCGACGTTGGCCAGGGCCGCGCACATGCCGCCCTGCGCAGCGCCGGTGTGGGAACGGGTGGGGTACAGCTTGGTCAGTACTGCGGTTCGCGCGCGCTGGCCGGATTCGATGGCGGCGCGCATACCGGCGCCACCGGCACCGACGATGACGACGTCGTACTTATGGACCTGCATACTGGATGCTCTTTCTGTTGAAACTAGGGGTACTTCTCAAGGAAGCGGGCGCTGCGTCCGGCAGCGCCCGCTTATGCCCTTACGGTGCCGGGCAGAAGGCCGGCAGCAGTTCGGCTGCCGCGTTCGGCGGGCACGGATCGAAGGTGAAGATCACCAGGGTTCCGAGGACGATGATGACGGCGGTCGCGGCGTAGAGCACGGCCTTGAGCCAGAACCGCGTGCCGTCCTTCTCCGCGTAGTCGTTGATGATGGTGCGGACGCCGTTGGTGCCGTGAAGCATCGCCAGCCAGAGCATGGCCAGGTCCCAGACCTGCCAGAACGGATCGGCCCACTTGCCGGCGACGAAGCCGAAGTCGATGGCGTGCACGCCTTCGCCGACCATCAGGTTGACGAACAGGTGGCCGAAGACGAGGACGACCAGCACCAGGCCGGAGACGCGCATGAACAGCCAGGCGAACATCTCGAAGCTGCCCCGGCTGCGGCCGTGGCGGGTGTACTCAGGGGCGACGCGGCCGGAACGGGGTGCCTGGATTTCAGTAGTAGCTGCCATGATTAGTGACCCCCGGTGAAGGCGAGCGTGAGGTGGCGGATAAGGAACGGAACCATGACGACCACCCACAGTCCGACAACGCCCCAGAGCAGCTGGGCCTGGTACTTCGGGCCCTTCTTCCAGAAGTCCACGAGGATGACGCGGAGGCCGTTGAATGCGTGGAAGACGATCGCGGCGACGAGGCCGGCTTCCAGGATCGCCATGATCGGGTTCTTGTAGGTGTTGATCACAACGTTGTATGCCTCAGGAGATACGCGCACCAGAGCGGTGTCCAACACGTGTACTAAGAGGAAGAAAAAAATTGCGACGCCGGTTACGCGGTGTCCCACCCAAGACCACATGCCTTCCCGGCCGCGGTAGAGGGTCCCTGCTGGTGTCTTCGACACTGAATTAACCTCCCTGCATCGCAACGGCGCCAGCGTGTGCCACGCAGATTTACGCCAGTGCGAGAGTGCTCTTTGTTCAGATCTAATCTAGGCTTCGCCCAGAGCTTATTCAATTTGGGAACTTTCCGTGTGAGCTTTATAACAAGCACGACGGCGGTGCGCCGGGGACCAGCGCAAAGACGGGGTTTTCGGCCCTATTTACGCAACTTAAATGTGAGCTAATATCGGCGGAAAGGCGCCTTCGTCCCCGGTGCGGATTTGCCGCCATAATGACGCAAATCAATCGTGCGGATGAGTCCGCTTGGCCTCGTGCTGGTTTACCTTGGATGAGATGACTACTGACAAGCCCCTGGGCCCGAACCCGGTTGAAGACGATGTGCTGGAGCGGTTTTACGGCGTGATTCCGGCCGGCGGGGTCGGTACGCGGCTGTGGCCCTTGTCGCGGGCGGCGGCGCCGAAGTTCCTGCATGATCTGACCGGGTCGGGCAGCACGCTGATCCGGGCCACGTATGCGCGGCTGGAGCCGTTGTGCGACGGGCGGACGATGGTGGTCACAGGGGCGGTGCACCGCAAGCCGGTGCTGGCGCAGCTGCCGGAGCTGGGGAAGGCGAACCTGGTGCTGGAACCGGAGCCGAAGGACTCGGCCGCGGCGATCGGCCTGGCCGCGGCGATCCTGTACCACCGGGACCCGGGCATCATCATGGGCTCCTTCGCCGCGGACCAGGTGATCAACCCGGTCGAGCAGTTCCAGGACGCGGTCCGCGCGGCGGTGCACACCGCGGCCGAGGGCTACATCGTCACCATCGGGATCAGGCCGACGCACCCGTCGACCGGGTTCGGGTACATCCGGTCCTCCGGAAACCTGGGCATCGACTGCGCGCCGACGGCCGAGGGCGTGGCGGAGTTCGTGGAGAAGCCGGACCAGGCGGCGGCCGAGGCGTACCTGGCCTCGGGGGAGTACCACTGGAACGCGGGCATGTTCGTCGCGCCGGTGGACCTGCTGCTGAAGCACCTGGAAACCAACGAACCGCAGCTCTACACCGGGCTGATGGAGATCGCCGCGGCCTGGGACACCCCGAAGCGGCGCGAGGTCATGAAACGCATCTGGCCGGGCCTGCCGAAGACCGCGATCGACTACGCGGTCGCCGAACCGGCCGCCGCGGCCGGGGACGTGGCCATGGTCCCGGGCGAGTTCTCCTGGGATGACGTCGGGGACTTCGCCGCGATCGGCCGGCTCAACGCCGCATCCGAGACGAACAACCTCACTGTCCTCGGCGAGGGCGCGCGCGTGTACGCGGAAAAGGCCACGGGCATGGTCGTCTCCGACACCAAACGCGTGATCGCGCTGATCGGCATCGATGACGTCGTCGTCGTTGACACCCCGGACGCGCTGCTGGTGACCACCAAGGAACACGCCCAGCAGGTCAAAAAGGCCGTCGAGCACCTCCGCGCCAGCGGCGACACCGACGTCCTCTGACCCGGCGGGCTGGTCCCTGTTCGCCCGGAACATTTCCGCTGCGGGACAGGCAGCGGACGCGGGCACTGGGTACAGTTTGTCTGTGCAGACAATTACGGAGACTTCGGACAGCATTCCCCGAATCGGCGTGTGGGCCGCACCGTTCGTGGACGGCCTGCGGCACTTCCGGCGGGACCTCCACCAGCATCCGGAACTGTCGCACAAAGAGTTCAAGACCACGGCGAAGCTGCTCGAGCGCCTGCGCGACGCCGGGCTGGATCCGGTCCCGCTGGAAGGCACCGGCCTCTACGTGGATATTGGCGAGGGCCCTATCGCGATCGGCCTGCGGGCGGATATCGACGCACTGCCGATCATGGAGGAAACCGGGCTCGAGTACGCCTCCGTCAACCAGGGCATCAGCCACGCCTGCGGGCACGACATCCATACCACCGTCATGCTGGGCGTCGCGCTGGTGCTGTGCAAGCTGAATGAAGAAGGCCAGCTGGGCGGCCGGGTCCGGGTGATTTTCCAGCCGGCCGAAGAGACCATGCCCGGCGGTGCGCTGGCGGTCATCGAGCAGGGCGTGCTGGAAGGGATACCGCGGATCCTGGCGCTGCACTGCGATCCGCGCGTCGACGTCGGCCAGGTCGGCACCCGGATCGGCGCGATCACCTCGGCCTCGGACACCATCAGGATCGAGCTGACCGGCCGCGGCGGCCACACCTCCCGGCCGCACCTGACCGAGGACCTCGTGTTCGCCTTGGCGGAGATCGCGGTGAACGTCCCCGGCGTGCTCAGCCGGCGGATCGATGTCCGCAGCGCCGTCTCGGTGGTCTGGGGGCAGATCCGCGCCGGTGCCGCCCCGAACGCGATTCCGGCCCACGGCTTCATGGCCGGCACCATGCGCTGCCTGGACGGCGAAGCCTGGCATGCGGCAGGTGAACTCCTTGATGAGGTGGTCAAGCAGGTAGCTGCTCCGTTCGGCGTCGAGGTCAAGCTCGAACACATCCGCGGGGTGCCGCCGGTCGTGAACACGGAGCGGGAGACCGGCCTGCTTGAGGCCGCAGCCCGGCTGGAGCTCGGCGGCGGGGCCGTCACGCTGACGCCACAGTCCATGGGCGGCGAGGACTTTGCCTGGATGACGCAGCTGGTGCCCGGGGCGATGATGCGGCTGGGCACCCGCACTCCCGGCGGCGAGACGTTCGACCTGCACCGCGGCGATTATGCACCGGACGAGCATGCGATCGGCGTCGGCGTGCGCGTCATGGCAGCGGCCGCAGTGCTGGCCTGCCACGGCAAGGAGTACTGAGCGGCGCCCAGCTACCGGAAAGTAACAAGTTTTCAACAATGTCAGCCAATCGGGATGGATTCGTTACACTCGCTCCTCCCGGCGATTAGGGTGGACTCGTAGCCGCCGCCTGCAGGATCCGGTGCGCGGAGCATCACTTGTTTTCTGGAGGAACATTGAAGAAATCACTGCGCGCCATGAAGCGCAGCACCGGCCTGTCCGCCGCTGTGCTCGGCGCTTCCGCCCTCGTCCTCGCCGGTTGCGGCGCACCGCCCGAGGAAGGCGGGAGCAGCGCCGCTCCTGAAGAATCCGATTACATGGGCTGCATCGTTTCCGACTCCGGCGGCTTCGATGACCGCTCCTTCAACCAGTCCAGCTATGAGGGCCTGAAGGCCGCCGAAGCGGACCTGGGGATCCAGATCCAGCAGGCCGAATCCCAGGCCGAGACCGACTTCACTCCGAACGTGGACAGCATGGTCCAGTCCGGCTGCGACCTGGTCCTGACCGTCGGGTTCCTGCTGGGCGACGTGACCAAGGAAGCCGCGGCGGCCAACCCGGACACCAACTTCGCGATCGTCGACTACCAGGACCCGGAGTTCACCGACAACGTCAAGCCGATCGTCTACGACACCGCGCAGGCTGCCTTCATGGCCGGCTACCTGGCCGCCGGGGTCTCCGAGACCGGCAAGGTAGCCACCTACGGCGGCCTGAACATCCCCACCGTCACCATCTTCATGGACGGCTTTGCGGACGGCGTGGCCTACTACAACGAGCAGAAGGGCGAGAACGTCGAACTGCTGGGCTGGAACAAGGAGTCGCAGAACGGCACCTTCAACGGCGGCTTCGAGAACCAGGGCAAGGGCAAGACCGACACCCAGAACTTCATCAACGAGGGTGCGGACGTCATCATGCCGGTGGCCGGACCGGTTGGCCTGGGCACCATGGACGCGGTCATCGAAGCCAACGCGGACCGTCCCGCCGAAGAGCAGGTCAAGGTCATCTGGGTCGACTCCGACGGCTACGAGACCACAGGCAAGGGCGAAGAGTACATCCTGACCTCGGTCATGAAGCTCATGGGCCAGGCCGTGGAAGAGGTCATCGCCAGCGACGTCGAGGGCAACTTCTCCGGCGAGCCGTACATCGGCACCCTGGAGAACGGCGGCGTGGCCCTGGCTCCGTTCCACGACCTCGATGCCTCCGTGCCGGATGAACTGAAGACCGAGCTCGAGGAAATCAAGGCCAGCATCATTTCGGGCGAGATCAAGGTCGAGTCCGAGGCCAGCCCCAAGTAGCCACACAGCAACGGCACCGCCGTCCGCTGCCTCGGATTTCCCGGCAGCTGGCGGCGGTCCGTGCTGTTCAGCGCTTTTGCGGTCTAGGCTGGGGGCAGCTTGACCATGTTCGCCCAACAACAGCTGTTGAAGCAGACTTAAGAACGGGTTGGTTCGGTTGTGAAACTTGAACTGCAGGGAATTACCAAACGGTTTGGCTCGCTGGTAGCCAATGACCACATCGACCTGGTGGTTGAGCCGGGGCAGGTGCACAGCCTGCTGGGCGAGAACGGCGCCGGGAAATCCACATTGATGAACGTCCTTTATGGACTCTACGAGCCGACCGAGGGCCGCATCCTGGTTAACGGCGAACCGGTGTCCTTCAACGGGCCGGGAGACGCCATGGCCGCCGGGATCGGCATGGTCCACCAGCACTTCATGCTCGTGCCGGTCTTCACCGTTGCCGAAAACGTCGCCCTCGGCAACGAAGCGACCAAGGCCGGCGGCATGCTGAACCTCAACCAGACGCGCGCCAAGATCAAGCAGATTTCGGACCAGTACGGGTTCGACGTCGACCCGGACGCCGTCATCGAGGACCTCCCCGTCGGCGTCCAGCAGCGGGTCGAAATCATCAAGGCCCTGGTGCGCGACGCAGAAGTGCTGATCCTGGACGAACCCACGGCCGTCCTGACCCCCAAGGAAACCGATGAGCTGCTGGCGATCATCGCGCAGCTGAAATCGGACGGCAAGTCCATTGTCTTCATCTCGCACAAGCTGCGGGAGGTCAAACAGGTTTCAGACATCATCACGGTTATCCGCCGCGGCAAGGTGGTCGGCGACGCGGACCCCATGGCCTCCACGACGGAGCTGGCCTCCATGATGGTCGGCCGCGCCGTCAGCCTGACCCTGGACAAGGCACCCGCGCAGCCGGGGGAGGCCACCTTCCGCATCGAGGACCTGACGGTGCATGCGCCCAACGGCCAACGGGTCGTGGACGGCCTGAGCCTGGAGATCCGCCGCGGCGAGATCCTCGCCGTCGCCGGCGTCCAAGGCAACGGCCAGACCGAACTCACCGAAGCGATCCTCGGCCTGCAGGACCACACCGCCGGATCGATCACGCTGGAAGGCCAGGAGCTCCTGGGCCGCAGCGTGAAGGACATCATCCGCGCCGGCGTCGGCTTCGTCCCGGAAGACCGCAGCGTGGAAGGCCTGGTCGGCCCGTTCTCGGTGGCTGAGAACCTCATCCTGAACCGCTATGACCAGCCGCCCTTCGCCAAGGGGCTCGCGATGAAGCCGTCGCTCATTGAGCAGAACGCGCAGGAGAAAATCGGCGAATTCGACGTCCGGACCCAGTCGGCCCATGCCGCCGCGGGTACGCTCTCCGGCGGCAACCAGCAGAAGGTCGTCATGGCCCGCGAGCTGTCCCGGCCGCTGAAGCTCTTCATCGCCTCCCAGCCGACCCGCGGCGTCGATGTCGGGTCCATCGAGTTCCTGCACAAGCGCATTGTCGCCGAGCGCGACGGCGGTACTCCGGTCATGATCGTCTCCACCGAACTGGACGAGGTGCTTGAACTGGCCGACCGCATTGCCGTGCTGTACCGGGGCCGGCTGATGGGGATCGTCCCCGGCAAGACCTCACGCGACGCCCTCGGGCTCATGATGGCCGGCATGCCGGCCGAGGAGGCGCTGGGCCATGAAGAGCAACTCGGTACGGATCGCGAAAGCGGGGAGCAATGAGCAACGAGCAGAAGCACGAACGGCAGCTCAGCCGCAGCGCAGCGCACGGTGACGAAGTCCGGCTCGAGGCCGCGGCCGAACTGGGCGATGGGACCCAGGCCCCGCCGGCGGTCCCGGCCGGCGCCCAGAGCGGCGAGCTGCGCCCGGAACTGCGCGAGTCGCAGACCGTGCTGCAGAAGATCATGACCGGCAACGCCCTCGTCGCGGTGCTGGCGGTGATCATGTCCCTCTTCCTCGGCGGACTGCTCATCGCCTTCACCGACGAACGCGTGGCCAACTCGGCCTCCTACTTCTTCGCCCGGCCCTCGGACATGCTCGGCGCCGCGTGGACTGCCGCCTCGGATGCCTACCTCGCGCTCTTCCAAGGCTCCGTCTTCAACTGGGAGGGCGAGAGCTTCAGCCGGATGGTCTATCCGCTGACCCAGACCCTGACCGTGGCCACGCCGCTGATCTGCGCGGGCCTCGGCGTCGCGCTGGCGTTCCGCGCCGGCCTGTTCAACATCGGCGCGCAGGGCCAGATCATCATTGGCGCCACGCTCGCGGCCTGGGTCGGCTTCAGCTGGCACCTGCCCGTCGGCCTGCACCTGCTGCTGGTCATCATCGCCGGCATCATCGGCGGCGCCCTCTGGGCCGGCATTGTCGGCCTGCTCAAGGCCAAGACCGGCGCGCACGAAGTCATCCTGACCATCATGCTCAACTACGTCGCGCTGAACCTGGTGCTCTACCTGTTGACCACGCCTGCCTTCCAGCGCCCGGGATCGTCCAACCCGATCAGCCCGCAGCTGGACGAAACCGCACGCTATCCGCTGCTCTTCGGCGAAGGCTTCCGGCTGCACTGGGGTTTCATCGTGGCGATCCTTGCCACGGTCCTCGTCTGGTGGCTGCTGAACCGCTCCACCATTGGATTCGAACTGCGCGCCGTGGGAGCGAATCCGACGGCGGCCCGTACCGCGGGCATTAGCGTCACCAAGGGCTACGTGACGGTCATGGTCATCGCCGGTGCGCTGGCCGGGCTGGCCGGCGTGGCCCAGGTGGCGGGCACCGAAGGCGTGCTGACCTCCGGCGTCGCCGCCAGCTTCGGGTTCGACGCCATTACCGTGGCCCTGCTGGGACGTTCCACGCCGTGGGGCACCTTCGCCGCCGGTCTGCTCTTCGGAGCGTTCCGCGCCGGCGGCGTGACCATGCAGACGGCAACCGGCACGAGCATCGACATCGTGCTGGTGGTCCAGTCGCTGATCGTGCTCTTCATCGCCGCGCCGCCGCTGGTCCGTTCGGTCTTCCGGCTGCCTGAGCCCGGCGCCCTCCGCGGCCGCCGGAACCGCAAGCCCGCTACCGCTGGAGGTGCAGCATGAGCGCGGCAACCTTGACCGCTCCCGAGGCTGGCAGCAGCACGGTCTCCGAGGTGCGCAACTGGAAGACGCCGGTGATGCTGGCCGTGCTGGCTGTGGCCGCGCTGCTGGTCTTCGCCATCGGTGCGCCATCGAACAACGTCACGTTCCGCCTGACCGCCGAGAGCGATCCGATCGTGCTCCCGGCCATTGTGGTCTCCGCGCCGGTGACCGGCTGGATCTGCGCCGTGGTCCTGCTGGCTGCCGCCGCCTGGTCCTTCCTCAGGGTCCGGGCCGGGCGGCCGGTACCGGGCTGGCTGCTCGCCGTTTTCGCGGTCTTCTTCGTCGCCGGGTTCCTCACCTGGGTGGTCGGCAGCGCCCGGACGCCCAACCTGGCGCTGTACGGGCTGCTCGCCGGCTCGGTCACCCTGGCCGTCCCGCTGATCTTCGGCTCCCTCTCCGGCGTGCTCTGCGAGCGCTCCGGCGTCATTAACATCGCCATCGAGGGCCAGCTGCTCTTCGGCGCCTTCGCAGCGGCCATCGCCGGCTCGCTCTCCGGCAGCGCCTTCGTTGGCCTGCTGGCGGCTGTCATCGCCGGTGTGATGGTTTCGGCCGTGCTGGCCGTCTTCAGCATCAAGTACATCGTCAACCAGGTCATTGTCGGCGTCGTGCTCAATGTCCTGGTCTCCGGCCTGACCGGGTTCCTCTTCTCCACGGTGATGAGCGCCGACTCCGCTACCTGGAACTCTCCGCCGCGGCTGGCGCCGATCTCGATCCCGGTGCTCTCCGACATCCCGGTGATCGGCCCGATCCTCTTCGAGCAGTCGATCGTGGGCTACCTGATGTACATCGCGGTGGCGGTCATCTACGTCGGCCTTTACCACACCAAGTGGGGCCTGCGGACCCGGGCCGTCGGCGAACATCCCAAGGCCGCCGACACCGTGGGCGTCAAGGTGAACCGCACGCGCTTCACCAACGTGCTGCTGGCCGGTGCCGTGGCCGGCCTGGGCGGTGCCTTCTTCACGCTGGTGCTGGTATCCAGCTTCGGCCGCGACATGACCGCCGGCCAGGGCTACATCGCCCTCGCCGCGCTGATCTTCGGCCGGTGGAATCCGCTGGGCGCGTTCTTCGCCGCGCTGCTGTTCGGCTTCGCCACCAACCTGCAGTCCGTGCTCAGCTTCCTCGGCACGCCGGTGCCGAACCAGTTCCTGGCCATGCTGCCGTACGTGGTGACGATCTTCGCGGTCGCCGGGCTGGTCGGCAAATCCCGGGCACCGGCCTCCAACGGCATTCCGTACATCAAGGGCTAGGCAGGAGGCCTGCGCGTGGAAGAGACCGCACCCAACCCGACCGTGGACTGGGACGTGCTGCTGCAGGCGGCGCGCGAGGCGATGGAGCGGGCCTACGTGCCCTATTCGAAATATCCGGTGGGAGCCGCGGCGCTGACCGAGGACGGCCGGATCGTCGCCGGCTGCAACGTGGAAAACGCCTCCTACGGGTTGACGCTGTGCGCCGAATGCTCGCTGGTCAGCCAGCTGCATATGACCGGCGGCGGACGGCTGGCCGCCTTCAGCTGCGTCGACGGCGAGGGCAACGTGCTGATGCCCTGCGGGCGCTGCCGCCAGCTGCTCTACGAATTCCGCGCCCCAGGCATGGTGCTGCTGACCGTTTCGGGCGTGCGGACCATGGACGAAGTGCTGCCCGATGCCTTCGGCCCGGAGAACCTGGCCTGACCGAGCCGCCCGACCCTGCACAGCCGCCCGACACTGCACGTAAAGGATGGAAGCCCCCGTGACCGAGAACTTCGACGCCGTCGACATCATCCGCACCAAGCGGGACAAGGGCACCTTGAGCCCCGAGCAGATCGACTGGACCATCGACGCCTACACCCGCGGCGTGATCGCCGACGAGCAGATGGCCGCGCTGAACATGGCCATCCTGCTCAACGGGATGGACCGCGCGGAGATTTCGCGGTGGACGACGGCGATGATCGCCTCCGGGGAGCGGATGGACTTTTCGTCGCTGGGCAAAGCGACGGCGGACAAGCATTCCACCGGGGGAGTGGGCGACAAGATCACGCTGCCGCTCGCACCGCTCGTGGCGGTCTTCGGCGTGGCGGTGCCGCAGCTGTCCGGCCGCGGGCTCGGCCACACCGGCGGCACCCTGGACAAGCTGGAGTCCATTCCGGGCTGGCGGGCAGCGCTCAGCAATGACGAAATGCTGGCCCAGCTCGCGGACCTCGGCGCGGTCATCTGCGCCGCCGGCGAAGGGCTGGCGCCGGCCGACAAGAAGCTCTATGCGCTGCGCGATGTCACCGGCACGGTGGAGGCCATCCCGCTGATCGCCTCGTCCATCATGAGCAAGAAGATCGCAGAAGGCACCGGCGCCCTCGTGCTCGACGTCAAGGTCGGCTCCGGCGCCTTCATGAAGGACGAGGACAGCGCCCGCGAGCTGGCTGAAACCATGGTCGCCCTGGGCCAGGATGCCGGCGTCAACACGGTGGCCCTGCTGACCAACATGGCCACCCCGCTCGGCCTGGCCGCAGGAAACGCCATCGAAGTGGAAGAGTCCGTGGAGGTGCTGGCCGGCGGCGGCCCCGAGGATGTGGTGGAACTGACCGTCCGGCTCGCCGAGGAAATGCTGGAGGCCGCCGGCGTCGCGGATGCGGACCCGGCCGCGGCACTGAAGGACGGACGTGCCATGGACGTCTGGAACCGCATGATCGCCGCCCAGGGCGGAGACCCGAAGGCGCCGCTGCCGAAGGCGAAGCACCAGGACGTCGTCTACGCGCCGGCGGACGGCGTGCTGCTGGAACTGGACGCCTTGGCCGTCGGCGTCGCCGCCTGGCGCCTC
>NZ_ANPE02000129.1 GCF_000328305.2 Arthrobacter crystallopoietes BAB-32 | reverse complement strand
RGTACGTGGAATCCTGAAGCCCAGCCCGGCTTATGGGCCAGCCCATCACGCCCAAATCCAGCCAGCCGAACAACAAGCGGCTCCAGACACCTCACGACTGCCAGCAATCAACCGATGAAAAATCCGGGTTAGCCGCCCGATCTGGAGCGCCAGCAGCATGCCCTTGTTGATCTCCAGCGCCATGTTGACCAGCTTCTCCTGGGTCAGCTGGTACCCGGCCAGCGGTTTGCCGAACTGCAGGCGCTCCTTCGAATAGTCGAGCGCGGCCAGGTAGCTGTCCCGCGCGGCACCCATGGCACCCCAGATGATGCCGTACCGGGCCTCGTTCAGGCACTCGAACGGTCCGCGCAGGCCCTTGGCATTCGGGAGCATCGCGCTTGCGGGCAGCCGCACGTCGGCCAGCTCGATGTCGCACTGGATGGACGCGCGCATCGAGAGCTTCTGCGTGATGGGCGTGGCCGTGAACCCGGGTGTGCCGGTGGGAACCACGAAGCCGCGGACGCCGTCGTCGGTCATGGCCCAGATAATGGCGACCTGCGCCACCGACGCAAGCCCGATCCACCGCTTGGCTCCGTTGATGACCCAGTCGTCGCCGTCGCGCCTGGCGAAGGTGGCCATGGAGCCCGGGTCTGATCCCGCCGTCGGCTCGGTCAGCCCGAAGCACCCGATGGCCTCCCCCTTGGCCATGCGCGGCAGCCACTCGTTCTTCTGCTCCTCCGAGCCGTGCTTGGCGATGGCGCTCATCGCGAGCGACCCCTGCACGCTGACGAACGTCCGCAGTCCCGAGTCGCCCGCCTCCAGCTCCAGGGCGGCGAGGCCGTACTCCACCGAGCTGCGTCCCGGGCAGCCGTACCCCTTGATATGCATGCCGAGCAGCCCGAGTCCGGCCATTTTCGGCACGATGTCCAGGGGGAACTCGGCCCGCTCGTACCAGCCGGCGATGTTCGGCTTGATTTCCGAGTCGACGAACGAGCGGACGGTGTCGCGCAGGGCGAGTTCCTCGGAGGAGAAGAGCGAGTCGATCGACAAGAGGTCTGCAGTCATGGGTTCCTACTTTCTGCCGGAGGTGGAGGGGAACGGCGCAAAGGACGCGCCGGCGTGCTCGCCGAGCAGCGGCGGCAGGCGCCGGTAGCTGGCGGGGGTTTCGGAGAGGCGGATGGGATTCGCGACCTGCCTGCTGGTGCGCGGGCCGCCTTCGTCCGCCATTTCGACGGCGGGGTCCAGGCCCAGCTCTTCGGCCAGCTGCAGTGCCTCCACAATGGAGTTCACCTTCCCGGCCGGAACGCCCTCGCGGCTGAGCAGGGCTGACCACTCCGCCGCGGGCTTGTGCCGGAGCTGTCCCTCAAGGAGCGCCTTGAGTTCGCGGCGGTGCGCGACGCGCTGTGCGTTGGTCCTGAAGCGCGGATCGGCGGAGAGCGCGGGCACGCCGAGCACCTCCACCAGCGAGGCGAACTGCCGGTCAGTGCCGACGGCCAGGGCGAGGGGCGCATCCATGGTGGCGAGCGTCTCGTACGGCGCGATGCTCGGATGCGCGTTGCCCATCCGCTGCGGCGCCTCGCCGGTGGCCAGCGTGCTGGACGCCTGGTTCACCAGCCCGGCCAAGAGGGAGGACAGCAGGTTCACCTCGATCCGCTGACCGCGGCCGGTGGCATCCCGGTGCCCCAGCGCGGCGAGGATCCCGACCACGGCATTCTGCCCGGTCAGCACATCCACCAGCGCCACGCCCACCTTGGTCGGCTCGGAGTCCAGCGACCCGGTGATGCTCATCAGCCCGCCCACCGCCTGCACCAGCAGGTCGTAGCCGGGCAGGTGCGCTCCGGCGGTGCTGCCGAACCCGGTGATGGAGCAGTAGACCAGCCCGGGCCGCTCGGCGTGCAGCGTCTCGTAGTCGAGCCCGAACCGCTGCATGACGCCCGGCCGGAAGTTCTCGATCACCAGGTCCGCCTCCAGCGCCAGGCCGCGTGCCCGGGCCAGGCCCTCGTCGCTGCGCAGGTCGCACACCACCGACCGCTTGTTCCGGTTCACGCTGGAGAAGTAGGTGCCCACCCCGTGTTCGTCGACCGGCGGAACCCAGGAGCGGGTGTCGTCCCCGGCCGGGCTCTCGACCTTGATCACATCCGCGCCGAAATCGGCGAGCATCATCGAGGCGTACGGCCCGGCCAGGACCCGGGAAAAGTCCGCCACGCGGATCCCGGCCAGCGGTCCGTCCGGTGCGGCCGAGCCGCCCTCCGGCATGCTGTCAACGCTGCCCATCGCTGCCATCCTCCTTGCTGAGCGCGGGCATCAGCTGCCCGAGGTGACCGGATTGCGGAGCGTCCCTACACCGGAGACGCGGCATTCGGCGGTGTCGCCGGGCCGGATGTGGATGGCGCCGGGCGTGCCGGTGGAAATGATGTCCCCCGGGTAGAGCGGCATCACCTTGCTGTGGAAACTGACGAGGTACTCGGGGCTGTACCGCATGTGGGAGACCGTGTTGGTCCGCCGCACCTCGCCGTTGACCACCGTGGACACCTGCATGTCGGCCAGCGTCCCGGTCCCGACCGCCTCGGCCAGCGGCACGATCCGCGGGCCGAAGGAGAAGAACCCGGGGAAGTTCTTGGAGCGGGTGAGGAACCGCGGGTTGAGCTGCAGGATGTCCTCCGCCGTCTGGTCCAGCACGGGTACGACGCCGGCCACATAGTCGAGCGCGTCGTCCACCTCTACGTTGCGGCAGTAGCGTCCAATAACGACGGCGACCTCCGCCTCGGTCGTGGTGCGCTCGCTCTGCACCGGGATGGGGATGTCCTCGCCGGGGCCGATCACCGTGTGGTCGCCCTTGATGAACGAGGCGGGCTCTTCCGGCACGCCCTCGGACAGGTCCGACGCGTGCTCCACATAGTTCAGCCCGATGCCCCACAGCATCCGCGGGTGCCGGTAGGGCGCGCCGTAGGTGACCTTCTCCGGATCCCGGAACACCCCGCCGTCGGCCGTTTCCGCAAGCTTTTCCAGCCGCTCCAGCAGGTCCTCGGCGAGGACCTGCCGGATGTCGCCCGTGAAGTCCGGCAGCAGGTCGCGGACCAGGGCCAGCCCGCGGCGGGGATGGACGACGGCGGCGAGTTCGTCCGCGCCATCACGGACCGAGCACAGGTGCAGGGTGTGGTTCATGGTTCCCTTTCGTGACAGGGGGAGGAGTCAGTAGGAGCGGACCATGCCGCCGTCGACCCGGATCTGCTCCCCGGTGACGTAGGCGGCAGGCACGCCGGCCAGGAACGCGACGACGGCGGCGAATTCCTCGGGCTTGCCGTAGCGGCCGGCGGGAATGCCCGCCTCGGAGGACCGGCGGGCTTCCTCCGGGGTGCGGCCGGTGCGCTTGGCGGCAGCTGCGTCGAGGGAGGCCACCCGGTCCGTGTCGATCCGGCCGGGCAGCACCATGTTGACGGTCACTCCGTCCGCGGCGACCTCAGCGGCGAGGGTCTTGAGGTAGCCGGCCAGGCCGGCGCGGCCGATGTTGGACAGCGCCAGGTTGGCCAGCGGCTGCTGCACGCCGCTGGAACCGACGGCGACAATCCGGCCCCAGCCGCGCTCGCGCATGCCGGGGAGCACCAGATTGGTGAGCCGGATGTGCTGGAGCAGCAGCTGGTGGGTTGCGGCCAGGACCTGCTCGTCCGTGACCTCCGCCGCGCCGCCCGGGGGCGGGCCGCCGCCGTTGAGGACCAGGACGTCGATGGGGCCGAAGGCCTTCTCCGCCGCCTCGACCAGGGCGGCCGGCGCCTGGTCGTCGGTGAGGTCGAGTCCGACGCCGATGGCGGAGGGCAGTTTCGCGGCCTCGGCCTGCACCACGTCCTCCCGGCGGGCCGCGAGCACCACGTTCGCGCCTTCCTCGGCCAGCGCCTGCGCGATGGCCAGGCCGATGCCTGAGCTCGAGCCCGGCACCAGCACATTCTTTCCCTTGAGTCCGGTATCCATCAGGCAAGCTCCTTCACGGCGTCGAGGTGGGCGTCGATCATGGCGGACAGCTCGGCCGGCAGGGTGGGGGCCGGCGGGCGGACGAGCGCTTCGGCGATGATGCCGCGGCGCTTGAGGATCTCCTTGCGCAGCGCCAGGCCGATGCCCGGCTGGCCCTCGAAGTTGGCCAGCGGCAGCCACGGCGCGAACACGTCACGGGCGGCGCGGAAGCCGCCGTCCTGGTAAGCGGTGATGGCCAGCTGCAGCGCCTCGGGGTGGGAGAAGCCGGTCATGGCGCCGGCCGCTCCGGCGGCAAGCTCGTCAATCAGCCCGACGCCGCCGAGTCCGCCGAACACCGGAATGTCGATTTTGGCGGTGAGCTGGGCGATGGCCGCGGCGGTGGGCGGGGCCTCCGACTTCACCGCGGCGATGAACGGGCACTTCCCGATCGCGGCCAGAAGCTGCGGGGTGCTGACCTTCACGCCGGAGGCCACCGGGTAGTCCTGCAGGACTATGCCGGCGCCGGTGGCCTGGTGGATGGCGTGCAGGTGCGCGCTGAGAGCCTCGGGGTCCGGAGTGTTGGCCTGCACCATGAGGGCGGCGAGGTTTCCGCCGGCGGCGTCGACGGCGGTGCGCGCCTGCTCGATCGCCACGTTGGTGCTGCGGGCGGAAAGGCCGACGACGATCGGCGTGGCCCCGGCTTCCTCCCTCACGGTGCGCACGGTGAGGGCCTGTTCGCCGGTGTCCAGGGCGGCGCCTTCGCCGAACACTCCGAGCACCACCAGCCCGCTGGCCGGGATGTTCGTGTAGAGCCGGACTTCGCGGCGCAGCGACTCGGTGTCGACGGCGTAGCCAGACCCGGTGAACGGGGTCGCGAGCACGCCCCACAGGCCGCGGGCGAGGGGAGGGGTACTCATGGGGCGGGGGTGTCCTTTCGGTCGAGGGCCATGGCGACGATGTGCTCGGCGATGGCCAGGGAGGAGGTGGCTGCGGGGGACGGTGCGTTCCGGACATTCAGTACCGATCCGCGCCGGGTGATGCGGAAGTCGTCCACGAGCGAGCCGTCGCGGCCCAGCGCCTGGGCGCGGATGCCGGAAGGGCCGGGAACGACGTCGTCGATGGTCAATTCGGGCACGTACTTGCGGGCTTCGGCGACGAACCGCCGCTTGCTCAGCGAGCCGACCATCTCGGTGGCGCCGGTGCGCCAGTGCTTCTTCGCGAAGGCGCGGAAGCCGGGCCAGGCGAGGGCATCGGCCAGGTCGCGCGGCGAGATGGTGGTCCACCCGTAGCCTTCGCGGGCGAGCGCCAGGACCGCGTTGGGACCGACCATCACCTCGCCGTCCACGCGCGGGGTCAGGTGGACGCCGAGGAAGGGGTAGCGGGGATCCGGAACGGGATAGACCAAGCCCTTCACCAGGTCCCGCTTTTCCGGGCGCAGGAGGTAGTACTCGCCGCGGAAGGGCACGATCTTGGGATCGTCGTCGTCCCCGGCGAGCTTGGCCACGCGGTCGGCGTGCAGGCCGGCGCAGATGATGACGGCGTCGAACACCTCGGTGGTCTCCGCTCCCAGGCGGCGGCCGGTCACGGCTGTGCCGCTGCCGCGGCGGGCCAGCGCCGTCACCTCGAACGACGTCGTCACGGTGCCGCCGCCGGCGACCACGTCCTCGGCCAGTGCCCGGGTGACGGCAGCGTAGTCGACAATCGCGGTATGCGGCGAATGCAGTCCGGAGATGCCCTCCACATGGGGTTCGATGGCGCGGAGTTCGTCGCGGCCGATGATCCGGACATCCGGTACGCCGTTGGCCTGAGCGCGGGCGAGGATGTCGCCGAGCCGGGCTTCCTCGATCGGATTCCGCGCCACGAGCACCTTGCCGCATTCGTCATAGGCCAGGCCGCGCTCGCCGCAGTACTCCTGCAGCAGCTCGACGCCCCGACGGCATAGCCGCGCCTTGAGCGAGCCGGGCGTGTAGTAGAGCCCGGCGTGGACCACGCCGCTGTTCCGCCCGGTCTGGTGCGATGCCAGCTCCGGTTCCTTCTCGAGCACCGTGACGTGGGCGTTCGGCTGCAGGGCCAGCAGCCGGCGAGCGACCGCCGTCCCGAGGATGCCGCCGCCGATGACTGCGTAGCGCCGGGCCGTCATCCGGCAGCCTCCGCCGATGCAGCAGTGTGCGAGTGCCGCTTGATGCGGATGACGTGGAGCGGGAGGCCGATGGCGATCACGGCGGCACCAATGCCCAGGTACATCGGCTCCATGACCAGCAGCGGCAGCGAGCCAAGGCCGATCAGGCCGCGTTCCAGCCAGTTTGCCGGCCCCAGGATCCAGCCGCCGGTGGTCACCGCCAGCGCCGAGACCGCGACCGCCGAGACGGCCAGTGCCAGCAGCACCGTCAGGATGCCGCCCTGCATCAGCAGCCCGATGCCCGGTCCCGATAGCACGAAGATGAACGGGACAAGGAAGGCGGAGAGGGTGTAGCGCCAGGTCAGCCACATCGTGGGGATGGGCTTGCCGCCGGTGATGGCCGACGCGGCGAACGGCGACAGCGCGGTCGGCGGCGACACCTCGCTCAGCACCGAGTAGTAGAAGATGAACATGGCCGCGGCGAAGGCGGGAACGCCGACGTCCTGGAGGGCGGGCCCGATGATCACCCAGGAGATGATGAAGCTCGCGGTGACGGGAACGGCCAGGCCGAGCAGGATCACGGAGATCGCGGAGAACAGCGCCGTCAGGAAGAGGCTGCCGCCGGCGAAGTCCACGATGATGTTGGCAAGTTTCAGTCCCAGGCCGGTCAGCGTCATGACCCCGACGATCAGGCCCGCCGCCGCCATCACGGGGATGACGGACAGGGCGCCGGTGGCGCCCGTTGCCAGGGCGTCCCAGATCCGCTTCGGCGTCATCCACGACTCGCGGTCGAAGAAGCTGAGCACGAAGGCGAGGGCGGTCGCGTACACGACGGCGCGGAACGGGGTCATGCCCAGGGCCATGAAGACGACAATCGCCACGAGGGAGCTGAAGTGGTAGCCGAAGCGCAGCAGCAGCTTGCCGACGGGCTTGGCCTCGAAATCGACGGCCTTCGTCTTGAACCGCCGGGCGTCCATCTCAATGGCCAGGATGATGCCCAGGTAGTACAGCAGGGTGGGAATGGTGGCCCAGATCAGCACTTCCAGGTAGGACACGTTCAGCAGGGCGGCAATGATGAAGGCCGCGGCGCCCAAGGTGGGAGGGGACATGATCGCACCGATGCCGGCGGCCGCCAGCACGGCGCCGCCGTGCTCCTTCGGGTAGCCCGCCTTGCGCAGCAGCGGCCACGAGATGCCGCCAAGGGTGACGGTGGTGGCGACGCCGGAGCCGGAGACGGTGCCGAGCAGGAAGCCGGCCAGGGTCACGGTGCGGCCGGGGCCGGAGCGGGACTGGCCGAAGGCCGAGAAGGAGAGGTCGATGAAGAATTTGGTGGCTCCGGAGGCACTGAGCACGGCGCCGTAGATCGTGAACAGGATGATGTACGTCGCCGCCACGTCGGTCGGAACCCCGAAGATGCCTTGGGTGCCCATGACGTTATGGCCCACGAGCCGGATCCAGCCGAACGCGGAGGTCTGGAACGGGTCCGGGAAGTAGGGGCCGAAGTAGGCGTAGGCGAAGAAGAACATCACCACGGCCGGGACGAGGATGCCGACGGTGCGGCGGCATGCCTCGAGCACCAGCACGATGGCGATGGTGCCCATGATCAGGTCGAGGTACGTGGGGATAATGGCCCGCCGGAAGAAGCCGTCCCAGTCGGAGATGATGTACATAAACGGGACGATCGCGACGACGGCGAGCACCCAGTCCACGATGTGCGGATTGTCCGCCCGGCCGGTTTCCTTGGCCCGTGCGGTCCGGCCCCAGCCGCGGTAGACCAGGAAGGTCAGCGACAGGCCGAGCATCAGGAAGGCCGGCAGGTAGAACTGCGTCGCCATGGGGTTGAACACCCAGTAGAGGGCGAACAGCGACAACGCCACCCCCATGACCTGGACGATCAGCTTGGGCTTGCCGCTCAGGTGCCTCGCCGGCTTTTCCGCCTCGAACTCGGCGATGAGGGCCTCTTCGTCGATCGTGTCCTTATCCGGATCGAAGGTTCCCTTTGGGCCGTGGAGGACGCCGAAATCCTCCTTCGAGGCGGGCGCGTCCGCATGGCGGTGGCCACGCTTCCGGCCCTCCGGCGGCAATGCACGGGCGGTTACGGCGCCATTGCCGTCCAGTCGCTCGGTCATGGGATCTCCTTGATTTCTAGCTCAACGTACGGGTTGTCGTGCCCGACCAGCTGCCACAGTGCGAGCGGCGGTTCTCCGGGGACATGGAGGGTGCGCTGCCCCAGGTCGGTGGCAGCGATGGAGAGTGTGTCGAAGACCGCCGGACGCGACGGGTCCGGCGGCACTACATAGTTGCGGCGGTCGTCCGGGCCGGCGGAAACCGGTGCTCCGGGGACGCCGTAGTACTCCTCGAGGACAGCCAGCTGGTCCGCCGCGATTTCCACCAGGCGGTAGGTGCCGTCCGGTAGGACCTCGTAGCGTTCCTCCGCAACGCTCTGGTAGATCGAGTTGCGGTAGCTCACCGCAAACGAACCGGCGTCAAGGGGCACCCGGGCAAGCTCGCCGTCGTCGTTCCCGACCACCAAGGTGCGGCCGCCGGTTCCGCCTTGCCCGAAGGCAAAGGCGAAACCGGCAGCCGACACCGCGGTCAGGGCCCCCAGCCCCACCAGGACGGCGACGACGACGGCGAGCGGGCGCATGGGCTGTTAGCTTCCGGCCTCGTCGAAGTACTTCTGCGCGCCGGGGCAGGTTTCGACGAACTCCAGCTGGCCGGCGGTGGCCGGATCGAGCTCGGCCGCGGCGGGGTGGACCTGGACGAGCTGTTCCTTGTTGCCGTAGATCGCGGCGGTGATGTCGTGCTGCAGCTGCTCGTCCATCTGCTTCGAGGCCACGAGGACGTTCGGCGACGCGACGACCGGGATGGCCTCGTCCTGGCCCTCATAGGTGCCGGCGGGGATGTCGTCCTGGACGTAGTACTTGCCGTACTTCTCGGCCAGCGGTGCGGCATACTCGCCGATCGGGATGAGCACCATGTCGCCGTCCGCGGCAAGGTCGATCAGCGCACCGGTGGGCAGACCGCCGGACCAGAAGCCGGCGTCGATCGTGCCGTCCCGCAGGGCTGCCACGGTTTCGGCGACGCCCAGCTGGCGCCGGTCGATGTCCTTCTCCGGGTCGAGGCCGGCGGCTTCGATGGTGCGGACCGCGGCGACCTCCGTGGCCGAGCCCGGTGCGCCGACGGAGACGACCTTGCCCTTCATGTCCTCGACGCTCTGGATCCCGGTGCCCTCGACCGTGACCGGCTGCAGGAAGTTGTGGTAGACGTTGCCCAGCGAGCAGACGTCGAGGGGATCGCCTTCGAAGTCGCCGACTCCTTCGACGGCGTCGGCCACGACGTCGCCCACGGAGAACGCGAGCTGCGCTGCGCCGCTCTTGATCAGCAGCATGTTGTCGACGGAGGCGTTGGTCTCCTGGACGGTGGCGTCGTAGCCCTCGACGTTCTCGCGGATGACGGTGGCAAACCCGCCGCCGAGCGGGTAGTAGACGCCGCCGGTGCCGCCCGTCGCGATGGACAGGGTGCCGCCGCCGCCCTCGACGGCGCCGCCTCCGCCGCCGCCTTCGGTAACGGGGCTTCCGCAGGCGCTGAGGAACAGCGCCGGTACAACGGCTGCGGCGGCGAGGAGGCGCGCGCCGCGGGCCTTGGGCGAGGTGCTGGGCATGGTTTTCTCCCTTTTCTGGTGCTCGTGCTGGTGATGGGGTTCGTTGGGGCGGGTAAAGCTCATCTCTCCGTGGTCCCGCTGCTTAGGGCGGATGGTTCGGCCGGGACGGCGACGTCGGCCACGGCCAGCAGCCCGGCAAGGGTGCGGTAGTAGCCGACCAGTACTGTCAGTTCGGTGATGCCCTGGTGCCCCAGCTGTTCCAAGGCCTGGGCATAAATCCGGCCGGAAACACCGGCTTCGGCGATCAGCTCACGCGTGAGCAGCAGCGCTGCAGACTCGCACTCCGTGGCGCTCGGCGGGACAGCGCCGCTGCGGACCTGGTCGAGTTCGGCGTCCGTCACGCCCACGTTGCGGGCGACCCGGCTGTGCGCGTACCACTCGTACTCGGCGTCGAGCGCGGCAGCAACAGCACAGATCGCCAGCTCGCGGGTGCGGTCCTGGAGGGTTCCGCGGAAGCGAAGCGCCGCCCCCAGCTGCTGGACGGCGTTGCCGATGGCGGGAGCATGCAGGAGCGCGTTGAACGGCCCGGCCAGGGTGCCGTCGTCGTGCAGGATCCGGAAGGGGCCGTTGGCGCGCGGCGGCGCAGTGATGTCCTTGTAGAGGGAGCGCTGCTCCGGGTCCAAGCTGTCCGGTCGCAGGAGGGGGAAGCGGTCAGACAAGGGTCCGGCCTCCATCCACATACATGACGTGTCCGGTGACGAAGGCGGCCTGGTCGGAGGCCAGGAAGAGGACCGGGCCGGTGAGATCCGCTACCGAACCGAGCCGGCCGGCCGGGACCAGCGAGGTGTAGTGCTCACGGATTCCGGGCTTGTCCAGGTGGGTGCGCGTGAGGTCCGTTTCGGTGTACCCGGGCGCGATTGCGTTGACCGTGACTCCGTGCGGCGCCCACTCGCGGGCCATCACGCGCAGCAGCTGGTTGATGCCGCCCTTGCTTGCGGCGTACGGCCCGTGGTCCGGATGGGCGAGCAGGCCGGAGACGGACGAACAGTAGACCTGGCGGCCCCAACCGGCGCCGACCATGTGCCGGCCGGCGGCCCGGCCGAGGCGGAAGGCGCTGGAAAGGTTGACGTCGAGGATACGGTCCCAATCGTCGTCGGTAGTGTCCAGCACCGGCACGCGGCGGTTGACGCCGACGGCATGGACCAGGACGTCCAGTCCTCCGAGCGCGTCGATAGTCCGGGCAATCGCGTCCTCGCAGCCCGCGGTGGTGGAGAAGTCGGCGAGCAGCGGGAGCTCGTGCCCGGCGAGCCTGGCCGCATCCAGATCGGCGACGGCAACCTTGGCGCCCGCCGCGGTGAAGGCTGCCGCGCACGCTGCGCCGATGCCGCCGCTGCCGGCAACCAGTACGCGCCGTTCGGCCAGGCCGAGCCAGTTCTCCACGAAAGTCCCTTCAGGCAGTCGGGCTGCATCGAAAGGCCTGCAGCCGCGTCCGTCTCGTTACTCACTCACTTTGGAGACTGTATACAAAATTGAGGGAAGGTGTAACCCCCGTCACACAACTGTTACCGAGGCGGCAGCTTCTGACACAAGGGGCTACGGCCGGTTGAGGAAGGTGCGGAGCGCGTCGACGGCATGGTCGCGGTGTTCATTGAGGTACTTGACCAGGCGCTCGGCGTCCCGGTCGGCGAAGGCGTCGATGATGAGGTTGTGCTCTTCTTCGACGCGCTGCCGGTTGGCCGGCACGCCGTAGTAGATGAACCGGTAGGTGTCCGTGGCATCCCAGAGGACCTGGATCAGCCGTTCGAGCCGGGGCATGCCGGCCCCAGAGAGCAGCACGAAATGGAAGCGGCGGTTCGCCTCGGTCATCGCCAGGATATCGGCCGCGTCCGCCGCGCGTTCCACTTCCCGGGCCGCGTCCTTCATCGCCGGCAGGACGGATTCGTCCGCCCGCTCAGCGGCAGCGTGCGCGGCCTCGGTTTCCAGCAGCTGGCGGATGCGGTACACCTCGAGAAGGTCTTCGAGGGACAGCCGGGCGACCTTGAAGCCGCGGTGCGGCTCGTAGACGATCTGCCCTTCGCCCTCCAGGATCTTGAACGCTTCGCGCAGCGGAACCCGGCTCACCCCGAGGCGGTCCGCGAGGGCGTCCTGGCGGAGCGGCTGGCCCGGCTCAAGCTCCCCGGCGATGATCATGCGCCGCAGTTCCGCCAGCGCGAAGGCCTGGGCCGTGGGCGGACGCTTATTGGCCGGATCTGCCATGCGTGCCTCCCCAAGAGTCCGTCATTGTGATGTGGATAACTCTAGTTCAACACATCGGGAGTTTGGCCCGGGCCACTTCGCAGCGTGGACTCAGTGCCGGCCGTACTTGGCGTCGCGCCAGGACACAACGGCGATGGTGATGGAGAGTCCGACGGAGATAATGCCCAGCGGGTTGCAGAGCGCGATCGACATGCCCAGTGCGGACTCGCCGGCCAGCGCGGACATGATGGAGCCGCCGTTCTCGCCGAAGTCCGGCACGGTGAAGCCGAAGCCGATCGCGACCAGCCAGGTCACCACCAGCAGGACGGAGGTCTTCACCGGCGCGCCGAACGGGCGGACCTTCAGCGCATTGGCGGTGGTCTTGACGCCGGCGAGGAGCAGCAGGATGAACAGCACCGGGCCGAGGCTGTAGCCCAGGATGGCCGTCATCGGCCCGGAGATCCCGAACAGCAGCCGGCCGGCCACCACCCAAAGCGCCACCAGCGTAGCCATCGGAATGCTGGCGGCCGCAACGAGGGTCTGGAAAATATTCGCTTTATGTACGACGGCGGGACGGGACACTGCTTCGGAACCACCTCTCTACTGTAGGCAGGAACCGAGGGCGGTACTTGCTCGACGTCATTAGCGGGCAACTGCCGCCGGGGACCCCGCAAGACCTGGGGGAGCCCGGCGGCAGCCGCAGGGTCACCGGGAGCCGCTGGCAGGTTCCTCTTTGAGGTCCTCCGGCGCCGCGAGATCCATCTCGAGCAGCGGCACCATCTTGGACTTGGTGACGTAGCGGTGGACCAGCCACAGGGCGATGAACACCGGTAACCCGATGTAGGAGGACAGCACTTCCATGCCTCTTCCGGCAAGCACGGCCTCGTAGTTCTGCCCAGCTATCACGAGGAGCAGCAGGGCGAAGGCCAGCAGCGGGCCGATGGGGAACCAGGATGCTTTGTATGGCAGGTCGCTGACCTTGTTGCCTTGGGCCAGGAAGCCGCGCCTGAATCGGTAGTGGGAGATCGCGATCCCCGCCCAGACGATGAAGCCGCACAGCCCCGACAGGTTCAGCAGCCAGGAGTAGGCCGCGCCCTGGCCGACGATGGCCGAGAGGAAGCCGAAGAGCCCCACGGCAGCCGTCGCCAGCAGCGCCGGGATCGGCACTCCGCGGGCGTTGGTGCGGCCGAAAATCTTCGGGGCCTTTCCGTCGTGGGCCATGGCATAGAGCATGCGGGTGGAGGCATATAGTCCGGAGTTGCCGGCCGAAAGGATGGCGGTCAGGATTACCGCGTTCATCAAGGCCGCTGCGAAGGCGATCCCCGCGCGCGAGAAGACCAGGGTGAACGGGGATACTGCGATATCGGCCTCGCCGGAGGCCAGCAGGCTCGGGTCATTGAACGGGACCAGGCAGCCAATAATGAAGATGGCGCCAACGTAGAAGAGCATGATGCGCCAGAAGACCGTGCGGATCGCCTTCGGCACTTCGCGCCGCGGGTTCTTGGCTTCGCCTGCGGCTACGCCGACCAGTTCGGTGCCCTGGAAAGAGAACCCGGCAATCATGAAGACCGAGATGATCGAGACCCAGCCTCCGTGGAACACTTCATCGCGGTTCTCCCAGTTGCTCAGGCCCGGGCTGTTGCCCCCGAGGATGCCGAAGATCATCAGCACACCCGCGGTCAGGAAGAGAACCACTGCGGCGACCTTGATCAGGGAGAGCCAGAATTCCGACTCACCGAAGGACTTGGCCGAGAGTGCGTTGAGCCCGGTCAGCACCAGCAAAAACACTCCGGCCCAGATCCACCCGGGAACTCCCGGAAACCAGAAATCCATGATGATTCCCGCCGCGACCAGTTCAGCGGCCACCGTGATCGCCCAGTTGAACCAGTAGTTCCAGCCGATCGCGAAGCCGAAGGACGGGGAGACGAAACGGGTGGCAAAGGTCTGGAAGGAGCCGGCGACCGGAATTGTGGCGGACATCTCGCCCAGTGACTGCATCAGCAGGAACACCATCAGCCCTACCAGCACGTAGGCGACGAGCGCGCCGCCGGGACCCGCCTGGGCAATCGAGCCGCCTGACGCCACGAAGAGTCCGGTGCCGATGGCGCCGCCTATGGCAATCATTTGCAGGTGGCGGCTGCTGAGCCCGCGTTTGAGTTCGTTGGAGGCGCCGCCGGCCCCAGTCGCTGGGGAAGATTCATGAGTGCCGGGTGCCGTAGCCCGATCGTCTGTATGCACGGGGGAGCTGAGTCCCATTGTTCCTCCGAAGGTAGTAGCGGGGGTGAGCTTTCCGGCGGGCCCGGCCGGGAAGGACGGTGATCAAGCTAACACGCGAAGAAAAAGGGGCTCGAAGTGAAGCAAATATTGCCGCGGAGGTACGGAAAGTCTTACCAGTCCTCCATGATTCCAGATGGGAAGGATTAGATTTACTAAGTCATAGCCGTCATGAGGGCAAGAGCGCTTGTTTGGCTGCTATGGAACCGGCGGCGCATCGGCCGCACGTGCCAAGCTTTGCTGCTGGTCAAATCAGGTTGGATGCCTGGCGGCTCACCTAGGGGCGAGCCCGGTTGCGGGACCGGCGCGCAAGTCAGAACGACGCTTCTCTGCAACCCGAACTCAAAAAATGTGGCCAAGAACGCAAAACTCGCATGCAACCGGGCGTGCACATGGGACCGAGCAATCGTTTTGCTTATGCTCCGTGCGTTTTGACATTAGACATGCTGACTCTGGCCTAGGCTCTCGTTGTACTTCACCTGCCTCCGCTCGAAAGGATTGCCAATGCCCACGGCTACCCAGCGCATTTCCGAAACGCTCGCCGACCACCAGCTGCGGTCCAACCCGGCGTGGACGGCCCTAAAGAACGCCGCCACGGAACTTCAACTCATCCAGGCTCAGGACGGCTCCGTGCCGGAGCCGGCTGACCGGCCCACCGCCTCCAAACTGGCGGCAGTAATCCGCGAATCCGTAGCCGAGCTCGCGCCCCTCTTCCCGCACGATGCGGAGTATCTCGGCGAAGTCCAGGAAGCCTTCGCGAAGTGGGAAGCAGCAGGCTTTGCAGTCCCGGACTTCCTGGAGGCTCTTCAGGCCTTCCAGCCGCAGCTCCACCGTACAGACGGGCTCCGTCACCTCGTCGTCTTTCCGATGTACACCCAGAACGGCAGCACGAACCGGTTTGTGGAGGCTGTGCTGATCGAAGTCATCTGGCCTGACTTCATCGCCGAACTCGAAGCCGGCGAATACTCGAACGCACTGTTCCTGCCCATCCGGTTCATCGATTTCACTCCGGGCTACGACACCAATTCGGCAGTGCTGTTCCCCGAGTCCGTGGCTGTGCGGGAGACCCCGGAGTTCACTTGGGGTGCGATTTTCGCGGACCGGGAAGCCGCCCGGTTCAGGCGCGTCCTGCGGGCCGCGGCTG
This sequence comes from Arthrobacter crystallopoietes BAB-32, assembly GCF_000328305.2. GTDB lineage: Bacteria > Actinomycetota > Actinomycetes > Actinomycetales > Micrococcaceae > Crystallibacter > Crystallibacter crystallopoietes_A. Next base: position 13,852 of record NZ_ANPE02000129.1, on the reverse strand, counting down.
AAACTACGCGGCTGGAGCTGCCGGAAGATGCTGCGGGCCTCCTGGACGACCAGCAACTGACCCAGTCGACGTTTGTGATGTGGGATCTGATCCACGACAGGACGCACATGCGCGGAGACCTCCCGTTTGATCCCTTCATGATCAAGCAGCGGATGCCCTTTTTCCTGTACACGCTCGAAGAACTGCGGTGCGATCTGACGGCCTTCCGCGAGTCGGTGAAGATCGAGAAGGACAAGGAGTCATCCGCGGAAGCTCGCAAGCACGCCAAGCTCGTCCAGTACGCCGTCATCTTTGACCGGATTTTCCGCTTCGCGATGACCGGGCCCCGCGTACGCAACTATGACGGCCTCGGAGGCCAGTTGCTGTTTGCCTGGATGCACCAGCACCGGGTGCTGCACTGGACTGACACAAAGCTCACGATCGACTGGGACAACGTCGCTGACGTGGTGATCGCGCTGGGCCAGGAAATCGAGGAGTTGTACTGGCGCTCGATCGATCGTCCCAAGATCGCCCACTGGCTCGAGGCCTACAAGCTGATTTCCGCAACGGTCACGCCTCACCCTGCGTCGACGTGGGCCAAGGGGCCGGATGCCCTCCCGCTCGCCGGACCGCCGCGGGCGCTGACCGACCTGGTTCTGGACGACGAGTTCCCCTACTCGATGTTCTATGAAGCGCTGGAAAAGAAGATCCGGCCCGTCATTGAATCCACCTGCGGCATTACCGGAGAGTCGGATCTTGGCTCGAAGGCAACGGAGGCAGCCGCATGAACGCGGGTTCCGCAACGCTCCCGCTGAATGTCGTCGTCGCCGGTTCAACCAGCGCCGCAGGCCGGGCAGTAACCGAAGCGCTGGTGGGTATCCGCGCGCGCGTGGCCGCGGTCGATCTGGACCGGGCTGGCGTGGAATCGCTCGCCGAAGCCCACGAGGGCGTGCGGCCCTATGTCTGCAACTTGGCCGACTTGTCCGCGGTCAACGACCTCGCGGACCGCATTCGGGGTGATCTCGGGGCTGTGGATGGGCTGATTCATCTGGTTGGCGGTTGGCGCGGGGGAGAAGGCATCCCCGGGCAAACGGACGAGGACTGGAATGTTCTGCATACCAGTGTGCTGACCACTCTGAGGAATACCTCGCGGACCTTCTACCCGGACCTGGAGGCTTCACCAGCGGGCCGCATGGCCATCGTGTCCGCAGTCGCGGCCGCCCGACCGACCGCGTCCGGGGCCGGATATGCGGCCATCAAGGCAGCCTCCGAAGCGTGGGTGCTGGCCATGGCCGACGGTTTCCGGCGGGCGCAGTCGGGCCACAAGACCGAACCGAAGGAGCAGACTTCGGCTGCCACCGTCTTCGTCGTGAAGGCATTGGTCGACGAAAGCATGCGGTTGTCAGCGCCCCAACGGACCTTCCCGGGCTATACCGACGTGAAGGACCTCGCGGGCCAGGTAGCCGCGCTCTTTTCAGCCCCGGCTTCCGACTTGAACGGGACGCGGCAGCACCTCGCCTGATCTCGGCAGCGGCAACCAGAAGCAGTAGAGAAAGCCGGACAACATGACAATTACAGACACCTGCTCAGCAGCAGGACAGCGTCTTCACGATGCAGGCCTGCGCAACTTTGCCTCCGATAACTACGCGGGGGTCCACCCCGAAATCATCACCGCATTGGAACGCGCCAATGAGGGGCATCAGCCGGCCTATGGCGACGACGTTTACACCGAACATCTGCAGCACGTCATGGCGGCCCACTTCGGCCCCCAGGCACAAGCGTTCCCGGTCTTCAACGGGACGGGCGCCAACGTGCTCGCGCTGCAGGCCATGCTGCCGCCGTGGGGCGCCGTGGTGTGTGCTGCCACCGCCCACATCCATACGGATGAAAACGGTGCGCCCGAGCGGGTCGGAAGAATGAAGCTCCTGCCCGTGGCAACGCCGGACGGCAAGCTCACCCCCGAACTGATTGACCGGGAAGCCTGGGGCTGGGGCGACGAACACCGCGCCCAGCCGCTCGCGGTATCCATCACCCAGACAACCGAACTGGGCACCGCCTACCAGGTGGACGAGATCAAAGCGATCGCCGACTACGTCCATGCGCGTGGGATGAAACTGCACATGGACGGTGCCCGGTTGCCCAATGCCGCCGCCCACCTTCAGCGTCCCCTTCGGGAATTCACCACGGACGCCGGCGTCGACGTTCTTTCGCTGGGCGGAACGAAGAACGGAGTGATCTTCGGGGAGGCCGTCATGGTGCTGAACCCCGATGCCGTATCCGGACTCAAGTACCTGCGAAAAATGAACATGCAGCTGGCCTCGAAAATGAGGTTCGCATCCGCCCAGCTCATTGCATTGTACGAAGGGGATCTCTGGCTCCGCTCTGCGGCGCAGGCAAATGCCATGGCGGCCCGGCTCCGCGCGACGCTCGAACCGCATCCGATGGTGGCGTTCACCCAGCCAACGGAATCCAATGCGGTCCTTGCCGTTCTGCCCGCCGAAGCAACACGGCGGCTGCGCAAGAACTACCGCTTCTACGATTGGGACCCTGCCCGCGGAGAAGTTCGATGGATGTGCGCCTTCGATACGACGGCCGCAGATGTCGATGCTTTCTGTGCAGCGGTGGAAGCGGCGCTGGAAGAAGCGGCCAGTCCTGAATGACCGGCCGTTCCAGTACGACGGCGGCACGAGGGACTGCTTCGATCCCACCGTTCTGCTCTAGTTAGGGAGTCCGGCCCGCGGGTATTCCTCTCCGGCGAGCCAGATCCTCAGGGGGCGCAGGTCCTCGTCGAGCAGTACCAGGTCGGCGGGGGAGCCGACGGCGAGGCTGCCGGGGTTGCTGCCGGCCGGCCGGGTTTCGTCGAGCAGGCCGACGGCTTGGGCGGGAACGGAGGTGGCGGCCGAGATGGCGTCGGGCAGGCTGATGCCGGCGGCAACGGCCCGCCGTACTGCGGCGTCCATGGTGAGCGTGCTGCCGGCGATGGCGCCGCTTTCCGTTACCCGGGCGACGCCGTCCCTGACGTTGACCGGCAGGGAGCCGAGACGGTAGCGGCCGTCGCCGGCGCCGGCAGCCGCCATCGCGTCGGTGATCAGGGCGACCCGGCCTGGAGTGGCCTGGAAGGCCAGACGGACCAGCGGATCCTGCACATGGATACCGTCGGCGATCAGTTCCAGGGTGACGTGCGGGGAGTCGAAGGCTGCCGCCACCGGGCCGGGTGATCGATGATGCAAGCCGCTCATCGCATTGAAGGTGTGGGTGAGGACGCTGGCTCCAGCGTCGAAGGCGGCGCGGGCGGTGTCATAATCGCAGTCCGTGTGCCCGATGGCTACCGTCACTCCGTAGTCAACGAGCCGCTTGATCGCGGTGAAGCCGTGGTCCAGCTCGGGAGCCAGCGTGACCTGGCGGACCAGGCCGCCGCCCGCTTCCACCAGCCGGTCGATTGCCGCTGCAGTCGGCGGCACCAGGAAGGCTGGATTGTGGGCGCCGCAGCGGCTGGCCGCGAGGAACGGCCCTTCGAGATGGAAGCCTTTGACCGTTGCGGACCCGGCGGCCGAGGAGGCCAGGCGGCGCAGGGTCGCTTCCATGGTCTCCAGGGGATTGGCCACCAGCGACGCCAGCTGGCTGGTGGTGCCGTGCGCGAGGTGGGTCTCCGGCGCAAGGCGGATATCGCCGTCGTCCTCGAAGGAGACCCCGCCGCCCCCGTGGCAATGGATATCGACGAAGCCAGGCACCAGGTAGGCTCCAGCGGCGTCGATCTCGCGGACGGGCTCGGCGCCGGAAGACGTGCGGGGCCACGGGCCGGTGCCGGCAGCGGCGGAAGCGGTTCCTGGCCAGGGGCCCGTGCCGGCGTCAGCGATCCGGCCGTCTTGAAGCAGCAGCCAGGAACCCGGGCTGATTTCGGCGGGCCCGACCTGGCGGGCCGAGTGGATGACGGTGCTCAGGCTTCCTCGGGCTTCGCCGTGGGGTCTTCCGAATCTTCAGGATTCTGTTCGGCTTCGGGCTCCGGAGGCAGGGCTCCGCCCTCGCCCTTCCAGCGGTGGAGCTGTTTGTCCGGCACATCGCCCATGTGGGGATCAGGGTTTTCGGTGGTCATGGCCGCCACCTTAAGACATTCCTGTAGGAGGGACAATCTTTTTGGCGTATGGCTGCCCGTCCTGCGCGGGCGGACGACGCGGCGCAAGGAGCGGCTGCGCGACAGATCGATTAGCGACGGTGCTATATCGGCTCGATATAATCGGGGAATGGAAGTGGATTTGGTCTATTTGCGCGAGGCTCTGGGGCTCACCCAAACCGAGCTTGCCGACATCTCCGGCGTCAGCCAGCCCAATATCTCCGCCTACGAGTCCGGCCGCCGCAAGCCTCGCCCCGAGACCTTGGAGCGACTCCTCAAAGCGTTGCGTCCGCGCCCGTCTGTGGTCCTGGCTGCACATCGCGCTGAGGTCATCGAGTTGGCGCGGCAACGCGGGATGGACAACGTGAGGGTCTTCGGATCGGCGGTGCGCGGTGAAGACACTCCGGACTCAGATATCGACCTGCTTGTGGACGCCGGACCGGATGCCTCGATCTTCGACCTTGCGGGCCTGGCCCTGGACCTCGAGGAAACCCTCGGCTTCAGGGTGGACATTGTCCAGTCCGGCGGAACCGGCAGGGTCATGGAATCTATCGAGCACGAGGCAGTCCCCCTGTGAAGGGTGCTGAAGACGGGCCACTGTTCACACCGAGGCCGCCGGCGGCTCCGACTTCCTCCCTGGCGGCCGGAACGCCAGCCCGGGTCGCGAAGCCCCTCAGAAACATGGCTGGTTTCATCGATCGGGCCGCTGAGCTGGTTGCTCTCGGCGAAGCTCGACATTTCAGCGAGGCGGGCTGGATCAACCGGGCCGCCCTGAAGTCCCTGTTCATTGATCTGGATTCGGCGGCGAAAAAAGTTCCACACGACATCCGGGAACGGTACCCGGAAGTCCCTTGGCGAGAGCTGTCCGGGGTGCGCAACCTGCTCGCCCATGGCTATGAGTCCGTCCAGGACAGGATCCTGTGGAACACAGCGGTGCGCCAACTTCCGGCCATGGGCGCCGTGCTTGAGCGGGCAGCCGACGAAATCGAAGGCAACCTGGCCTAGCCGCGGACTATCGGGATGTGGCGGGGCCGGCTCCGGTGGCTGGTCCGGGTGCCTGGTCGGGCGTCGGCTGACCGGACATCGGAAGCGGTTCAGCAGGCCCTTGGTCGAGCCGGAAGGGCGGGTAGTCGTCGCGCATCAGGGCTGCATAGGCGGTGACCCGGTAGACCCAGCGGTTGATGCCGAGGACCAGGTTGAACAGTCCGCGCGGGTAGCGGGCGGTGAAGAGCAGGATGACGGCGGCGATGAAGACCAGCAGGCCGAGCAGCGACGGCGTGCTGACGCGGGTGTAGCTGTCCCAGTCGTCGTCCATCGCCCACCATGTGTAGGCAGAGCCGGTCAGGATTGCGACGACCAGATAGTGGGGGATGGCCAGCAGCCACCACTTGACCAGCACCAGGCCGCGGGACAGGCGGTGGGGATATGCGACGTCGAACTCCGCCGGGTAAGCGGCGGGCGCCAAGGTGAACGGTGGGTAGCGGTCCGTTCCCAGGGCGCCGTAGGCGTAGAAGGCGACGCGCCAGTTCCAGCGGACGACGCCGACGTTGAACTTGAACAGCGAATGCGGGTAGCGGCCGGTAAAGAGGATGGCGAAGCCGGCGGCGATGGTGACGATGCCGAAGGCGAACCAGAGGAAAAAGAGCAGGATGTAGTGCGGTATGGCCAGCAGCCACTTGACCAGCCAGAGCCAGCGGGAGAGCCCCGGGTCCAGCTGGCCGTAGAGCAGGGCCGGGTAGGGCTTGCCGTCCGTGGGGTTGCCAGGCGGAGGAGCGCTCGCAGGGGAAGCGCCTGCCGGGGGAGCATTGCCAGGGTAGGCGTCGGAGGTGGAATTAGCCGGTGCACGATACGGGTAGGCCGGCGGGTGGTCCGGGTAGGCGGGCCGGTCGGTCCCTCGGTTGGCGGGGCCAGGCGGGAGGTGGCGGCCGAGGCCGGCGGCGCCGAGGAGCAGCAGCGGCAGGCCGATGATCAGCAGGACCAGGCCGGCGATGAGCAGCCCGATGGCCAGCGGGCCCAGGAAACCCAGCCGGAGGCCCGCGGCGAGATCCGCGGAAACCGGAGCGCCGCCGTCGTTATTCATGACCACAACGGTCCAGTCGCCGGACTGCAGGTCCCATGTGATCCGTTGCTCGCCGGGGCCCGAGGCGGAGACCGCCCAGAAGGCCTGGTCGCCGGGAGGAGCGGGTGTTGCGGTACCCGGCACCTCACGATAGTCGGGCTCGAAGGGGGCGAAGCCGACGTCGTCAAGCTGCGAATGCGCCACGTCAGCCAGGTAGGCGTCCACCTGTGCGGTCTGCGCGATGCCGATGAAGATCTCCTGGTCCCGCGGCACGGCTGCTGCGCGGAGCATGACGCTGAAGTTGTCGGACCGCATCCCCGGCGGCAGCGCCTCGTCCAGCACAACCTCCAAAGGCTCGCTGACCAGGGCGTGCGTGGGTGCGGTGAAGCGGACACGGTCCGACACCAGGTAGCCGTCCTCGTCCTGCGCGGACTGGACCACGCCCAGGAAAGCCGACGAGGCGGCCAGCGCGAAACCGGTGAGCGAGAGCAGGATGCCCAGCACGAGCATGATGATGTGACCGGGCTTCATGGCGGTCATCTCCTACAGGTCGAGGCCTATGGGAGCAGTTTCGGCCTGCCCGCCCCGGCCCGCAAGGGGCATCGGCCCCGTGTTTGGAGTTAGGTAGGGTCAGTCTATGGACGCCGACACGTGGCTGAACCTCGCGCTGGTCTTGTTCTTCGTGCTGCTGGGCGGGATTTTCGCCGGCACGGAAATGGCGCTCGTGTCCCTGCGGGAGAGCCAGATCCGCCGGATCGAGCAGTCCGGGCCGCGGGGCGAGCGGATTGCCGGCTTGGCCCGCAATCCCAACCGCTTCCTGTCCGCGGTGCAGATCGGCGTGACGCTGTCCGGCTTCTTCTCCGCGGCGTACGGCGCCTCGACGATCGCGCCGGACATCGCCCCCGTGCTCCAGGGCTGGGGCCTGCCGGGCGCGGTGGCGGAAACCGGCGCCCTGATCGGGATGACGCTGCTGGTCGCCTACCTGTCCCTGGTGCTGGGCGAACTGGTGCCCAAGCGCCTGGCCATGCAGACCGCCGTCGGCTTCACCCGCCTGCTGGCCCCGCCGCTGAACGTCTTCGCCCAGGTCATGCGTCCCGTCATCTGGCTGCTGTCCGCGTCGACCAACGGGGTCCTCCGGCTGCTCGGCCGCGATCCGACCGCCCGCGAGGAGGCTGTGTCCACGCAGGAATTGTGGGACATGGTGTCGCAGAACGAGGCCCTTGAAGAGGTCAGCCGCAGCATCCTGACCGACGTGTTCGGGGCCGGCGACCGACTGCTGCAGGAGGTCATGCGGCCGCGCACCGAAGTCCAATTCATCCGTGGCGACTTGACCCTCGAGGAGGCCCGCGCCTACACCCGGAACCTGCCGTTCTCCCGCTACCCGGTGATCGGCAGGACACCGGACGACGTGCTGGGCTTCATCCACATCCGCGACCTGATCCCGCACGCCGAGGGGGACCGCGGGGCCGTCGTGCAGGACATCGTGCGCGAACTGCTGCCGCTGCCGGGGACCAACCGGGTGCTGCCTTCGCTCTCGCGGATGCGGCGGGAGGGCCACCACATCGCGCTGGTCGTCGACGAGTACGGTGGCACGGACGGGATCGTGACGCTGGAGGACCTGGTGGAGGAACTGGTCGGCGAGATCTACGACGAGTACGACGCCGGCGCGGAGCCCGAGGACCGGGTGCGGCGGTCCGGCGGCACCATCGATATCGACGGCGGCCTCATCCTCCAGGAGTTCGCGTCACTGTCCGGCGTGCGGCTTCCGGACGGGCAGTACGAGACGGTGGCCGGCTTCATGATCGACCGGCTTGGGCGCATGCCGAAGGCCGGCGACCGGGTGGAGGAGGCTGGCCGGCTGTTCACTGTGCTCTCGATGGACCGGCTGCGGATCGGCCGGATCCGGGTCAGCGTGCTGCCGGATTCCGGCGGCGCGGCAACCTAGACCAGGAACGCCGGGTCGATCAGGTCCAGCCGCGGGTCCCACGGGTAGCTGCCGTCCTTGGGCCGGAACTGTGCCGGAATGCCGATCGCCACGCTATTGGCCGGGATATCGGTAACGACGACGGCGTTCGCGCCAATTGCGGAATCGTCACCTACGGTCACGGGTCCAAGAATGCGGCATCCGGAGCCGAGCATCACCCGGTTGCCGATGGTGGGGTGCCGCTTGGTCTTGTCGAGGGCGCGGCCGCCGAGGGTGACGCCCTGGTACATCATCACGTCGTCCCCGATGACGGCGGTCTCACCGATGACGATCTTGGTGCCGTGGTCGATGAAGACCCGCCGCCCGAGCGTTGCCGCCGGATGGATTTCGATACCGGTCAGGAACCTGGCGAACTGGGACAGCAGCCGCGCGGGCGTCCGCAGGGCCGGACGCTGCCACATTGCGTGCGCAACCCGGTGGGCCCACACGGCGTGCACGCCCGAGTAGGCAGCGCCGACCTCCAAATCCGAGTTGGCCGCAGGGTCCTGGGCCCGGGCGGCCTTCAGGTCCTCGCGCATCAGCGCCAGCAGGCCGCTCTTGGCCATCGTCAATCAGCTCCTCGCCGTCATGGTGGACGCTCCGGCAGCTGTTGCCGCGCCTCTTCCAGCAGAACATTCTAGGCAACACCGCAGACCGGCAACTCATTCCTCGCGTCTGCGGCCACCTTGCTGGCGTCAGCAGCCGGCCTTGCAGCAGCTGCCGCCCGGGCAGTTCGGGGAAGAGGCAGCCCGGCAAATCGATTGGCCTTTAGCGGCTGGATTCCGGGCCCAATCCAGCTTCAATCCAGCCAGTAGTGGCCAATCGATGACTCAGGCCGCGCCGCCTTCAGCATGGAACCCCTCTGGAGGTCCGGCTGGCCAGCAACTAGGCTCGATCGGTAGGGGCAACTCCCTCTTGATGAGGAGCGTGAGGCAATGGAGCCGATCGAAGTTAACGTCAACGGCCTGGTGCGGGGATCCGCCGCCGGCCCGAATGACAGTCTGCTGGACTGGCTGCGCGGTCTGGGGCTGACGGGTGCCAAGGAAGGCTGCGCGGAGGGCGAGTGCGGGGCGTGCGCTGTCCTAGTCGCGCGGTCGGACGGTCCGGAGCGCACTCGGTGGACGGCGGTCAACTCCTGCCTGCCGCCGGCCCTGGCGTTCGACGGCGGGGAGATCGTTACGTCCGAGGGGCTCGGTACCGCAGGCGGTGCAGGGGTGGCGCAGGAGCTGCACCCGGTCCAGCGCGAGATGGCGGACCGCGGCGGTTCACAGTGCGGCTACTGCACCCCCGGGTTCGTCTGTGCGATGGCGGCCGAGTACTACCGGCCGGACCGGCAGCCGGCGGGCAGCGAAGGGCCCGCCGCCGACCACGGCCCCAACGGCTTCGACCTGCACGCCCTGAGCGGCAACCTGTGCCGCTGCACCGGCTACCGGCCGATCCGCGACGCCGCCTACGCCCTTGGGCAGCCCGCCGGGGACGATCCGCTCGCCGCTCGCCTGGCTGCCCCGCCACCCGTCGTGAAGCTGACACGTTCCGGGCCGGGCGGCTCCGGGCCCGGCCGTTCCGCACCGGACGCCTCGGGCTTTGTCCGCCCGGGCACGCTGGAGGAGCTGCTTGAGCGACTTGAGCAGCAACCGGACGCGGTCCTCGTGGCGGGCGCCACCGACGTCGGCGTCGAGCGCAATATCCGGCATGCCCGGCCGCCGCTCGTCCTCGCCGTCGACCGGCTGGAGGAGCTCCGCGGGCTGCACTTCGGACAGGAACACATCGAAATCGGCGCGGCCCTCACCCTGAGCGAGATCGAGCGCGGGCTGGACGGCCGCGTCCCGCTGCTCAGCCAGCTCTTCCCGCAGTTCGCCTCGCGCCTGATCCGCAACAGCGCCACGCTCGGCGGCAATCTCGGCACCGCCTCGCCGATCGGCGACGCCGCCCCCGTCCTGCTGGCGCTGGACGCCGTCCTGGTGCTGGCGTCCAAGCGGAGCGAGCGGGAGGTCGCGCTCGCCGACTACTTCACCGGCTACCGCCGCACCGTCCGCGAGCCCGGCGAGATCATCCGTGCGGTCCGCATCCCGCTCCCGTTGGCTCCCAGCACGGCGTTCCACAAGATCGCCAAGCGGCGCTTCGACGACATTTCCTCGGTGGCCGTCGCCTTCGCGGCAACGTTCGACGGCGCCACTGTCACTAATGTGCGCATCGGCCTGGGCGGCGTCGCCGCGACGCCGATCCGGGCGCGCGCCACCGAGGACGCCCTGACCGGCAGGGAGCTGACCCGGGAGAGCGCCGCGGAAGCCGGCCGCATCATGGCAGGGGAGGGCACCCCGCTGGATGACCACCGGGCCAGCGCCCGCTACCGCGCCGCCATGCTTGAGCAGGCCGTGCTGCGCTTCCATGCCGAGAACCTGCCGGACCTGGAGGTGGCCCGATGAAGTCGCTCGCCGACCGCCCCGTCGATCCCGTCGTCGGCCTGACCGTGTCCCACGAAAGCGCCGCGCTGCACGTCACCGGCGCCGCCCTGTACACGGACGACCTGGTCGCGCGCATGTCCGGCTGCCTCCACGCCTGGCCGGTCCAGGCCCCGCATGCCCATGCCCGGGTCACCGCCCTCCGCGCCGAACCCGCAATGGCGATTCCCGGCGTCGTACGCGTCCTCACTGCCGCGGACGTTCCCGGCGTCAACGACGCAGGCACCAAGGAGGATGAACCGCTCTTCCCCGGCGAGGTGATGTACTACGGCCACGCCGTCTGCTGGGTGCTCGGCGAGACCCCGGAAGCGGCCCGGCTGGGCGCCGAGGCTGTGGAGGTGGAGTACGAGGTGCTGCCTTCGCTGCTGACACTGACCGAGGCGATCGACGCCGGCAGCTTCCAGGGCGGGCAGCCCACGCTCTCCCGCGGTGACGCCGCCGCTGCGCTGGAGCGGGCGCCGCGCCGGTTCAGCGGGACGTTCGAGCTCGGCGGCCAGGAGCACTTCTACCTGGAGACCCACGCGTCCTTCGCGTACGTGGACGAGGCGGGCCAGGTCTTCATCCACTCCTCGACGCAGCACCCGTCGGAGACGCAGGAGATCGCCGCCCACGTGCTCGACCTGACCAGCAGCGAGGTCACCGTGCAGTGCCTGCGCATGGGCGGCGGGTTCGGCGGCAAGGAGATGCAGCCGCACGGCCTGGCTGCCATCGCGGCGCTGGGCACCGTGCTGACCGGGCGGCCGGTCCGGCTGCGGCTGAACCGCACGCAGGACATGACCATCACCGGCAAGCGGCATCCGTTCCACGCCACATGGGAGGTGGGTTTCGACGACGACGGCCACCTCCTGGCGCTGCGTGCCACCATCACGTCCGACGGCGGATGGTGCCTTGATCTGTCCGAGCCGGTCCTTGCGCGGGCCCTGTGCCACATCGACAACTCGTACTTCATTCCCGATGTCGAGGTCCACGGCAGGATCGCGAAGACGAACAAGACCTCGCAGACGGCGTTCCGCGGTTTCGGCGGGCCGCAGGGCATGCTCGTCATCGAGGACATCCTGGGCCGCTGCGCGCCGGCGCTGGGCATCGACCCGACCGAGCTGCGCCGCCGCAACCTGTACTTGCCCGGCCAGAGCACGCCGTATGGCCAGCCCGTCCGGCACGCCGAGCGGCTGCGGGACATCTGGACGCAGCTGTCCGGGCGTGCGGACCTGGAACGGCGCCGGGCGGAGGTCGGGCAGTTCAACGCCACGCACGAGCACACCAAGCGCGGCCTGGCCATGACGCCGGTGAAGTTCGGCATCTCCTTCAACCTGACCGCCTTCAACCAGGCCGGCGCGCTGGTGCATGTGTACAAGGACGGCTCGGTGCTGATCAACCACGGCGGCACCGAGATGGGCCAGGGCCTGCACACCAAGATGCGCCAGGTGGCGGCGACGGCGCTCGGGATCCCGCTGGCGTTCGTGCGGCTCGCGCCGACCCGGACCGACAAGGTGCCCAACACCTCCGCCACGGCGGCGAGCTCGGGCTCGGACCTCAACGGCGGGGCTGTGAAGAACGCCTGCGAGCAGATCCGCGACCGGCTCGCCGAGGTCGCCGCCCGGAAGTTCAACATCCATCCGGACGACGTGCGCTTCGTCGACGGGCGCGTCACCGGCGTCGGCTTCCACGACCGGGACATTTCCTTCGCCCAGCTGGCCAACGACGCCTACTTCCAACGCATCCCGCTGTTCGCCGCCGGCTACTACCGCACGGACGGCATCCACTGGGACTCCTCGCGGATGCAGGGCGAGCCGTTCAAGTACTACTCCTACGGGGCCGCGGTTTCCGAGGTCGAAGTGGACGGCTTCACCGGCGCGTATCGGTTCCTGCGCACGGATATAGTGCACGACGTCGGCGACAGCCTGTCGCCGTTGGTGGACCTTGGGCAGATCGAGGGTGGCTTCGTTCAGGGGACGGGCTGGCTCACCCTTGAGGAACTGCGCTGGGACGTCTCCGACGGGCCCAACCGGGGCCGGCTGGCGACCCAGGCCGCCAGCACCTACAAGCTGCCCAGCTTCTCCGAGATGCCCGAGGAGCTCAACGTCCACCTGTATGAACGGGCCACCGAGAGCGGCGTGGTCTACGGCTCGAAGGCGGTGGGGGAGCCGCCGCTCATGCTCGCGTTCAGCATCCGCGAGGCGCTGCGCGCGGCTGCCGCAGCTTTCGGACCGGGCGACCGGCCGCTTGAGCTGGCCAGCCCCGCCACCCCGGAGGCCGTATTCTGGGCGGTCCAGGCCGCCCGTGAGGCCGCGGCCGATTCCAGCGCCGCCGGCGAAAGAACTGTTTCAGCCGGCCTGCGGGACAGCGGCGACGTCGGCCCGCGGGTTAGCGGCGATGTCGGCACAGAGACTGGCACGGCCAGCCGGCCCCGCGGTGAAGTCCCCTCGGCCCAGCCATCCAGTTCTGCGCCCGCCCGGTCGAGGAGGCGCTGACCATGGATTGGCTCGCCGCTGTGCGGAGCCTGCGCGACGATGGCCGCCCGGCGGTGCTGGCGACCGTCATCGCCGTCCGGGGCCACGCCCCGCGGGAGGCCGGCGCAAAGATGGTAGTCGCGCCGGATAGCACCTGGGACAGCATCGGCGGCGGAAACCTCGAGGCCGAAGTGATCGACCGGGCCCGCGCGATGATCGCCGAAGGAGCCACCGTCCCCGAAACGCTGGCGTTCGCGCTGAACGAGCATGTGGCGAACCGGCACGGCCGGCAGTGCTGCGGCGGCGAGGTGCAGGTGCTGCTGGAGCCGCTGAACGTGGACCCGGCCGTCGCGATCTTCGGCGTCGGCCATGTCGGCTACGAGCTCGCCCGGATCCTGTCCCGGCTGCGCCTGCGCCTGCACCTGGTGGACAGCCGGGCGGACCAACTGGACCCGCTGCGGTTGGCGGACGTGACCGCAGGGCCTGCCACCGTCGTCGTACATCACGCCCCCGCCCCGGAGACCGTGCTGCGGACCCTCCCGCCCGGCGCGCACATCTACATCATGACCCACGACCACGCCGAGGACTTCCTGCTGTGCGACGCCGCCCTGCACCGCGGCGACCTGCAGGTCGGCCTCATCGGCTCGAATGCCAAGTGGGCGCGCTTCCGGAAGCGCCTGCTCGCCGAAGGGCACACCGACGCCGACACCATCCGCTGCCCCATCGGCCTGTCCGGCATCACCGCCAAGGCCCCCGCCGCCATCGCCGTGGCCGTCGCCGCCGAACTCCTGGCAAGCCTCCCCGCGCTCGCAGCCCCGCCCGCCGGAG
>NZ_ANPE02000130.1 GCF_000328305.2 Arthrobacter crystallopoietes BAB-32 | reverse complement strand
CGCGAGAGCGGGTATTCCGCCTGCTGACCCAACCGGACGAGCTGGCGAAGTGGTGGGGGCCAACCGGTTTCACGACGCGGGAATCGAACTGGACCTCATGGTCGGGGGCACCTACCGCTTCACCATGCAGCCGCCGGAGGGCGAGCCGTTCCACCTGGGCGGCAGGTTCTTGGAGATTGAGCGCCCGGCACGGCTGGTCTATACCTTCGCTTGGGAGGAACCGGCGCCGGATGACCGGGAAACACTCGTGACGCTCACGCTGGCCGACGCCGGGGACGCCACGGACTTGTCCCTCACGCAGGGCAGCTTCGCCACGGAGGAACGGCTTGAGCTGCACCGCAACGGCTGGACGGAGAGCTTCGGGAAGCTGCGCAGACTGACCGCCGCAGCCGGCTGAAAGCCAGACCCGATCAGTCCTGGAACGGCAGCGAGTGCAGCCGCGCGCTCTGCTGCTGGGACCGCTCATACTGCCGGCTCAGCCGCACGAAGTCCCGTTCACGCCGCTCGGCCATCACCGCGATGAGGAACATCTCCGGCGCGGTCCCGGCCGGCGGCGGCGGCGAGACGTACTGCGAGGTCTCGGTGGCCAGATCCACGGCCAGCCGTTCACGCGAGGCCGGGATCATCTTCGGCGCCTGCGTAATGAACTGCGAAACCCGCCGCGCCAGCGACTCCGGCAGCCGCCCCATGTCCGCGAGCTTCACCCACGGCATCAGCTGCGGCGGGGTGTGCGGCAGCTGCTGGTGGATCACGCCGACCCGCTCGCGCATGCTGTAGGTGCCGGCCAGCAGATCGCCCAGCCGCTTCGACCGGTCGTTGAACAGCGCCGCCATGAACGCCACGGACCCGAGCAGCAGGTACAGCTCGAACACGCCCACCAGGCCACGGATCAGGGCATGCCGGAAACGGATGGACCCGCCGTCGTCGCGCACGATCCGCAGCCCCATGATCAGCCGCCCCAGCGACTTGCCCCGGGTCAGCGTCTCCACGCCCACGGGCAGGATCACCAGGAAGAACACGAACAGCGTCAGGCTCAGGGCCTGGGCGGCGGCCGCGTCGAAGCTCAGCTGCAGGGTCTCGGCCAGGAATGCCAGGGCCAGGATCAGCAGCAGCACGTTGGTGACGCAATCGATCATCGAGCTCAGCGCCCGCACGCCGAAGGAAGCCGGCCGCAGCTCCAGGACCACGGCCTCGCCCGTGACGATGTTGCTCATAGGTTTACTCTAGCGGCGGTCCGTGCTGCTAACGACGGCGGCGCAGCGGCTTCGTCCGGCGCCGTCCGGGGCCGCGCGGGGCACCGCGGCGGATAGGCTGGGATCGTGGATATCGATGCCTTCACAGCGGTGCACCAGCATGACTGGAAGCGCCTGGACGAGCTCAGCGCCAAGCGCCGGCTGACCGGGGCCGAGGCGGACGAGCTGCTGGTCCTCTACCAGCGCACGTCGACGCACCTGTCGATGATCCGCTCCACCGCGCCCGAAGGCCAGCTCTCGGCGGCGCTGTCCACCCGGCTGTCCCGCGCCCGGACGCGCTTCACCGGCGCACGCTCGAACTTCACCGAGGACATCGCCAACTTCTTCGTGCTCGCGCTGCCGGCCGCGTTCTACCGGCTGCGCTGGCTGACCGTCATCCTCGGCGCCGTCTTCATCCTGGTTTCCTGGCTCTTCGGCGCCTGGGTGGCCGGCAGCCCCGAAGTGATCCGCGCGATGGGCTCGGACGAGGAACTGCGCCGCTACGTCGAGCAGGACTTCGTCAACTACTACTCCGAGAACCCCAACGCGTCCTTCGCCGGCATGGTCTGGACGAACAACGCGTGGATCGCTGCCCAGTGCGTCGCCTTCGGCGTAACCGGGGTCTGGGTGCCGTTCATCCTGTACATGAACGCCCAAGGCGTCGGCATG
Organism: Arthrobacter crystallopoietes BAB-32; assembly: GCF_000328305.2. Taxonomy (GTDB): domain Bacteria; phylum Actinomycetota; class Actinomycetes; order Actinomycetales; family Micrococcaceae; genus Crystallibacter; species Crystallibacter crystallopoietes_A. The sequence continues at coordinate 8,747 of NZ_ANPE02000130.1, read as the reverse complement.
TCCGGCGGCATGATGGCGGCCTACGGCGAGCTCGACACCTTCTTCCTGTACATCCTGCCGCACGGCCTGATGGAGATCACTGCCATCTTCATTGCCGGCGCCGCGGGCCTGCGCATCTTCTGGGCCTGGGTGTCCCCGGGACGGATGAAGCGCTCGGCGTCGCTGGCCAGGGAGGGCCGCTCGCTGATCACCGTGGCGCTCGGCCTGGTGCTCGTGCTGTTCATCTCCGGCCTGGTCGAAGGCTTCGTCACGCCGAGCACGCTGCCGCACTGGGCCCGGATCGGCATCGGCGCCCTCGTCCTCGCCGCCTATTGGGTGTACACGCTGGTGCTGGGCAAGCGCGCCTACGATGCCGGCGAACGCGGCGACCTGGGCCAGTTCGACGCCGGAGAAGTCGCCCGCACCAGCTGACCCGGCGCGCATCCGCGGCAGGCGGGCCGGACGCGGGTACTGTCGGATGAGACGTGCCGTTTGAGGAAAGAGGACAACGTGGCAGCCGAGGAGAGGAAAGCCGACAGGGCTGAAGCGGAGCGCGCAGCGGCGCGGAACACCGGGGCGCCTGCCGATGGCAGTCCGGAGTCCGTTCCCGCCACGCCGGTTCCCGCCAGCCAGGTGGGCCAGGACCGGCCGGGCCTGGGGGAGGCCCCCAAGAGCGACAGGTCCTTCGGTGGCTTCCGTCCGGACGCGGTCCCCGGCTGGGGCGCCCAGGCTCCCTCGCCTGAGCCTGCCGGAAACAACGACGGCGGTGCGTCGCCGGCTGCCGGGGCAAGTGGCCTTTCTGCCGGGGCAGCAGCGGGCACGGAAGATGATGCTCCGGCCGGAACAACAGCGACGCGGCCGGGCGGTACGTCCGCCGGACCAGCGGCGCCGGCCCGACCCTTGGATACCGCCTGGCTGCTGGAAGACACCGGCACGATGCGGGCCGTTCAACCAGCCGCGCAGGCGGGCGGGCTCGGCGGATCGAACGGTGCCACCCGGGCCGACAAGACGCGCTTCCTCGCGGACCCCGCGGACTCTGCCAAGCCCGAAGCACAGGCCGGCTCGTCTCCGGCCGCAAGGGCATCGTTGAAGGACGCCGCGCGGCTGGCCGCGAAGGGCTCCAACGCCGGTACAGGGGTGGCCGGAGCCGCTGCCGTCGCCGCAGCCGCAGGCAAAGACGCGGGATCGGCTGGCCGGAACGCCGCAGCTCCGGAGAAGAACACGGGAGCCGACGCCAACCCCTCGGCAGGCAACGAAGCCGGGACCGGGAACGAACCGGCGGCTGATGACTCCGTGGCTGACTCGGCGGCTGGTGACTCGGACGCCCGGAACTCTGCGGACGGAAAGGGGTCCGCAGCCGACAAGGCCCCGGCCCCGAGCCCAGAGGCCGCCAAAGCATCGTCGGTCATCATCACCCGGTCGAAGGGCAGCCCGGGCGCCGACGCCAGCCCGGGCGCGGACGCCAACCGGGGTCCGGAGGCCAACGCGGATTCGCGCCCCAGCCAGGATCCAGACGCCAGCGGGACCACCGTCGCCAGCGGGACCACCGTCGCCACTCCGGGCGCCGACGCCAGCCCGGGCGACGCCCACCCGGCCTCGGACGCCAACCCGCCCACCAGCGCGCTGTCGGTCCGGCCGCCCCGCTCGGAAGTCATCAAGCGGACCAACCAGCGCGAGGAGGCGCTGAAGGCGAAGCCGGTGGCCGGGCGGGTCCTGCAGGTGCTGCTGGCAGTTTGCTTCCCGTTCCTGCTGCTGATCGGCGCGATCCGGCTGGTCTGCACGCCGCTGTTCCTGTGGATCGAGTACAACCGCCCGGGCTTCCCTGCCGACAGCTTCGGGTTCAGCACCGAGGACCGGATGACCTACGGGTCATACGCCGTCGATTACCTGCTGAACTGGGCCGGCCCGCGCTACCTGGGCGAGCTAGTGGGACCGGACGGGCAGCCGCTCTTCCTGGCCACCGAGGTCAGCCACATGGCGGATGTGAAGACCGTGATCATGGGCGCCTGGATCGCCGGCGTGGTCCTGCTGGTGCTGACGGTGCTGGCGGTTATTTACCTGGCGCGGCATTACCCGGGCGGAATCCGGCGCGGGCTGTTCGCCGGTTCGCTGGCGACGCAGCTGCTGATCGTGGCGCTCGGCGTGCTCGGAGCGCTCAACTGGCAGCTCTTCTTCACGGAGTTCCACCGCGTCTTCTTCGCCGAGGGCACCTGGACGTTCTTCACCAACGACACGCTCATCCGGCTGTTCCCCGGACAGTTCTGGATGGACGCCGGGATCGTGATCGGGCTGCTCGTATTCGTGGTGTCCTCGCTGGTGCTGGCCTTCACCTGGCCGACCAAGTCCCGGCGGGTGGCCAGCTCCGAGAAGCTGGCAGCCGCCCGCGCCCGGTACCTGGGCGAACCGGACGCGGGGGAGCGCGGCTAAGGGCTCCGCTGCTACTTCGCGTACAGGCTCTCGATGGCGTCGCCGAAGTCCTCGATCACCTGGTTCCGCTTGAGCTTCAGTGACGGCGTCATATGTCCGGAGGCCTCCGTCAGCTCCAGCGGCAGGACGGTGAATTTGCGCAGCTGCTCGGCGCGGGAGACCAGCCGGTTGGCGTGGTCCACGGCACGCTGCAGTTCGGCCAGGACATCCGTATCCGCGGCTGCGGCGCCGAGGTCCAGCTGCTCCTTGCCGTGCGTGCGGCACCAGCGGGCGAGCCCTTCGGAGTCCAGCCCCAGGAGCGCGGCCACGAACGGCTTGCCTTCGCCGACCACCACGGCCTGCGCCACCAGCAGGTGCTCGCGCAGCGCGTCTTCGAGCGGCCCGGGCGCCACATTCTTGCCGCCGGCGGTGACCAGCAGGTCCTTTTTCCTCCCCGTAATGGTGAGGAATCCGTCGTCGTCAAGGCGTCCCAAATCCCCGGTGCGGAAGAAACCGTCCACGAAGCTGTCCCGGTCGGCCTCGGCGTTGTTGTGGTAGCCCGGCGTGATGCCGATGCCCTTGATGAGCACCTCGCCGTCGTCCGCGATCCGCACGGTGGTGCCCGGCAGCGGCAGCCCGACGGTGCCGATCTTGTTGCGCCCCGGCAGGTTGACCGTGGCCGGGGCGGTGGATTCGGTCAGGCCGTAACCTTCGAGCACAGGGACGCCGATGCCGGTGAAGAAGTGCGCCAGCTGCGGGCTGAGTGCGCTGGCGCCGGAGACAGTGAATCCGACCTGCCCGCCGAAAGCCGCACGCAGCTTCGCGTAGACCAACCGGTTGAACACGGCCCGCTTGGCCTTCAGCAGCAGCGAGGGGCCGATGCCCTCGCCACGGGATTCGGCGTCCACCGCCTTGGACCAGGCGATCGCGGTGGCCGCGGCGGCGTCGAAAATCCTGCCCTTGCCGCCGTCCTCGGCCTTCTGCCGCGCAGTGGCGTAGACCTTCTCGAACACGCGCGGCACCACGAGCAGGAACGTGGGGTTGTAACTGCCGAGGTCCTCGATCAGCTCGCCCATGTTCGCGGTGTGCCCCATCTTGACGCCGGCGGTGAGGCAGATGACCTGCACGGCGCGGGCGAGCACGTGCGCCAGCGGCAGGAACATCAGCGACTTGGCGCCGGGTTCCTTCAGGATTTCCGGCAGGAACTCCGTGGTGTTGACGGCCAGTTCGGCGAAGTTTCCATGCGTGATGATGCAGCCCTTGGGCCGGCCAGTGGTTCCGGAGGTGTAAACCAACGACGCCGGATCCGCCAGGGTGCGGGACGTGCGCGCCTGCTCCAGGTCGTCATCCGTAACGTCCGCTCCCTTGGCCTGCAGCTCCGCCAGCCCGGAGCCGGCTCCGGCCATGGTCCAGACCGGCAGCGGCTCCGGGAGCTCCGCCATGGCCTTCTCCACGATTCCGGCCTTGGCCTCGTCCTCCACGAAGACGGACTTCGCGCCGGAATCGGAGAGGATCCACTGCACCTGGTGCGGGGATGAGGTTTCGTAGATGGGGACGACGACGGCGCCGGCGTACCAGCCAGCCAGGTCCACCAGGGTCCATTCATAGCGGGTCTTCGACATCACCGCGATCCGGTCGCCGGGCTCGATGCCGGCGTTGATCAGCCCCTTGGCCAGCGCGCTGACCTGCTGGTGCAGTTCGGCGGCGGTGATGTCCGTCCAGGCCCCGTTGCGCTTCACGGCATACAGCGGCAGGGTGGGATTCCGCTGCTGCCGGGACACCAGGAGGTCGGTGATGTTGGTGCCTTCGGGCATCCGGTCCAGAAGGTCAGTTGCTGCTTCCCGCACCTGTAGGCCTTTCGTTGATCCGAGGTTGGTGAAATCCGCTGCCTATACCCAGCTTGGCATCCACATCCGCCAGCGCCAGTCCTGGTACGGAATCTGCTCCGCGGTCCAGACCGGCAGGAAGAACGCCGCCACCAGCAGCGCCGCCACGACGAAGAGCCCGACGATGAGTACCCCCTGCCGGCGCCGCCATGGCGGATCCGAGGAACGGCCGAGCACCAGCCCGAGCACGTAGGTCAGCGCGAGGATGAGGAACGGCTGGAAGGCGATGGCGTAGAAGTAGAACATGGTCCGCTCGGGGAAGAGGAACCAGACCAGGTAGCCGGCGGCGATGCCGGAGAGGATGGCGCCGGCCCGCCAGTCGCGCCGGCCCAGCCAGGCGAAAACGACGGCGCTGAGCGCCAGCGCGGCACCCCACCAGATGATCGCGTTGCCGACCACGGTCACCGCCGTCGAACAGTTCTCCACCAGGCAGCCGTTCACGCCGCGCTCGTCGCCCTGGTAGTAGAAGGACGTGGGGCGGCCCATGAAGAGCCAGGTCCACGGGGTGGATTCGTACGGGTGCGAGGAGTCCAGGCCGCTGTGGAAGGTGTACGCGCTGCGGTGGTATTCGGCCAGCGAGCGAAGCGGGTCCGGAACCCAGCCCCAGATGCCGCCGGCGTTGTCCCGGGCCCACTGCCGGTGGTAGCCGTCCGCGGAGAGGAACCAGCCGGTCCAGGTCGCCACGTAGGTCAGCGCCGCGAGCGGAATCATGGTGAAGAAGGCCGGTACGCCGTCGCGCAGCACGCCGGCGCCGAACCATTGCCGGATGCCCGCCACCCTCCGGGCATTCATGTCCCAGAGCACGGCCATCAGGCCGAAGGCGGCCACGAACGCCAGCGCGGACCACTTCGTGCCGACGGCCAGGCCCAGGCATACCGCCGCGGCCAGCCGCCACGGCCGCCACAGCACCAGCGGCCCGAACAGCAGTTCGGAGTCCCTTGGAGTACCTCCGCCCCTGGCGAGGGCCGCCACTTTGCCGGCCAGCCGCCGTCGTCCGTCATAGCGGTCCAGTAGCAGCGCGCCGAAGGCAGCCACCACCCAAAAGGCGAGGAAGATGTCCAGCAGCGAGGTGCGCGAGTGCACCAAGTGGTGGCCGTCGATCGCCGTCAGCAGTCCCGCGATGCCGCCCAGCGCGGTCGACTTGAACAGCGACTGCGCGATCAGCGCGATGAGCAGGATGGACAGCGTGCCTACCAGGGCCGCACCGAAACGCCAGCCGAAGGCGTTGTCCGACCCGAAAAGCGCCATACCGAAGGCGATCATCCACTTGCCCACCGGCGGATGGACCACGTACTCCGGCTCGTTCAGCGGCTGGCCCGGGCTGCCGGCGTTGAACGCGTCATTGGCGTCCTCGGGCCACTCCCGCTCGTAGCCGGAGAGCAGGTAGGAGTAGGCGTCCTTGACGTAGTAGGTTTCGTCGAAGACCAGCGAATCCGGCTCGCCCAGCCGGTAGAAGCGCAGGATGCCGCCGATGGCCGCGGTGAACAGCGGGATGAGCCAGCCCCACAGGCCGGGCTGGAACGGGGAGCCGAGCAGCCGCCGCGTGAGCACCGCTTCCGAAAAGGCCCGGGCGGGGGACTCGACCCAGCGCGCGCGCCGCTCGGGGGCATGCGCAGTGGCGGTGGCGTAGCTCACGTCCGACATGCTACCGGTCCGTAACTTTATGGTTGTGCCGCGCGGAGCCGCCGGGCTGCTGCAGCCGGCGGCTCAAACCTGGGACGGATGAAGCCACATAGGAACCTTACCGCCCGCCGGCGATCCCGGACGGAACCACCGGGCCCGTAGCTTCCGTGGCGCCGCCGGCCCCGCTCAGCGCGTGGGCGCCGGGCTGGAGGGCGCTATGGTCGGGAGGTAGGGAGCATAGGGGTCGAGGCTGCCGTCCATGACGGGCGCGAGGAGGTCGACGCTCTGCGAGCCGACCGTGACAGTGATCGGCACCCGGGAACCGGGCCGCTCCGCTATGGATCCCAGATGCACCGGCGAGGTGTCGAGGCCCAGGTCGGTGCCGCCGTCGACCGTGAAGGACACTTCCTCATCCGCATCCGCGATGGTGACCTCGGCGGGATTGTCCAGGGTGTTGGAGAAGGTGCCGAGCAGCCGGCCGGGCTCGTCCACGGCGGCGGACACGACCAGCAGGCTGCGCACCTGGACAGGTCCGACGTCGGCATCCACTCCGACGGCGAGGGGATCCGTTTCCTCCACGTCCTGTTCGTAGCAGCCGGCCAGGAGTACGGCCAGAATCGGGATCGCCGCGGCGGTGCGGATCGCTTTGCGCATGGCTCCACTGTTCCAGCGCGCGGGGTTGAGGTAAAGACCGGAATTGGGGAGGGCGCGCTTCCAGAGTCCTCCCAGCCTGCTGGCTTAACGTTTAAGGCGTGCGTGCCCCACATCTGACCTTGCCTGACTCCCTCACGAAGCGAGGGAAGATCGCCATGTTCCTGGCGGTCAGTGTACTGTGCGGTGTCCTGACCGCGGGGCTGCTGGTGCCGGCGGCGGCGGTGTCGGCTTCCGGCGGCACGCAGCTGGTGGAGCTGTTCGAGGAGCTGCCCGGCGAACTTGAGCGCGGGCCGCTGGACGCGCCGTCGAAAATCTACAGCGCGGACGGAAAGCTGATCGCCTCGTTCTACGCCGAGAACCGGGAGCCGGTCGCGTTGGACGAGGTCTCGCAGCACATGCAGGACGCCATCATCGCGATCGAGGACATCAGGTTCTACGAGCACAACGGCGTGGACGTCCAGGGGCTCGCACGGGCCGCGGTCAACAACATGTCCGGCGGCGACCTGCAGGGCGCATCCACCATCACCATGCAGTACGTGAACAACGTGCTGATCGATGCGGGCGTGGACGCCGGCAAGACTGCCGAGGAACTGACCATCAGCGGCACCAAGTCCGTTGCCGACAAGGTGCGCGAGGCGAAGCTGGCCATCACGGTGGAGCGCGAGTACTCGAAGGACGAGATCCTGCAGGGGTACCTCAACATCGTCCTGTTCAACGGGCAGACCTACGGGGTGGAAGCGGCCGCGCAGACCTTCTTCGGGATTCCGGCCAAGGAGCTGGACATCGCCCAGTCGGCCATGCTGGCGGGCATGGTGCAGTCGCCGAACTACTTCGATCCGGTGACCAACCCGGAAGTGACGAAGGAACGCCGCGACATGGTGCTGGCGGCGATGCTGAAGTACGGCAAGATTTCGCAGGCGGAGTACGACGAGGCCAAGGCTTCGGAGCTGGACCTGGACCTGCAGCCTGCGAAGTCCGGCTGCACCGCGGCGGCCATGGCCGATTACTTCTGCAGCTATGTCGAGCAGCTGGTGCTGCAGTCCGAGGCCTTCGGGGAGAACGCCACCGAGCGGGCCCGGCTGCTGGCCCGCGGCGGCCTGAAGATTGTCACGACCCTGGACTCGAAGCTGCAGGCCGAAGCGCAGGAGCAGATCGAGAAGCAGGTGCCGATGGGCGACGAGTCCGGGGCGGGCTCGGCCATGGTCTCGGTGCAGCCGGGCACCGGGCGCATCCTGGCGATGGCGCAGAACACGAACTACAGCCCGGAGCAGGGCGAGGCCAACACCGAGCTCAACTTCAACGTGGACGCTGCGATGGGCGGCACGCCCTACGGCTTCCAGCCCGGCTCCACCATGAAGCCGTTCACTACCGTGGCGTGGCTGGAATCCGGGCGGGCGCTGAACCAGGTGATCGACGCCAGCCGGACCTACTATCCGGAGGGGTACGACTGGGAGGCCAGCTGCGCGCCGAAGAACACAGTGTTCAGCCAATGGGACTTCAAGAACGCGCTGCCCGGCTACGCCCGGCCGATGACCGTGAGCGACGGCCTGCGCTGGTCCGTCAACTCCGCGACCGCGGCCCAGGCTGCGATGCTGGACCTCTGCGACATCCAGGACGCCGCCACCCGGATGGGCGTGCACCGGGCCGTGGACGGCGAGCCGCTGGACGCTTCCACCCCGTCCTTCATCCTGGGCGGCCAGGAGGTCTCGCCGCTGACCATGGCCGCCAGCTATGCCACGTTCGCCGCCGAGGGCGAATACTGCGAGCCGAGGGCGCTGCTGGAAGTGACCGACGCCCAGGGCAACAGCTACGAACTGCCCGGCGAAGAATGCAGCCAGGCGATCTCGCCGGAGGTCGCCGCCGCCATCAGCATCCCGCTGGGAAAGCTGATCGAAGACCGGCCGGGCAACATCGAACCCATCGGCGTGCCCGCGGCGGCGAAGACCGGCACCACCGACCTGTCCGAGCAGACCTGGACGGTCGGCTACACCAAGGGAATTTCGACGGCGTCCTGGGTCGGCACCTGGCAGGCCTACTCGTCCCTGAACTACGTGCCGATCAACGGCGTGGTGCGCAGCTTCGTGGACGGCTCCTCGGTAGCCGGCGCCCAGTGGACCGGCTACATGCGCGCCGTGGCCGAGGACTACGAGACCGGCGACTTCGGCGATGTCCCGCGGAGCATGCTCTACCCGTAGGCGC
>NZ_ANPE02000131.1 GCF_000328305.2 Arthrobacter crystallopoietes BAB-32 | reverse complement strand
GGCTCGGCCGCGGCCTGGCCCTGTCCGCCAACCCGCCACTGGTTGAGCTGCTTGGCCGCCAGGTCCAGCCCGGCGGCCTCGCGCACCACGCCGGCGGCGTCCGACATCAGGGCCCGGATCTGTGCGGGCGTGCAGCCGATGTCCCCGTCCTGCAGCTCCAGCAGGGCGGCACCGAACTCCGGCGCATCACGCCGGTCCAGCGCTTCGACCGCACGGCGGGCGAACACCAGCCCCTCCAGCAGCGAATTCGAGGCCAGCCGGTTGGCCCCGTGCACGCCCGTGCAGGCGGCCTCCCCGACGGCGAACAGCCCAGGCAGCGAGGTCCGGCCCCAAGTGTCCGTCCGGATTCCGCCCATCCAGTAGTGCGACGCCGGCACCACCGGCAGCGGCTCGGCGGACCAGTCGAACCCGAGTTCCCGGACCGTCCGGTCAATCGTGGGGAACCTGTGGGCGAGGAAGCCGGCACCGCGCCGGGCGGCGATCCCTGTGGCGTCCAGGTACACGCGGGGCTCCTCCCCGCGGCCTTCGAGCAGCCGCAGCCGCTGCCAGATAGCGCGGGAGACCACGTCCCGCGGCGCCAGCTCCGCCCGGGGATCGTAGTCCGGCATGAACCGTTGGCCGTCCGGGTCCACCAGCACGGCGCCTTCCCCGCGGACGGCCTCGGAAATCATGAACGCCGCGCCACCGGCGGCCCCCGGGTCCAGCAGCGTCGGATGGAACTGGATGAACTCCAAGTCGGCCAGCACGGCCCCGGCTTCCCAGGCCAGCGCGACGCCGTCGCCCGTGGCCGTCGCGGGATTGGTCGTCGCTTCGAACAACTGGCCGGCCCCGCCCGTGGCGAGGACCACGACGTCGGCAACCTCCTGGACAGCCTTCGTCCCCTCGAGTATTTCCACGCCGGTGATCCGGCCGGCCTCGGTGAGCAGGCGCCGGACGAAGGCGTGCTCGCGGATCCGCAAACGCCCGGTTCCGGCGAGCGCGCGGACCCGCTCCACCAGCGCGGCAGCGATCCGGGCTCCGGTGCTGTCCCCGCCGGCGTGCAGGATCCGGGCCGCAGAGTGGGCGCCTTCCAGCCCCAGCGCCAGCCGTCCGCCCTCGCGGTCGAAGCCCACGCCCCAGTCCTGCAGGACGGCGATCTCCCCCGCCGCGGCCGAGCACAGCAGCTGCACGGCACCGTCGTCGTTCATCCCCGCCCCGGCGCGGAACGTGTCCGCGGCATGCGCCTGCACCGAATCCCCGGCCGCCGATCCTTCGGCAGTGACGGCGGTGATGCCGCCCTGGGCGAGCCAGGTGTTGCTCGTTTCCAGCGCGCCCTTGGCCAGCAGCGTCACCTCGGTGTCCGGGCGCTCCGCGGCCAGCGCCGCGGCATAGAGTCCGGCAATGCCGGAACCAACGACGACGGCGCGCAGCGGACGTGCGGGGGCGGCTGCGGTCACGGCCGGGCTGCCAGCATCCGCTCGAGCGCCACGCGGGCGGGCACGGCGACGGATTCCGGCACGCTGATCCGGTTGAGGATTTCGCCGCCCGGCAGCGTGGCCGTACCCGCGTAGGCTTCCAGCACCCAGGCGAGGTAGCCCGGGTGGATCCGGTACATGGTGGAGCACGGGCAGACCACGGGGTCCAGGCAGAAGATCGTGTGCTGCGGGTACTCGGCGGCCAGCCGGTTCACCATGTTGATCTCGGTGCCGACGGCGAACACCGTGGGCTCTTCGGCGGCGGCGATGGCCTTGCGGATGTAGTCGGTGGAGCCGGACTCGTCCGCCGCATCGACCACCGGCATCGGGCATTCGGGGTGCACGATCACCCGCACGCCCGGGTACTCGGCACGGGCCTGTTCGATCTGGTCCACCGTGAAGCGCTTGTGCACCGAGCAGAAGCCGTGCCAGAGGATGACCTTCGAATCCAGCAGGCTCTGCCCGTCATTGCCGCCGAGCGGCTTGCGCGGGTTCCACATCGGCATCTGCTCCAGCGGCACGCCCATGGCCTTGGCGGTGTTGCGGCCCAGATGCTGGTCCGGGAAGAACAGTACGCGCTGGGCCCGCTGGAACGCCCACTCCAGCACGGTGGCGGCGTTGGAGGAGGTGCAGACGATCCCGCCGTGCTCCCCCACGAAGGCCTTCAGCGCGGCCGAGCAGTTCATGTAGGTCACCGGCATCACGGGGATCCGGCCGTCCGCGTCCGGCTCGGTGCCAAAGATCCCGGCCAGCTGGTCCCAGCAGGCCTGGACCGAATCGGAGTCCGCCATGTCCGCCATCGAGCAGCCCGCGGCCAGGTTCGGCAGGATCACGGCCTGGTCCCCGCCCGAGAGCATATCGGCGGTTTCCGCCATGAAGTGCACGCCGCAGAAGACGATCACTTCGGCTTCGGGCTTTTCCTTCGCCGCCTGGGCCAGCTGGAAAGAGTCGCCCACGAAGTCGGCATACTTGACCACTTCATCGCGCTGGTAGAAATGGCCCAGGATGACCAGCTTCTCCCCCAGCTTCTCCTTGGCCGCCAGGATCCTGGCATCGAGCTCCTCGTCAGAGGCCAGCCGGTACTCCTCCGGGATCTGGCCCTGCCGCGGAGTGGCGGCAGGTGCGGTATCCGCCATCGAAGCACCCGGCCCGTACGCCGGGAGGCTCCCGCCGTCGAAATTCCACGGCGCCTTCACCAGGTCGGGGCTGCAGCTCCGGACCTGCGCTGCGGCCGCCTCGGCCTCGGGGCGAGAGAGGAGTTCGATGGTGCTGCTGATGGATGCCATGGTTTCTCCGTTTGTTCTGGCTTCGGTGGTGCCTGCTCAGGCGAGCGGGCCGTTCTTGGGGCCGGTCGAGCCGGTGTAGCGGTAGAGGCGGGGCGGGCGGTGGCGGCCGCCCTGCAGGTACTCGTCGGTGGCTTCGATATCCGGCGCGGCCCGCAGCTGGCGCCGGAAGTTCGCCGGGTCCAGCGTCTTGCCGAGCACCGCCTCGTACACCTCGCGCACCTGGGCGAGCGTGAACTTCTCGCCCAGGAACGCGTAGGCGATCGAGCTGTAGGCCACCTTGTTCCGCAGCCGCCACAGGGCGTAGTCGACGATCTGGTTGTGGTCGAAGGCGAGCTGTCCGACGGCGTCCGCGCGGAACCAGCGGACGTTGTCGGTCTCGCGGGCCAGTGCCGCCTCATCCGGCTTCACCAGCGCCCAGTAGACAATCGAGACGACCCGCTGGGCGGGGGAACGGTCCAAACCGCCGAACGCGTAGAGCTGCTCCAAATAGTCCGGCTGCAGGCCCGTGGTCTCCTGGAGGTTCCGCGCCGCGGCATCCTGGAGGGATTCGGCCGCGCTGAGCGGCCCGCCCGGCAGCGCCCACAACTCCCGGTACGGCTGCCGGGTCCGGCGGACCAGCGGCAGCCACAACGTCGGCCGCGAGGTCGCGCCATCACTTCGCAGGGCGAAAATCACGGTCGAGATCGCCAGCTCCGGCGGCTGCTGCCGGCGTTCGGACACATTGGCCGAATAGACCATGGCTTGCCTCCCTCCGGAACCCTTGATCCGCCGTCGTCAGTAAAAGTCATAGTGACCAGAACACAGTGTAGCGCGTAAAAGTCATTCTGACCCAATCTCGCATTCCAGGGCCACCGAGTGTTACGCGGCGCCCCTCGGGCTTACTCCCCCGTGTCCGCGCCCGCGGCGCCCTCAGCGGACGCGGCCTGCACCAGGGGCAGGGTGCGGCTGTCGAAGTGGCTGTTGAGGACGATCACGGAAGACGACCGGAGCACAGTGTTGGTAGCGGTGATCTGGTCCAGCACACGCTGCAGGTCGGCATTGGATTTGGCGACGACGCAGGCCAGCAGGTCGCTTTCGCCGGAGACGGTGTGCAGCTCCAGCACCTCGGGAATCCGTGCGAGGGCTTCGGCCACGGCATCATGGCCGGTCTCCTGCCGGATCACCAGCGAACAGTAGGCTTTGACGACATACCCCAGCTCGGCCGGGTCCAGCCGCGGTCCCCAGCCGGCGATCACGCCCGAGCGTTGCATTTTGTCCAGCCGGGCCTGTACCGTGGCACGGGCCACTTTAAGGACCCGCGAGGCTTCCAACACGGACATCCTCGGATCCTGGGTGAACAACGTGACGATGTCTGAATCGAGCGAATCGATCCTCATTTTCCGGATACCCCTTTCGGTTTGAACATCCATTCGCCGATGCGACACACAAATTGTCAACCCCGCCGGAGCATTCACCAAATGCCTCCGACGCCCAGCCGCGTCCGCCGCCTGCTGCCACCGCCGCCGGCCCATGACAGGAATTTTGACTATGACGAGAACCGCCAGAACATCCGGCAACACCACGGACTCACATGCGGGCGGCTTGGGCCAGTCCATGAAACCGCGGCAACTGGTCATGATGGGGCTCGGCAGTGCCATCGGCGCCGGTTTGTTCCTTGGTTCCGGAGCCGGGGTGCAAGCCGCAGGGCCGGCCGTGCTGGTGTCCTACCTGATCGCCGGGACCCTGGTCATCATCGTGATGGGGGCCCTGGGTGAGATGGCCGCAGCCCACCCCAGCAGCGGCGCCTTCTCCACCTACGCCGACAAGGCCATGGGCCCGACCGCGGGCGCGACCATCGGCTGGCTCTGGTGGGGCCAGCTCGTCATCGTTATTGCCGCGGAAGCGGTAGGCGCCGCCGGACTGATCGCCTCCGTCTGGCCGGTCCTGCCGGTGTGGCTGCTGGCCCTGGCCTTCATGGTGGTGTTCACCGCAGTCAACCTGCTCGGAGTGCGCAACTACGGCGAGTTCGAATTCTGGTTCGCGATCATCAAGATCGTCGCGATCCTGGCCTTCCTGGCCATTGGTGCGGCCCTGATGGCCGGCTGGCTGCCCCAGACCTCCTCTCCGGGACTGACGAACTTCCTGGGCCCGGATGGATTCGCCCCGGCAGGCCTCGGCGGCATTGCCGCCGGCCTGCTGGTGGTCATCTTCGCCTTCGGCGGCACGGAGATCGTGGCAGTGGCCGCGGCGGAGACCCAGGATCCCCAGCGCAGCGTCGCCCGCGCAGTCAAGACCGTGGTGTGGCGCATCCTGGTGTTCTACATCGGCTCGGTGCTGGTCATCACCCTGGTGGTCCCGTGGGATTCCCCCGCCCTTGATTCCCCTTTCGCCGCGGTCCTTGCGCAAGCGCGGATTCCAGGTGCCGACGTGGCGATCACATTGGTCGCCGCCGTTGCACTGCTCTCCGCCCTCAACGCGAACCTCTACGGTGCCTCCCGGATGATCTTCTCGCTCTCCCGGCGCGGTGATGCCCCGGCCCGGCTCCAGCGGACCGCCGGCCGGAACGTTCCGGTGGCCGCCGTGCTCTCCTCGGTGGCCTTCGGCTTCGCCGCCACTGTGCTCGAACTGCTGTTCCCCGAGAAAGTGCTGCCGCTGCTGCTGAACTTCGTCGGGTCCACCTGTCTGGCGGTGTGGGCGATCGTACTGGTCTCCCAGTTGATCCTCCGCCGCCGTGCCGTTCGCGAAGGTCAGCCGCTGCCGATGAAGCTGCCCGGATACCCGTGGACCAGCGGCGTCGGGCTCGCCCTGCTGGCCGCAATCATCATCATTGGCCTCTTCTCCCCCACAACGGCAGTCCAGCTCGGCTCCACCGCCGCCCTGATCGCTGCAATAGCCATTTTCAGCAAGGTCGCCAAGCGCCGCGCAGCGAATGTCGAGCCGACCCACAGCATCTAACAAATTGCCAGCGTTATCCCGGCTTTAGCCGGACTGATTGTGCAGTGTGCACGATCCCGAACTTCAACGTTGCACCCCTCCAGCCGCGTGATTACTGTCACGTGGAAAGACAGCAGCAGTTCCTTGCCGGCCTGTGGATTCAAGCCGCGCGGGCAGGAACCCTGGACAGACTGGAGGAAACGCCCATGGCCGAAATTCCCGGCTCCGACCACGCGTTCCTTGCCGACGAGGACCTGCGGGAGCTCTACCGCCTCATGGTCGCCGTGCGGCACCTGGACGAATCGGCAATCCGCTGGCAGCGCCAGGGCCTCATTCCCGGCTACGCACCCGAGTTGGGGCAAGAGGCCGCCCAAGTAGGCAGCGGCTACGCGCTGGACATGACCCGCGACTTCGTTTTCCCCACGTATCGCGAGATGGGCGTCGCCCGCACTGTCGGCGTGGACATGGTCGAGTACATGTCGACCCACAAAGCCACCTGGCACGGCGGGCTCTACGATCCGGCGGCAACCCGTTTCGCGCCCATCCAAGCTGTGGTGGCCGGCTCCGTGCTGCATGCAGTCGGCTGGGCCCATGCCCAGACCCTCGACGGCACCGGCGGCGCCGCGATCACCTACTTCGGCGACGGCGCCAGTTCCCAAGGCGATGTCCACGAAGCAATGAACTTCGCCGCGGTCATGAAGGCACCGGTGGTCTTCTTCATCCAGAACAACGGATGGGCCATCTCGGTCCCGACTGAGCGCCAGGTGGCCGGCGGCTCGGTCGCCGCGCGTGCAGCCGGATACGGCATCCCCTCGCTGCAGGTGGACGGGAACGACGTCGTTGCGGTCGCCGAGGCAACAGCGGCGGCCCTGGCGCATGCCCGCGCCGGCAACGGACCCGCCATCGTCGAAGCCATGACGTACCGCCGCGGCCCGCACTCCACCAGCGACGACCCCGGCCGGTACCGCACCCTCGAAGCCGAACGCGCCGACGCCGGCGAAGATCCGCTCCAGCGGATGCGCTCACACCTGGTGGCCAAGGGCCTCGCGGACGAAGCCTTCTTCGAGGAAGCGCTCGCCGCAGCGAAGGCGGAGGAAGAACGCATCCGCGAGGGGATCATGGCCCTCGGCCCGCGTCCCGGGAGGGAGATGTTCGACTTCGTCTACCAGGAACCCACAGCAGCATTGAAGGACCAGGCCCGGGCCTGGCGGGAGGAGTCCGAACATGTCTGAGCACGCTACCCTCAGCGACCTTGACGCGGCCCGTGACAACACCCAGTCGGCGGCGGCGCAGCGGGAATCGGTCGAGGTCATCCCGGCCGCCAATGAAAGCGGTCAGCCCGCCGGTCCCGACGCGGAGACGCTGTCCATGCAGCAGGCGTTGAACCGCGCGCTGTCCGAAATCCTCGAAGCCGATCGGAAGGCCGTGGTGCTGGGCGAAGACGTCGGCCAGCTTGGCGGCGTTTTCCGCATCACCGATGGCCTGCAGCGCAAGTTCGGGGAAGCGCGCGTCTTTGACACGCCGCTGGCTGAATCCGGCATCCTGGGCATGTCCGTGGGGCTGGCCATGGCCGGCTATCACCCGATCCCTGAGGTGCAGTTCGACGGCTTCGCCTATCCGGCGGTCAACCAGATCATCTGCCAGGTCGGCCGGATGAACTACCGCAGCCGCGGCAAGCTGCCCATGCCCATTACCTTGCGTGTGCCCAGCTTCGGCGGCATCCGCGCCCCGGAGCACCACGGCGAATCGCTCGAGGCTCTCTTTGCCCACGTTCCCGGGCTCAAGGTGGTCTCGCCGTCGACCCCGCACGAGGCGTACCACCTGCTCAAGTTTGCTGCCTCGCGGCCGGACCCGGTGGTCTTCATGGAGCCAAAGTCCCGCTACTGGCAAAAGGGACCTGTGGACACCGCAGCCTCCGGCTACTCTCCGGAAGGCGCGCGCGTGGTCCGCGAGGGCCGGCACCTGACCCTCGTCGCCTGGGGTGCCATGGTGGCCCGCTGCCTGCAGGTCGCCGAACTCGCGGCCGAAGACGGCATCGACATTGAGGTGCTGGACCTGCGCTGGCTCAAGCCCATTGATGCTGAAGCCCTGGCGACCTCCGTGGGCAAGACGCGGCGCGCCGTCGTCGTGCATGAAGCACCCCTCACATCGGGACTTGGCGCGGAGGTAGCGGCCCTGATTACCGAACGCTGCTTCGGCACCTTGAAGGCACCCGTTGAGCGGGTTACAGGTTTCGACGTACCGTATCCCTCAGGAGACCTCGAGGACGAGTACATTCCCGACATTGACCGCATCCTGTTCGGGATCCAGCGAGTATTGGAGTATCGCCGTGGCTGAAATTTCTTTCCCCTTGCCGGACCTGGGCGAAGGCCTGATCGAGGCAACCGTGCTCGAATGGCTGGTTTCCGAAGGCGAACAAATCGAGCGCAACCACCCGCTGGTGGAAGTCGAGACGACGAAATCCGCGGTGGAACTGCCCTCCCCGCAGGCCGGCAAGGTCCTGAAGATCTACGGCGAACCCGGCGCCATCATCAAGGTGGGCGACCCGCTGATTGTCTTCGAGGTCCCGGATGACACCGCCGGCATTGTCGGCACGGTAGCGCAGGAGGAGGCGCCGAAGCGCCGCGTCCGGCTCACCGCGAACCTGGACGAGGACTGAGGACGGTGGGCCGCCATCGCGACCAGCTGGTCGAAGGCGTAGACCCGCACCTGAACGTGCAGGTGCACGAGGCTGCACCGGGGACCACCGGGCCGCGCCGGCCGGTCATCCTGCTGCATGGCTTCGCGTCCTCGGCCAAGCTCAACTGGGAGGACGCCGGCTGGGTCAACGCGCTGACCCAAGCCGGCCGCCGCGTGGTAACCGTGGACTTGCCCGGCCACGGCGGGAGTCCGGCGCCGGAGGAGATGGACGCCTACTCCCCCAGCCGCATCCGCGCCGACCTGCTCCAGCTGATCCAGAACGCGCACGTACGTCCTTTAGAGCACGACGACGATTCCACCGGAGTGGATCTGCTCGGCTACTCGCTGGGCGCGCGTCTGGCATGGGAGTTCGGCGCCACCCAGCCTGAACTGGTGCGGCGCATGGTGCTGGGCGGTCCCGGCGTTCACGATCCGCTGGCGGACTTCGACATGCCCGCGGCGCAGCGCTACCTTGCGGATGGAACACCGATCGACGACCCGACCACCGCTGAGCTGCTGCGGATGGCCCAACTGGTGCCTGGCAACGACATCTACGCCATGCTGACCATGATCGAGGCGATCAAGGTCGAGCCGTTCGTCCCTACCGAGGCCGTGCCGAAAATGCCGGTGCTGCTGGTGGCCGGGGAACGCGATGAACTGGCCACGACCGCCCCGGAACTGGCTGCCCTCGCCGCCGACGCGGAATTGCTTTGGCTGCCGGCACGCACGCACGCCAATGCCGTGACCAGCCGGGCCTTCAAGAACGCTGCCATCGAGTTCCTCTCCAGCTGATGCGGTGCTGCTCACTGTGCCGCCAAATGGTCCCCGGCACAGTGGGCCGTACCGTAGAATTGGAGGAAATCAGCACACTTACATCCTGGGCGTGGAGGCTTGGTGGATATTCTCCTTGGGGGTCGCTACAGGACCGGTGAACTCATCGGCACCGGCGGCGCCGCCTCTGTTTTCAGGGCGCTTGACGAAACGTTGAACCGCGAAGTAGCGGTCAAGCTTTTTGCTCCGACTACGCCGGATGACGACGCCTACCGGCGCCAGCACACCGAGACCCTGCTGCTGGCGACCCTGAGCCATCCGGTGCTCGTCACCCTCCTCGACGCGGGACTCTACGAGGATGCCAGCGGAACCACCAGCAGCTATCTGGTCATGGAGCTAATCGAAGGCCAGGACCTGCGCAAGATGCTCGCCGGCGGCCCCTTGGATCCGTCCGCAGCAGCGAACATCGGTGCGGACCTGGCCGATGCGCTCAACTACATTCACGAGAACGGCGTGGTGCACCGCGACATCAAACCCGCCAACATCCTGATGTCCGACACCGGCAGCCGGGACACCCGGCTCCACCCCAAACTGTCCGACTTCGGCATCGCCCGCGTTGTCGATGCTTCGGTAGCGACGGTCCACGGGGCGACCATCGGTACAGCCAACTACCTCAGCCCGGAACAGGCCCTCAGCCAACCCGTGACCGCGACATCGGACATCTACTCCTTGGGCCTGGTCCTCCTCGAATGCATCACCGGCGAAAAGGCTTTCCCGGGTCCCATCGTCGAGTCGGCCGTGGCCCGGCTGCTGAAGGACCCGCCGATTCCGGATTCCCTCGGCGACGATTGGGCTCAGCTGCTGCGCACCATGACCGCCCGCGAACCCGGTAACCGGCCAACGGCCCACGAAGTTGCGCTCACGCTTCGCTCCTGGACCGAAACCGTGGTCTTGCCTGCGTCCGCTGGAGCGGAACAGCAGGCAGCGCTTCAACCCGCTCCGGTCGACGTGCAGCCGAATCGCAGGACGCCCGTCAGCCCGGAGACCGGCAATGTCACAACCGGAAACGTTGTCATTCCCACTCCGCCGAACCGCGCGCCGAGCGTCGGCTGATACTGCCTGATTGTGGCACCGTTTCGCTGGCCGCGCCTGGCTGATCCTGGCGCTTAGCTGAATCGGACGCCTCGATCAGGCAGCGGCTCCCCGGGCTCAGACCGTGTGCAGTCAGGCCCTGCAGCTACGGCCCAGGTGATCGGGGTGGGATCCTGGTTTGCCAGTACGTGTTCCGCAAAGGTCTTCGGTCGGGATCGATGTAGGCCGGCGGCGTGAACCATGGGATTCCATCCGTGACGGTAATGGTCCAGTTCCCCTGTTCGATCAGGTCGTGATGGAGAATGCATAGACAGACGCCATTCGAGACGCTCGTATGCCCACCGGACCACCAAGGCACTATGTGGTGGGCTTCAGTCCAGAACGCCGGCATAGTGCAGCCCGGGAAGGCGCAGCCCTTGTCCCTGGCTACCAGAGCCCGGCGGGTGGCGCGGTTGAAGAACCGTTGCGACCTGCCCAGATCCAGCACCTCACCTTTGGAACCGAGAACGGCCGGAATGATTTCGGCATCGCATGCCATGCGGCGGGCCGCCGTCGCCGAGATAGGGCCGTTGAAGACTGCAGTGGCGCCGCCCGTCAGGAGTCCGGCGAGCTGCTCATAGGCCGTCGTGACAATGACCTGTGCACGGTGTCCGCCCGAATCGGGGAGCTGGCCAGTGTTCAGCGCAATCTTGCACGCCCCGATGAGTCCGGCGAGCAGCTTTTGTGCCCGAGTGAAATCGTCCAATCCTTCAAGCACTGCAGGCGCTACCGCGACAGTCTCCCGCTCACAGGTTTGCCCGTCGCCGCCTGCATCACTACTTTGACCAGCTGCTGACGTTCCGCTGAACACTGCCTGCCCGTCGCCGGTGCGACTGGTTCCGGTGCCGGACCCCGCCGCAGCAGCCGATTCAATGGCGTCCGAACGAATGCGAGGATTCGTGGCGGTATTCATGGCTGTCGCCACGGCTTCGTACTGCTCGTCCGTTGCGTTGATGACGAACTGGTGCAGTCCCCGCCGCCGGCCGCGGTAGAAAACGCCCTGCCGGGCCTTAAGTTCTTCCTCGCTTGGTTCCGCTCCGTCCTGGTCAACCGCGGTTTCCCATGTCTTCGCCACCATGGCCAGCGTGTCGGCATCTGTTTCCGTGGCCTGCTGCACCAGGCACGATTCCATGGCTTCCAGGGTGTCGCTACCGGCGGCATGGCTGGCCCGGGCAATTGAATCGGCAACCAGAGCGGCGGCGGCGCCCCTGACCGCACCGGCGGCCACGGCTTCGGCGAGCGCGGGCCGCGCTGGCGTTCCGGGTTCCCCATCGAGACGGACCGGAACTGCTACCGCTTTTCCAACCCTGATCCGGCGCCTGGCTTCCACGATGCCAATCCGCAAACGCGCCCGAAGGTACTCCGCGTTGTTGGCGAACTCGGTCTTCCGCCGTTTCCGGTCCCCAGCTCCCCTGCCCGCCCGGTCATTGACGTCTTCCTGCCGGATGGCCCTCGCCGGGTCGGACCACACTTCCGTGCCGGACGTCCCCGGGACTGAGCCGCCGTTCGTAGAAGCTTCACCCCAGGTTGCGACGTCGGTTGCGTCCACAGCGTAGGCGCCGGCCACTTGAAAGGAATCCACGACCTTCGAAACATCCTCGACTGCCGCAACTACCGCCACCAGATTCGGAATGGACAGAGAAGCCCCTTCCGCACGGAACCGAGCCGCGAGATCCTGAAGAGCGACACGTATATCCAGCAGGGACGCTTCCATCTCTGCGGTTCCGTCCAACGGTACGAGGGTCATGGCTCAACGCTATTTCGGCAGATTTTCGAAGAACAGCGAAAATCCTCGATGTGTAGGAGCAGTGGCACCGGGAAGCGGCCCATTCGACCTCTGGATCCTACAACTGAGCGGGCTTTTGGGCTCCTTGCGTGAGAAGCTTGACGTGACTCGCCGCACAAGCCATGATGGATCGTATACGATTTCGTACATCACATCAGGAGGATGCATTGTCTGACGGCAACATCGCGCGCAACACCGCACAGGCCACGCTGCAGGAAGTGAATGCGCAGACGATCAACGAGGCCGGCAAGGTCCTGGCGGTCCACCTTTCCTACCGCTCACGGGCTGAACAGCGCGGACGCGTCCCGGCCAACCCCTCCTACTTCATGAAGGCTTCCTCCTCGCTGGCGCTGACCGGCGGAACGGTTGAACGTCCGGCCGGCACCGAGCTACTCGCTTTCGAGGGCGAAATCGCCCTGGTCATTGGGACCGCCGCACGCCGGGTATCGGTCGAGGACGCATGGAGCCACGTCGGCTTCGTCACCGCCAGCAATGACCTCGGCGTCTATGACATTAAGTACGCGGACAAGGGATCCAACATCCGTTCCAAGTCCGGGGACGGCTTCACGCCCTTCGGCCCGGCGCTGCTCCCTGCGGCAGAGATCAATCCGGACGCGCTGCGGATCCGCACCTGGGTCAATGGGGAGACCGTCCAGGACGACACCACTGCCGGCCTGATCTTCTCCTTCGCCCGGATTGTGGCGGACCTCTCCCAGCTGATGACCCTGCAGCCGGGCGACGTGATCCTCACCGGCACTCCCGCTGGTTCCTCGGTGATCGTCCCCGGGGACGTGGTCGAGGTCGAGGTTTCCGATGAAGCCGCGGGGCTGAGCACCGGCCGGCTGACCACCACGGTGATCCAGGGCGAGCAGGGCTTCGCTTCCTTCGGCAACACCCCAAAGATTACGGACCAGGACCGGATCGACGCCTTCGGCAGCGAAGAGGCAGCAGGCCTGGCTCCGGCCGTCACGGGCAAGTCGGCGCTGACCGACGAGGTGAAGGCCAAGCTCCTCTCCGTTGCCACGGCCACTATTTCCGGCGCACTGCGCAAGCGCGGCCTGAACAATGTCAGCGTCGACGGGCTGCTGGCCACCAAGCCCGGGCAGAAGGTCATCGGCACGGCCCGGACGCTGCGTTATGTACCCAATCGCGAAGACCTGTTCAAGAGCCATGGCGGCGGCTACAACGCCCAGAAGCAGATCATCGATGCCGTCGGCCCGGGCGAGATCCTGGTCATGGAAGCCCGCGGCGAGAAGGGATCGGGCACGCTCGGGGACATCCTGGCCATGCGCGCGCAGGTTCGCGGCGCCGAGGCCATCATTACCGACGGCGGCGTCCGGGACCTCTCCGAGGTGGCGGCTTTGGACATCCCGACTTTCTACAACGGCGCGCACCCGGCTGTGCTGGGCCGCAAGCACGTGCCGTGGGACACCGACGTGACCGTTGCCTGCGGCGGCACGACCATCCAGCCCGGCGACATCATCGTGGCGGACGACAACGGCATCCTGGTGATTCCGCCGGCGCTGGCCGCCGAGATCGCCGACGAAGTCGTCGAGCAGGAGCGCCGCGATGCGTTCGTCTTCGAGATGGTCAAGGAAGGACACAAGATCGACGGCCTGTTCCCGATGAACGCCGACTGGCTGGCCAAGTACCAGCAGTGGGTTGCAGAAGGCAACGGGGCCTGACCATGCCGACCGCCGCCGCCACGGCGTCCGAATCGAAGTCGGAACGCGCCTACCAGCTGCTCCATGAACGGATCGGCAGCGGCCAGCTGGTACCCGGCTACCGCCTGGTGCTCAGCAGCATTGCCGAAGAACTGGGCTGCAGCGTAGTACCGGTCCGCGAAGCGATCCGCCGGCTCGAAGCTGAAGGGTTCGTGACCTTCGAACGGAACGTCGGAGCAACGGTTGCCGCCATTGACGCGATGCTCTACCTGCACACCATGCAGACGCTGAGCATCGTGGAGGGGGCGGCAACCGGGCTGGCAGCCGGCCTGATCACCGACGAGGACCTGCTCCGTGCCCGCGAACTCAACATGCAGCTGCGCGAGTGCCTGGACAATTTCGAACCGGTCCGTTTCACCCGGCTGAACAATGAATTCCACTCCATCCTCTACGGGAGGTGTCCCAATCCGCACATTCTGGACCTGGTGCACCGCGGCTGGAACCGCCTGAACGCGATGCGCGCTTCCAGTTTCGATCTCGTCCCCGGCCGGGCACGCGAGTCGGTCGCCGAACACGACGGCCTGCTCGCGCTCCTTGAGGCCAAAGCAAGCCCGCACGAGATCGAAATGGCCGCCCGGGCCCACCGGACGGCCACCCTCAACGCCTACATGGCGCAGAAGAACCAACCGCCCTCCGTCCTCTAAAAAACGTCCGGCAACCACCACGAAAGGTAGATCATGGCCGACCACCGCGTGCCCGAGAACCTGCCCACCCACATCCAGCACTACATCGGCGGCAAGCTCGTCGATTCGATCGACGGCGACACCTTCGATGTGCTGGATCCGGTCACCAATAAGCCGTACATCAAGGCCGCTTCCGGCAAGGTCGCCGACATCGAGGCAGCGGTCGCCGCAGCCAAGGATGCTTTCGAGAACGGCCCTTGGCCGACCATGCTCCCGCGCGACCGCTCCCGTGTGCTGCACAAGATCGCCGACATTGTGGAGTCCCGCGGCCAGGAACTGGCCGAGATGGAGTGCTTCGACACCGGCCTGCCGATCAAGCAGGCCCTGGGCCAGGCACGCCGCGCCGCGGAGAACTTCCGCTTCTTTGCCGACCTGATCGTCGCCCAGCACGACGACGCGTTCAAGGTCCCCGGCCGCCAGGCCAACTACGTCAACCGCAAGCCCATCGGCGTCGCCGGCCTGATTACCCCGTGGAACACCCCGTTCATGCTGGAGTCCTGGAAGCTGGGCCCGGCGCTGGCCACCGGCAACACCGTGGTCCTGAAGCCGGCCGAGTTCACCCCGCTCTCCGCGTCCCTGTGGCCGGGGATCTTCGAGGAGGCCGGCCTGCCGGAGGGCGTCTTCAACATCGTCCACGGCTTCGGCGAGGAGGGCTACGCCGGCGACTCCCTGGTCAAGCACCCGGACGTGCCGCTGATCTCCTTCACCGGCGAGTCCCGCACCGGCCAGATCATCTTCGGCAACGCGGCTCCCTACCTGAAGGGCCTGTCCATGGAGCTGGGCGGCAAGTCCCCCGCCGTCGTCTTCGCTGATGCCGACCTGGACGCCGCCATCGACGCGACCATCTTCGGCGTCTTCTCCCTCAACGGCGAACGCTGCACCGCCGGCTCCCGCATCCTGGTCCAGCGGGACATCTACGACCAGTTCGTGGAGCGCTACTCGGCCCAGGCCAAGCGCGTCAAGGTCGGCCTGCCCCACGACGAGGCCACCGAGGTCGGTGCCCTGGTCCATCCGGAGCACTTCGAGAAGGTCATGTCCTACGTGGAGATCGGCAAGCAGGAGGCCCGCCTGACCGCCGGCGGCGGCCGCCCGGAGGAGTTCCCCGAGGGCAACTTCATCCAGCCGACGGTCTTCGCCGATGTCGCCCCGGATGCCCGGATCTTCCAGGAGGAGATCTTCGGCCCGGTCGTGGCCATCACGCCGTTCGACACGGACGAGGAAGCCCTTGAGCTGGCCAACAACACCAAGTACGGCCTCGCCGCCTACATCTGGACGAACGACCTCAAGCGGGCCCACAACTTCGCCCAGAACGTCGAAGCCGGCATGGTGTGGCTGAACTCCAACAACGTCCGCGACCTGCGCACCCCGTTCGGCGGCGTCAAGGCCTCCGGCCTCGGCCATGAGGGCGGCTACCGCTCCATCGACTTCTACACCGACCAGCAGGCCGTCCACATCAACCTCGGCGAGGTGCACAACCCGGTCTTCGGCAAGGCCGAGGATGCCGCCGCCGTAACCGACGCCTAGCCCGCGCGACTTACCCCAAAGGAGAAACCCATGAGCAACGAAATTCCCAAGCCCTCCGTGCCGGCACCGGACATCCTGCGCTGCGCGTACATGGAGATCGTGGTCACCGACCTGGCCAAGTCCCGCGAGTTCTACGTGGACCTGCTCGGCCTGCACGTGACCGAAGAAGACGA
>NZ_ANPE02000132.1 GCF_000328305.2 Arthrobacter crystallopoietes BAB-32 | reverse complement strand
CCGCGCGTCCCGGCCGAGCCGCTGCCCCAGGGCGTCAGGGCGCCGGTGGCGGGGATGCCGCCGTACCTAACACCGAACGCGGACTTCTACCGGATCGACACCGCGCTCGTCGTCCCGGACGTGGACCCGGCGGACTGGAGCCTGCGGGTGCACGGGCTGGTGGAGGAGGAGTTCACGCTGAGCTTCGACGAGCTGCTCGCGCTGGACCTCGAAGAGTCGTATGTCACGCTGACCTGCGTCTCCAATGTGGTCGGCGGCGACCTGGCCGGCAACGCGAAGTGGCTGGGCTATCCGCTGCGGAAGCTGCTTGAACGGGCGCGGCCGCAGTCCGGTGCGGACATGGTGCTCTCCACCAGCATCGACGGCTTCAGCGCGTCCACTCCGCTGGCCGTGCTGCAGGACGAGCGCGATGCGCTGCTGGCGGTGGGAATGAACGGCGAGCCGCTGCCGCTGGAGCACGGCTACCCGGTGCGCATGGTGGTGCCCGGGCTGTACGGGTACGTCTCGGCGACCAAGTGGGTGGTGGACCTGGAGGTCACCCGCTTTGCGGACAAGACGGCCTACTGGACCACGCGCGGCTGGTCGGCGCGCGGCCCGATCAAGACGGCCTCGCGGATCGACGTGCCGCGGGCGTTCGAGCGGGTTCCGGCCGGAACGGTGGCGGTGGGCGGCACGGCGTGGGCGCAGCAGCGCGGTATCTCACGGGTGCAGGTCGAGTTCGACGGCGGTGCCTGGCAGGACGCGGACCTCGCCGCGGTGCCATCCATCGATACCTGGCGGCAGTGGTCCTACCAGTGGCACGATGCGCCGGCGGGCCGGCACGACGTGCGGGTGCGCGCCTACGACACGGACGGCACGCTCCAGACGGAGGACGAGGCGCCGCCGGCACCGGACGGCGCGACCGGCTGGCATTCCATCACGTTCACGGTGGAATGATCCCGGCGCGTGGCCTGTCCCGCGAAGCGGCAGGCTGGCCAGGCAGCGTGCTCAGTCGAAGGCGAGAATGCCCGCATAAACCAGGAACAGGAGGGCCATGACGAGCCCTCCGCCCAGGATCGCGGCCAGCCAGAACCACTGCACCCAGCTCTTCCCTCCGCCTTCATCATGGCCTTGGGTCAGGCTGGTCTGGGCCTCGGCCGGCGGGGTCTCGCCCGGAGGGACGCCGCCGCCAGGCTCGAGACCGGTGATCTTCTGCTCCTGCGGATCAGGATTCTGGCTGGTCATGGTCGATCTCCTGCCGTCTGTTGGCCGGGCCCCTTCCAGCCAGCGTACGCAGCTGTTCAGTATGCTGTCTACGGAATCTGCAGTGCCGGATGACGGAGCGGCAGCGGCAGGTTCAACGACCTGATTCCGGCAGCCGGCCACGGGCCTCGCAGGCTTCTTTGCCGCGGCCAAGAGTGGGTCAGGAGAACTCTCCTCCGTCTCCCAGAGCAGCCGCCGCCCGCTCATTTAACGCATCCACTGCCCGTGGGAGTGGGATTCGACGTCAGTGGCTACCGGGCGGCGTTGTTTGCGTTTACGCGGCCATGTGCCCAATGGGCGCCGGTGCCCGAGATTTTTTCGGCGGTTGATTCAACATTGGCGCGCACGGATGTATTGGTGGCGCCGGGATGCGAGCTCCAGGCCAGTGCGGCAGCGCCAGCGACGATTGGTGAGGACATGGATGTACCGTTGCCGACGTCGTAACCCCAAGAGCGGTTGTACTGCTTGGCCAGAACGAAGTCGTGGTTCGGGAAGGTGGAGTAGACATTGACCCCTGGCGCGGCGACGTCCACCCACTTGGCGCCATAAGTTGAGAAGGATGCTTTCGCATCGTTGTTGTCGGTTGCCGCAACCGCAATAACGTTAGGATATGCGGCTGGATAGATCTTGGACTGACTCCCGGTGTTGCCAGCTGCAGCAACCAGCACGGCACCTTTGTTCCATGCGTTATTGACAGCAGTCTCCAAGGTGCGTGACGAGGTGCGCTGTCCGATGCTCATGTTGATGACCTTCGCCCCATTATTGACGGCCCAATTGAGGGCGTTCGCGATACCGGATGTAGAGCTAACCCCGCTGTCGTTAAGAACTTTGCCATCCAGGATCGTGCAGTCCGGGCATACACCGGCGACACCCTCCGTGTTGTGGGCGGCGGCAACAATTCCGGCGACGTGGGTGCCGTGGCCGTAATTATCTTCGCCGGCTACGCCATTACTGAAGTTGGCTCGTGCAACCACCTTTGGGGTGATGTCGGGATTGTCGCTTGCTATACCCGAATCGAGAACAGCAACTTTAATGCCGCCACCGGTCGTGACCTTCCACGCATCGGCGGCGTCCACATCAGCGTCCACTTTGCCCCCGGGTACAGCTAGGTCCCCGGCAGTGTTAGTGAATGATTGACCCTCGTTGTGCAGAGCATATTGCCGCGGGAAATACTCATCAGTTGTAGCGGCAGTAACGAGTCCGTCCGGCTCGGCATACTCAACCGCCGGGTTCCGATCCAAGGCTTGGATGAGTTGAGATTCTTTGCCAGCCGGTACCTTGATAAGGCGGGCGCCAGTGCTGCCGATACCCGGGCCCTCGCTGAGGCCATGCTGGCGCAGTACATCAGAGGCAGTACCGTTGTCGCGGAACTTGACGATTATTTGCCCCGCGACCGTCGATGATTCATTCGCTGCGTTGCCGGTGGCTGCCACGGCGACTGTGCCAAATCCGATGATCGCTGCTGCGAAGGCAGCCAACATAGCCTTTTTCATGAACCTATCTTGCTCGCCACTGGTGGGACAGCCTAGATGCGCGTCTCATATTTCGGATCTGTTTCTTTGCAATGCTGGCTTACCCTGCCAGAGCATGCCGAGGTTCGCCGCCGGCGCCGCGGCCCTGCGCCCGGGGCTGCAGACTGAGGTGCGTGCGGGGCTGGATCCCTGGCCCGAGGCCTTGATGCGGTAGGTTCCGGGAGCCGGAACCTACCGCTGGACAGCTGCGCTGCGCGAACCCTCGTACGCCGTCGCTCAGGACCGGCAACATCGTGACATGGCCGTGTAGCGTAGAAGGTCCGGGAATGTTTAAGGAGGAACATGGCGGCGGGCAGTGCACGCGAGATGCGGGAGGCGATGGTACTCGGTCGGGTGATCGGCGGGGAGGACAAGGGGCTGCCGGTCGAGGCGGCCGGGCTGACGGTTGGGGAGTACCTGGCCACGAAGCCGGAGCTGTCCGAGTTCTGGACACCGCTGCTGGTGCTCAGCGAGGACGCGCTGCAGAACAACGTCCGCTATTTCGCCGACTGGGTGGCGGACCGCGGGCTGGAGCTGATGCCCCACGGCAAGACCACGATGGCGCCGCAGCTCTGGCAGCAGCAGCTGGACGCCGGCGCCACGGGCATCACCGTCGCGAACCCCAGCCAGCTCAAAGTGGCGCGAGCCCACGGCTTCGAGACGCTGATGCTGGCCAACCAACTGGCGGACCAGAACGCCCTCCGCTGGGTGGCCGGCGAGCTCGAGCACCCGGAGTGCACGATCTGGTCCTGGGTGGACAGCACGGCTGCCGTCCGGCTGGCGGAGGAAGCGCTGCGCGGGCTGAAGCCGTCGCGGCCCCTGTCCGTGCTGGTGGAGCTCGGCTCGCCGGGCAAGCGCACCGGCTGCCGCACCGTTGAGGAGGCGCTCGCGGTGGCCGAGGCAGTGGCGGCTTCGCCGGTGCTCCGCCTGGCCGGGGTGGCCGGCTACGAAGGGGCGCTTGGCCATGACCGCAACACGCCGACCGTCGAGCTGATCCGCGGCTACGTGGCGGACCTGCTGGAGCTGCACGGCAAGCTGGCCCACCTGTACGACGGCGGCGACGTCCTGGTCACCTGCGGCGGCAGCAACTATCCCGAGATCGTCGGCGACCTCTTCGCCGAGGCGCGGCAGGCCGACTCCGCCAGGTACGTGCTGCGGTCGGGCGCCTACATTACCCATGACGACGGCGCCTACCGGGCTTTGTCTCCCTTCGATCGCCAGCGGGTGTCCGGGCGGGCCAGGAGCCTGGTCCCCGCGGCGCACGGGCTGTCCCGGGTGCTGTCCCAGCCGGAGCCAGGCCTGGCCCTGCTCGACGGCGGGCGGCGCGACTTCCCGTACGACTCCGGCTATCCGGTCCCGCAGGCGGCGGTGTCCGCCGCAACCGGCCAGGTCACCGCGCTGGAGGGCGCCGTCGTCGATGACATGAACGACCAGCACTCCTTCCTGCGGACCGCGGCCGGGCAGGAACCGGCGGTGGGCGACCTGGTGGTGCTCGGGCTGTCCCACCCGTGCACCACGTTCGACAAGTGGCGGCTCATCCCCACCGTGAAGGACCTCGTGCCCGGCAAGGACGCCGTGATCAAGCGGCTGGTCGAGACGTACTTCTAACGGGTGCCGGCCCGAACCGGACCAGCGCAGCTACTTTGCCCGTTTGACAGCGAACCGCTTGGCGAGGCGGTTGCCCACGATACGGACCTTGTGCAGCGGATGCCTGGGCTTGGGCAGGCTGGGCGGCAGGGCACCCGGCAGCCGCAGCTTGGTCAGCCGCCGGCGCTTGAAGTACCGCATGTCGGGCGTGTCGACCGCTTCCGCCAGGAACGCCTCCGCAGACGCCCGCGCCTCCGCCAGCGTCTTCGGCTGCATGCAGTACGACACGGACTCCACCAGCTGCTGCAGGGGTGCCTCACGTTCGCTGCCGCCCCGGGCGGCCTCCGCCGGCGCAGTGTAGCCGCGTTCGAGCAACGCGTCGATGACGGTGACCGGGATCCGGTTGCTGTTCTCGTAGGGAGTCAGCCGCTCCAGCAGAATACCGGTTCCTACTGCCTCGACGTCGATGTTGAACAGGTACTTCGCGGTCATCAGCGCGGTGGAGAAGCAGCTGACAACCAGGTCCGGCTGCAGCCGCTGCATGACCACTTCGGCCGGACTGGTGGAAGTCAGCACGTGCAGTTCCAGTCCCAGTTCGACGGCGGCGGCCTGGATGGACGTGACAGCGCCTGGTCCCGCACTGGGATGGGGTTTGAACACGCAGTAGCGGATGCCACGGTCCAGCGCCTTCTGTAGCATGGCGCGGTGGAGCTCGATCTCCTCCTCGGTGGAGAGGATATTCAACTCGGACAGGTACTGGCCCAGCACCAGCGCGGTCGGCTGTCCGGCAGCGTCGGCCTGTGCCCCTGTCTGCTGCTGCTTCGCCGCGGGAGTGCCGGAAACCGCCGACAGCGCCGTTTGCTCCAGGGGTAGGGCAGCGGCCAGTTCTTCCATGCCCCGGCGGAGGGCTGCGCGGTCAATGCGAACCAGCTCAGGTTTATTCTCGCGAAGCAACTGCGGTACCAGGCCCGGCACCAGGTCGACGTAGACGAGCGACCTGAGCCGCTGCGCCATGTCACGGGGGATCGGGTTCCTGGTCGGACCGTAGCTCATCAGGCCGTCGGAATGGACCGAGATCAGTGCGCTGGAGAAGATCCGGCAGAGCGCGACGGCGGGATTGACCTGGATGGACTCCACGTACAGGCTTACACGCTCGTCACCGAGCTTCCACAGGGACCGGAGCACACGCTGCCACATGTACAGTTCTTCGGCGCGCGGATTGAACTGCCCGGGCCGGCGCGGCCACACCAGCTCATTCAGGTCCACCGTGCGGTCAAAGCGGGAGGCGGCTGCAGCGAATCCGGGCGTTTGGTGGAACGGGACCGACACCTCCGGGACCAAAGCGTTGTTGGACAGGACCAGGATCCGCTCGCCCGACGCCGGCGGTATCGCACCCTCGTCAATGGCTGTCGCGAGCGAGATGACCTGGTAGAGCGTAGAGACGACAAAGAGCTGTTTCACGCGTGGCTCCGGAGGATCGGCGCCAGAAGGGCGCGGCGCTTCGGATCGAGCAAGGCCAGGCTTTCCACGGCGACGTCGGAGGGCAGGGTCGCGAAGGTGCGGTCGATGCCTATGCGCAGGGCGGCCAGGACATCCGGCGGCATCCCCTCCGAGCGGTTCAGATGGTGGCAGGCGATGGCCAGGAACTGCCGGGCCGCTTTCGGCCAGAACCGGCCAGGCTCCGGATCGTCAGCCACGAGGCGGAAAATCTCTTCGAAGCACGGCAGGAAGTCCAGCTGGCGGCGGTCATAGATTTGGGTAAGGGAGGTGGGGACCCCGCGGCGGTAGATGACGCCCAGCTGGTCGCTGACGGCATAGCTCTTGCACTGCAGGTGCAGCCGCCACATCCAGGGACGGTCTTCCGCCGTCTGCCGGCCGTCGAGGAACCGGAGCATTCCTGAATCCTTGAGCCTGCCGTCGTAAATTCCGAAGGCCACGATGGGGTAGTCGATCATCGTTGACAGGTTGTACGGCGCGATGTCGTCCCTCGGATCCAGCGGGGTGCTGCGAAGCGCTTGCGGAGCCCGATGAATGCTGCGGGTTCCGTTGGTATGGCGGATGTGGTCGGTCCGCAGGAAATCCACATCCAGCTGTTCCATTTCGGCTGTGAGCTTGGGCAGATAGCCAGGCGCATACCAGTCGTCCGGGTCCAGGAAAGCGATGAAGCGGCCCGAAGCTGCATCGAGGCCTTGGTTGCGGGCAGTGGCGACGCCGGCAGGGCTCTCATTCCGCAGGATTTTCAGGCCAGGCAGCTGGCTGGCGAACGCGGCCGCCAGCTCCCCGGTAGCGTCGGTGGAACCGTCGTCGACCACCACAACTTCCAGCACGGAAGCGTCCTCGAACTGGCGGGCCAAGCTCGTCAAGGAATCACGGATGAAGGGTGCCTGGTCCTTTGCCGGAACGATGACGCTGACTAAAGGCTGGTTTACCAAATCGTTATTCCCCATGTCACCGGCCCAGTCTATGTGGGGCTGCGGAATTGCTCCAAAAGGTGGATTAACCGGCGCGTCGTACGTGTCCTGTGCTGTTTCGAAGACGACGACGGCAGTGCTGGTGCTCCCGTCCTGCGGCGCGTCGAGGGTTGCGGCATGGAACTGGTCCGGCCGGCCGAGCGCGCGGTAGGAACGGGACCACCCGCCGTCGTACGCGGACGGGACCACCCGCCGGAACGGGATCACCCGCCGTCGTACGCGTACTGGACCGGAGGGCCGGATCAGGCCGCCGCTCTGACCTGGATCAGCGTCTTCCACGGGTCGTCAAAGCGGAGCGTGGCGCCGTCGTGCGAGGTGGCAATGCCATGGTCCTTGAGGCGGGCCGCGAGGGCGGCGATGTCGTCCTTGGTGGGGACGTCGATGTTGACCTGGCCGAGGCCGAGCGCGGCGGCACGGGGGCCGGCGCCGGCACTGTTCCAGACGTTCAGGCCGAGGTGGTGGTGGTAGCCGCCGGCGGAAATGAACAGGGCCGAGCCCACATCCGACATGAGCTCGAAGCCGAGTGTGTCCACGTAGAACGCGCGGGCGTGATCGATATCGCCGACCTGCAGGTGCACGTGGCCGAGCCGGGCGCCCAGTGCCGTGGGCCGGGCCAGGTTCTGCTGCGTGAGATTGTCGCGCAGGTAGGCGTTCGGGTCGAGGAAGTTGGTGGCGACGCTGAGCAGGCCGTTGGCTTCGCGCTGCCAGGTGTCCCGCGGCCGGTCGGTGTAGAGCTCGACGCCGTTGCCCTCCGGATCGTCGAAGTAGAAGGCTTCGCTGTAGAGATGGTCGGCGCTGCCGGTGAAGGAGTGGGGGGCCTTGGTCGCCGCGTGGGCAACGGCGGCGGACAGGGCGGCGGCGTCCTCGAAAAGGATAGCGGTGTGGAAGAGGCCGGCCTGGCCGGGCTTGGCCGGCGGCAGGTCCTTGACCTGCTTGAGCGTCATGGCCGTTGTGCCGTGGCGCCCGAGGACGGCGGTGTTGCCGCTGTGCTGGAGGACCTCAAGGGTGATGGCCTCGGTGTAGTACTTCAGCATGGCGTCCAGGTCATGCACGAGCAGTTCGACGGCGCCCATCGTGGTCCCGGCGGCCAGGAGTTCATCGGCGGCACGCGGGCGGAGATGGGCGGGATCCGGGTTCTGCGGGAAGATCGGCATGGGTTCCTTACCTCGCTGGTTGCTTGAAACTTCAATGATTCACGCTACGCGTCTTCTGTTGAAGCGCCAAGCAAAGACGTAAATGACGGCGGTTCCGGCTTTGCGGGGAGGGCGGCCCTAGGCAGGCCAGGCCTTGGGGGAGTAGCTTGCGAAGCGGAAAGCACGATTCTGGAGGTCGCGATGGGTCGGCAGGTGCAGGCCGGAGAACTGCAGATCTGGACCGAACAGGTCGGGGACGGGCCCGATGTGCTGCTGATCGGCGGGCTCGGGGACACCGTGGAATCGTGGCAGTTCCAGCTGGACGGGCTAGCGGACCGCTACCGGCTGACGGCCTTCGACAACCGCGGCGCCGGCCGGACGGCAATGCCGGCGGAACCGCTGACCGTGGAGGCGATGGCTGACGACGCAGCCGCGGTGCTGCGCGCCCTGGGGATCGGCCCGGCGCACGTGGCGGGGTTTTCCGGCGGAAGCATCATCGCGCAGGAGCTGGCCCTGCGACACCCGGAGACCGTGCGCAGCCTGGTGCTGCAGAGCACCTGGTCAGCCATGGACCAGTTCATGAAGAGCATGGTCCGGGCCTTCCACTGGCAAGCGGAGCTGGCGCCCGGCGAACGCGAATTCCTCGAAGGGTTCTTTATCTGGGTCTACACTGCCAGGGCGCACAATGACGGAATGGTCGAGCGCTTCATCGAGGGCGCCATGGCCTTTCCGCACAAGCAGAGCACGGAGGACTTCCTGGCCTTCGCCGACGCCTGCATGCGCCACGAGACGGCCGGCCGGTTGGGCAGCATTGCTGTTCCCACGCTGGTGCTGGCCGGCGGCGCGGACCGGATGAGTCGTCCCGAGCTTGGCCGGGCGGTGGCCGACGAGATTCCCGGCGCCCGCTTCGAGGTGATGGAGGAGGAGGCGCACCAGCCGTTCCAGGAGGTCCCGGACGCCTGGAACGCCCGGGTGCACGAGTTCTGGCAGGACGCCGAACGGCTCCATGCCGGAACCACCTGGAGCTGAACCCGGCCACCCGCCGTCGTTCTCTTGGGCAGTGCCTCCTGATTGTCGGTGCACCGCGGTAGGCTGCAGGCAACCTGACCGGAAGGAACCCTGCCCATGCGCGCATCCGTTCTCTATGCCGCCGGCCTGCCCCGGCCCTATGCCGACTCGAAGCCGCTGACGCTTGAGGATCTCGAGCGGCCGGCACCGCGCCGCGGCGAGGTCGCCGTGGACATCGCCTGTTCCAGCCTCTGCCATTCGGACCTCTCTGTGGTCGACGGCGTGCGCGTGCGGCCGTTGCCGATGGCGCTCGGGCACGAGGCGGTCGGCCGGGTGTCCGCCGTGGGGGACGGCGTGTTCGATGTGCGGGTGGGCGACCATGTGGTGCTGGTGTTCGTGCCCAGCTGCGGCGAATGCCGGCTGTGCCTGGCCGGGCGCCCGGCATTGTGTGCCCGGGCGGCGGAGGCCAACGGCAGCGGGGACCTGCTGCACGGCCCGGCGCTGCTGAAGACCCGCGGCGGCGAGCGGATCAACCACCATCTCGGAGTCTCTGCGTTCGCCGACCATGTCGTGGTGGCGAGGGAATCCGTGGTGGTAATTGACGACGGCGTGCCGTACGAGGTTGCCGCGATGTTCGGTTGCGCCGTGCTCACCGGCATGGGCGCGGTGGCCAACACGGCCCGCGTGGAGAGCGGGCAGTCCGTGGCGGTATTCGGGCTGGGCGCCGTGGGGCTGGCGGCGGTGATGGCGGCCAAGCTGGCCGGCGCCTCCGCCGTCGTGGCGATCGATCCGAACACGGCCAAGCACGCGCTCGCGCTGGAGGCCGGGGCAACCCATGCGGGCACGCCGGAGGAGGCTGAGGCGCTGGTCCGCCGGACCGCGGGCGAGGGCGTGGACGTGGCGATCGAGGCCGCCGGCTCGGCGCGGGTGCTGGCAGCCTGCCTCGACGTGACCAGCCGCGGCGGTGCG
>NZ_ANPE02000133.1 GCF_000328305.2 Arthrobacter crystallopoietes BAB-32 | reverse complement strand
CCAGGTCGAGGGAGCCAGGATGGAACCAGCGAGCGGTCCGGCTGCCGGAGCGCCGGCCGCCGCAGCGCCGGCCGCCGAGGCCTTTTCCCCGGAGGCTTCTGCCAGCTTGCGCGAGAAGGCAGCAGCACCCTCCTCGTCCGTCTCTTCAACCTCGGGGGCGTCTGCGGTGTGCAGGATGCTCACCGATTGCTCGGTCACGCCGAGCAGGAAGCGCTTGCCGTCGGCGTCGACCAGGACGACGGCGGCTTTCTGTCCGATTCCCTGCCGGGCCACGACGCTGACCAGCTGTTCGCTGCCGCCGACTTTCAGCCGGCGGCGCGCATACTTCTGGGCGAGCCAGAGCACGGTGAGTACCGCCCCGAGGGAAAGCACCACCCTCAGGACGAGGATGAAGGAGTCCATGCTTAGTTGATGCCTTCTGCGACGTCGAGGATCTTGGTGATCCGAACCGCGAAATCCTGGTCGACGACGACTACTTCGCCATGGGCGATCAGCCGGCCATTGAGCAGGATGTCGGCAGGGGCACCGGCCGAACGGTCCAGCTCCACCACGGCGCCCGGTTCCAGGTCCAGCACATCGCGCACCGACATGCGGGTGCGCCCAATTTCCACCGTGAGGGTCATCTCCACATTGTTGATGCGGCCCAGCTTGTCGGCGACGCTGCCCAGCGTGCGGGTACTGTCATTGACCGTTCCATGCAGCCTAATGCGGATGGCGAACCAGCCGGCGGTGCTTCCGTCGGCCGTCAGTTCGAAGACGGCCGTCTCCGGATCCGCAAAGAGGTCCGAGGCGTCCTCGTTGCGGGCTGCGCTGAGCACCCCCTCGCCAAGAACACTTGCTGCACCTTCCAGCGCCGGGCGCAGGACATCCTTGAAGGAGATCAATGGCGAGTCGGTTCCCGCCGCATCGGCGACCGAAGCCGCCGTGTGCAGCACCACGGCGACGTCCGCGGACTTCGCGCCGACGTAGGTGGCCATCACTGCGTTGGAGACCTTGCCCGACACCGTGGCCCGGTCGGCTACCGGCACCGGGGTGACCGGGGCGGCCGACGGCAACAGGCCAACCAGGGACTCGGCTGCCCGCTCGGAAAGGGACTGGGTGGAAATGCTCATGCTCGGTTCTCCTCGATGTCGGTGATTCGTGCGGCCAGGCGGGGCCCGTTCTTGCCCAAGGCCGCTTGCGCTATGCGCTGTCCGGCGACGGTGACTTCCAGCGGCCGCTGGGACGGATGCTTGGTGCGAACCAGGTCGCCCACGGTTAAGTTCAGGATGGCTTCCGGCCTGACGGCGGACGGGACGAGTCCGATGGAAACATCGACCGGCACGCTGGACATCTGCCGGCGCAGCAGGCCCGGCGCTTCTTCCAGGCTGGTAGTGGGGTTGGCGGCGCCGAGCTGGGGCATCAGCAGTTCGGCGGGCAGCGCCACAGTGGCCGTGGCCCGGTTTTCCCCCACGAGGATGGCGAATTGGGAAACCACCATCAGGTCATTGGGGGCCGCGGCCTGGGCGAACTGCGAGTTGTAATGGATGCTGTTGAGGCTCACGGCGGTGGGCAGCAGCGGTCCCAGCGAGTAGCGCAGGTCCTCCAGTGCGTCTTCCATCAGTCGCTTGACGAGGGCCTGCTCGAGCTGCGTGAACTTGCGGTCCGGCGCGGGAAGGCTGCCGTTTCCGCCTAGCATCCTGGCCACCCAGGACAGCGCGGAGGAAGTGGGGAATTGGACGACGGCGCTGGAGTCGAAGCCTTCGAGCTTCAGCATGACCATGGCCGTGGTGGCGGGCAGGGAGGCCGCGTATTCGTCATAGGTCTGCATCATGACCTGCTCGGAAGTCACCTGCGACTTGACCCTCACCTTGGCGGTGAGCTGGGTCCCCCACTGCCTGGCAAAGGTTTCGAAGGCGACTTCGAGGGCACGGCTGTGCTCACGGGCCAGGGTCGTGGGGCGGCGGAAGTCGTAGACTTCGACCGTGCGCGCGGCGGCGCCCCGGAGGGATCTGGTGGTGTTTTGGGGGGTCACGTAGACCACTATCGGCGGGCACCCCGCCGTCGTAAGCAGTTGGACCCTCGACCGGAACCTAACGCCCTGGCGCTGCGGTGCGCATCAGTGGCCGGAGCGTTCCTCCACGACCTTGGGTATCAGGTTCCTGACCGCTTCGGATTCGTCAGACTGGACGACGATGTCAACCCGGCGGTTGAGTTTGAGCTCGGCCTCGGTCCTGCCTTTGTTCAAGGGTCGCGACTCCCCGTAGCCGCTGGCCTTCAGCCTCGTGCTGTCCACTCCACCCTTTTCGATCATGTAGCGCACCACATTGACGGCGCGTTCGGTCGACAATTCCCAGTCGAGGACATAGCGGTCGTCGGGAAGCCGGGCCGTGTGGCCCTCGACAGTGACGAACCGGTCCGTGACGTTCAGTTCGGTGGCGGCAATCTTGAGCACCTTGGTTGCCGTCGGGGTGAGCCGCGCCTTGTCAGGCTGGAAGAACGTTTCGGAACTGACCATCCGCATGGTCAGCCCCTGCTTGTCGAGCCCAAAGCGCACGGTCTTTGCCAGGCCCTCCTCCTCAAGGGCTGCCGTAATCCGCTTTTGAAGGTCCTCAAGTTCGTCCACTTCCGCCAGGGCCAGTTCCAGGTCGGTCGGTTCGCCCTTCTGATCGACCATTTCGGCGGGGACAACCACGCCCTCGGCGGTATCGACTTTGCCGGCTTCTTCCACGCCGAAGCCCGTGGCCAGCGAGTTTTTCAGCTGCACGAACTTCTGCTGGTCCACCGAAGACATCGAGAACAGCACGATGAACAGGCACATCAGGACGGTGACCATGTCCAGATAGGACACGGCCCAGCGCTCATCCGGGTGGAAATCCTCCAGCTCCGGCTGCTTCCGCCGGCGGGACCGGCTCATGCCGCGTCCTCCAGGGTCACCTTGTCAGGCTTGGACTTGCCCCCGCGTTTGTGGGCCGGAATCATCGCGGTCAAGCGCTCGCCCAGCAGCAGCGGCTGCGCTCCCTCCTGGATGGCCAGCAGGCCCTCGAGCTGGACAGACATCTGGTCGAGCTCAAGTTCGGATAGCCGGGCCAGGCGGCTGCCGATCGGGAGCCAAATGAAGTTGGCGGAGAGCAGTCCCCAAAGCGTCGCGACGAAGGCCGCAGCGATCATGTGGCCGAGTTCGTCCGGCTGCGCAAGGTTTTCCAAAACGTGCGTCAGGGACACCACCGTGCCGACGATTCCGACGGTGGGTGCGTAGCCTCCGAGCGTCATGAAGAATTTGGAAACGGCGTGGTTGGACTTCCTGCGCGTGTTGATTTCGTCTTCCAGCATAGTGCGCAGGTCCTCCCCGTCCGTGCCGTCGGCGATGTTCTGGAGGGCGTTCTTGAGAAACGGGTCGGTGGCCTCGGCAGCTTCCGCCTCGAGCGAGAGCAGTCCGTCGGTACGTGCTTTTTCCGCCAGCCGCACCAGTTCGTCGACGCTGCTCTGCGGTTCGGGCGTCTTTCCCCGGAAGGCCTTGGGCAGCGCCTTTGCCGCCTGCAGGACGTCTTTGAGGGTTGAGCTGGCGATGCCGATGGCAATAGTTGCACCGAGCACCAGGACCATGGGCGCCGGCAGCAGGATGGAGGAGATGCTCGCGCCCTCCATGAAGATCATGGCGTAGAGCGCGCCAAAGGCGATGACAAGGCCAATGATTGTTGCTGGATCCATGGTGTTCTTTCCGGTGCGTGGTGCCTGCGTCAGCGGGCCGGGTCGTCGAGGGGATGGACAATGCTCAGGTAGGGGTGCTGCCCCTGGTCGCCAACATCGGCCGACTGCGCCAGGCCGATGATCCGGGCCCGGTAGGCCGTGACGAGCCGAATGGTTTCGGCCAATGATTCCGCGATGATGTGCCGTGCGCCGCCGACCATGACCAAGGTCGTGTCGGGGCTGGCGTGGATGCGTTCAATTAGGTCGGGGTTGACGGCGAACTTCTCCGTCCCGTTCAACCGGGTTACAACAATCATGCTTCTTCCTGCCGCTATAGGTCCGGAGCAGACCTCTCTCCCCTACAATCGGCGGCCCCGGCACTTCGGTTAGGTCCGGGGCCGCCGATGGGCGATCCTTTTTAGCGCTTGAGGTTGGTCAGTTCCTGGAGCACTTCATCGGAGGTGGTGATCATGCGGGCGTTCGACTGGAACCCGCGCTGGGCGACAATCAGGTTGGTGAACTCCTGCGACAGGTCCACATTGGACATTTCGAGGTAGCCGCTGGAGAGCTGGCCCAGCCCGGCGGTACCCGCCGTGCCGACCTCGGGATTGCCGGAGTTGCCGGTCGCACGGTAGGTGGAGCCGCCAGCCTTCTCCAAGCCGCCCGGGTTGGCGAAGTTGGCCATGGCGATGCGTCCGACGGCGACCTTGTCGCCATTGCTGAAGGAACCGGTGATGGTTCCGTCCTTGCCAAGGGTGAAGGACTCCAAGGTGCCGGCAGGGCTGCCGTTCTGCCCGGTTACCGACACGTTGGCCAGTCCTGCGTAGCCCGAGACTGCGGACAGGTCGACGGCCACTCCGCCTACATTCAGGTTCCCTCCGCCCGTCAGCCGGCCGTCGGTGAAAGTGAGGGCCGTTGCCCCGTTCGCGGCGC
This sequence comes from Arthrobacter crystallopoietes BAB-32, assembly GCF_000328305.2. Taxonomy (GTDB): domain Bacteria; phylum Actinomycetota; class Actinomycetes; order Actinomycetales; family Micrococcaceae; genus Crystallibacter; species Crystallibacter crystallopoietes_A. The sequence goes on along the minus strand of NZ_ANPE02000133.1, from coordinate 17,435 downwards.
CATCGTTGCCGTTCACATTCCATCCACCTGCGGTCCGTGTGAAGGTCAGGGTCAGGGTGCGGGCGGTGCCCGTTTCGTTGAAGACCTCGATGTCGCGGACCAGTTCTCCGCCCACCGCCGTCTCCGCTGGCAGGTTGCCGCTGACCGTTGCGGTGGTGGTGGCGACGGCAGGGGCAGCATTCTCCGGGTCGAGGACGATGTTGCCGACACCGGCGCCTGCCTGGACCTGCCCGTTCACGGCCGGCCAGCCCTGCACGAAGGCGCCGTCCGGAGACACCAGGCGGCCCATGGAATCGAAGTCGAAAGAGCCGGCGCGGCTGTAGAGCTGCTCTCCGCCCTTGTTGAGCATGAAGAACCCGTCACCGCCGATCATCACGTCGGTGGCCTTGCCGGTAGCCTGCGCCGAGCCCTGGGCGAAGTTGGTGGAGATGCTGGCGACCTGGACGCCCAGGCCTACCTGTGCGGGGTTGGTGCCGCCCTGGCCTGCCTGGGCAGGCGTTGCTGCCTGCTGCATCTGCGACAGGGTGTCCTGGAACTGGACTGACGATGATTTGAAGCCCGCGGTGTTCACGTTGGCGATGTTGTTGCCAGTGACGTCGAGCATGGTCTGGTGCGAACGCATCCCGGAGATGCCGGAGTAAAGGGAACGAAGCATGGTCTGCTGCCTTTCAGTAGTACTGCTGAGCGAGTCTGTTCAGGGTTTATTGCGCGGAGAGGCCGGAGATCTCGTCAAGGGCTACAGAGACCCCGCCGATCCTGACCTGCGGGACGGAGTTTTCGAAGGACACCGATTCGGCTTTGCCGGTGAGGGCTTCGCCGTTACTGCCGGTGTAGCCGACCGTCTGCCCGATCAAGGCTGCTGCCGCAGCCCGCATCTGCAGGCCAAAGGCTTCCTCGCCCTGGGCGGAGAGTTCGGTCAGTTTCTCCATCATGGCCAGCTGGGTAGTCTGTCCGATCATGGCGTTGGTATCCATGGGCGAACCCGGATCCTGGTGCTGGAGCTGGGTGACCAGCAGCGACATGAATACCTCGCTGTCGATCTCCTGCTTGGGTGCCCGGGAGGGCTGGACGGCGTACATGCCGGAGCCGGAAGGCGCTGCGATGGCGTCGATAGGCAAGTCTTATCTCCTTTTCTCAGGCCATCACGTCGAGCGATGATCCGTAAGCGAACGTTCTGCGGCGGCCGGCCGGCGGCTCTTCGGCCTCCGGCCGTGCGGAACCGGGCCGGCTGTCTCCCGGTCCTGGCGCTTCCTGGTCCCGGCGGCCCTGGCCCGTACCAGCGTCAGCGGGCAGGTTCTTCGCTGACAGGTCCAGGTTGGCGTTCAGGCCGCTGGCTGCAAGATCACGCCGCAGTTCCGCCAGGACGGTCTTCAACGCCTCCCTCCCGGCATCGTTGACCGCGAAGAGCTCCACCCGCACGCTGTTGTCGGCACCGATGTGCGCGCGTACTGTGACGGGCCCGAGTTCCTCCGGGCTGACTCTCAGGGTCATGGTGTGTTCGCCCGGGCCAGCCTGGACCAGCGAGAACACAGGACGTGCCACTTGCGTGGCCAGCGGCAAGGCTGCCGGCGGCTGCGGCGCCGTGACTGCCGGAACCTGTGCAGCGGAGCCGGTCTGGCCGGTGCCAGCGGGCACCATGGGTGCCGCCGGGAAGTCCGCAGCCTGCGTGCTCTGCGCCGCTAAGGGATCGGCTGCCGGAATCGCTAGCGCTGCCCCGTGAGGGAGACCCGTTCCAGGGGCAGCAGCCGTTCCGGGAGCCGGCGCAGCAGTGGTGCCGGGAAGGGGCGCGGACGCAACGGCGGAAGCTGTCTTGTCGAAGGCAGCCGCGGCCGGGGCAGGCAGGACCGGAACCTGGTGTGCTTCCGCACCAGCTGCCGGCGACGGCACGATTGCCGTTTTCGCTGCCTGGGCCATGGACCATCCGGACTGCACCGGCGGCGTGGCTTTCTCAGCCACTGCACCCCGTTCGGCTCCGGACAGGGCTGCCGGCAGTCCGGCAGCATCTAGGGCAGGCCCGGCCCCCTCGGGCGGCGCAACCTGTCCCTCGGCAGCGGATGCCGCAGTACCGTCCACCACAACGGGCATCGGCGCATGTCCGGCGCCAACCGAGACCGAAGGATGGGCCGCAGGAAACCCGCTGTGCGAAAGCGCCGCGGCAGCGTCCAGGTGCGGGGCTGCCACGCCGTCGGCAGGGAGTAGCCCGGCTTCCGGATCCGGCTCGGAGCCCTGCGCCTGCAGCAGCCACCCTGATCCGGAGGCTGCTTCGCCGGAAACGTCCATGGCTTCCTGCAGCGCCAGGCCGAATACTCCTGCCGGCACTTTGGCGGCAGTAGGAGCGGAACCGGCTCCCGCCGTCGTTGGAGTCTGCGCGGGCAGGGCTATGGGGATGGCGCTCACGCCGCCGCTCCGTCAGGAATGATGCGCCGGATGGCGGTGACGTTGGAATCGTTTTCCCACAGGTCCCGGATCTGGATGGTCTGGCCCGGCTGAGGAGCGTCCACTGCCTTGCCGTTGCCGAGGTAGATGGAAACGTGTCCGGTATTGAAGGTGAACAGGAGGTCGCCGGGCTTGGCGTCCGCCATGGAGGCAACGGGGGTGCCTTCGTTGACTTGGTCCCAAGTGGTGCGGGGCAGCGGGTAGCCCAGGTCCTTGAACACGTTCTGGACGAAGCTGGAACAGTCCAGTCCCACTGCGGGATCGTTTCCACCCCAGATGTAGGGCAGCCCGAGGTACTTTTGGGCGGCAGCTTCGACAGCTGTTCCGGAACCGGAACCCGCAGCGGGAGCGGCGCTTCCGACAGCGGAGGCACCCGCGGCTGCGTCCAGCCTGCCAAGCCCTGCGGCTGCTTCCAGCCCGCCAAGGCCTGCGGCAGCGTCCGAGCCGCCGAGGCCGGACGCGGGTGGCAGGATACCGGTAGCAGCGGCGGCGTTCAGTGCATCGGCAAAGGCCGAGGCGTTGCGTGCGGCGGCGGGAGCGGCCGGAGCAGCCGGTTCCGGGCTGGCGGGTGGTACCGGCGTGCTGAGTGCGGTGAGCGCCGATTGGATCTGCTGGATCCTGCCGACGGTATCGACCATGCTCATTGTGAGATTCCTTCAGTTCTGCGTTGCCTCGCCACGGAGGCCATTTCGTCCAAGGCGCCTTGCTCGGCCTTCAGGAAAGTGAAGGCTTCGCTGGCAGCGTGTCGTGCTTCGAGTTTTTCCAGGGCGATCGACTGTGCGCGCGCGGCGTTGAATGCCGCCTGCGCCCGTTCGGCATCACGCCGCTGCTGTTGCCTCAGGGCGTCCAAATCGTGCAGCAGGGAGCGCGATGCGGCGCGGGATGCTGCAATTGCAGCGAGGGTGGCTGCGTCGGTCGCTTCGGCAGTCGAGGCTTCGAGCTCCGCGGCTGCCCTGTCCCGCTTAGTTTCTGTGGATGCCAGGCGGTTGTTGGCCGAGGCCAGCAAACCGGCGGCGCTGTCCTGCTGGAGGTGGCGCAGTCGGAGCAGTCCGGCAAGCGGGAACGTTCGTGACATCAGGAGCCTCCTAGGAGTCGGGACAGGCCGGACAGCCGGTTCCACGCTTCGGTTGCGGGAGTTTGGTCGTCCATGCGTTGCTGCAGGAAATGGTTGATGGCCGTTTCGTGGGCCAAGGCTGCGTCCACCAGCGGGTTTGCGCCGCTCTGGTAGGCGCCGACGTCGATCAGGTCCTGTGCCTGTTTCCGCGCCGCAAGCACCTTCCGCAGCCGGCTGGCCAGTTCGCCGTACTCCCGGGGATTCACTTTGGAAGCCACGCGGGAGATGGAACCGAGGACATCGATGGACGGAAAGTGCCCTGCCACGGCCAGCCGGCGATCCAGGACGATATGTCCGTCGAGGATGGAGCGGGCGGCGTCGGCCACGGGTTCGTTATGGTCGTCCCCGTCCACCAGGACGGTGTACATGCCGGTCACGGATCCGGTCCGGTCGGTGCCGGCCCGTTCGAGCAGCCGGGACAGCACGGAAAAGGTCGAGGGCGGATAGCCCCGAGTGGCGGGCGGTTCGCCGACGGAGAGCCCGATTTCCCGTTGCGCCATGGCCACGCGCGTCAGCGAATCCATCATCAGCATCACGTGTGCCCCGCGGTCGCGGAAGGATTCGGCTATGCGCGTGGCCGTAAAGGCCGCGCGCAGCCGCATCAGGGCAGGTTCGTCCGATGTGGCGACGACGACGATGGAGCGGGCCAGGCCTTCGGCGCCAAGGTCGTCTTCGAGGAACTCGCGCACCTCTCGGCCGCGCTCCCCGACCAGGGAGATGACGGACACTTCTGCATCCGTTCCGCGGGCGATCATGGACAGCAGGGAAGATTTCCCGACGCCGGAGCCGGCGAAGAGCCCCATGCGCTGGCCTTTCCCGATGGTCGTCATGGTATCCATGACCCGTACGCCCGTGACCAGCGGCTCCGAGATGCGGGCCCGCTCCATGGAGTTCGGCGACTCCCTGTCCAGGGAGACAAAACCATCCGCGTCCAGAGGCCCCTTGCCGTCGATCGGCTGGCCGAGGCCGTCCATGACCCGGCCAAAGAGCCCCGCCCCCGTCGGCACCAGGATGGACGCGCCGTCGGACCGGACGGGCGAGCCCGTTCCCAAACCGGAGGCACGGCCCAGCGGCATGCAGCGCAGGCGCGGCCCTTCGGCTGCAACCACCTCCGCGATGACGCGGCTATGCCCATCGCCGACCGAGAGCAGGTCACCCACCGACCCCTTCAGCCCGGAGACCTCGAGGCCTAGGCCGACGACGGCTGAGACCGTCCCGACGCATTCCGGCGCGCCCGCTTTCAGGGCGGCCGTGAAGCGGCCCTGAACCGGACGCCAGAGGCGGTTCATGCCGGGGCTCCGAGCAGCACCGAACGCACGCGTTCCAGGGCGGCGGACAGCCGGGCGTCGAGGAGGCCATCGGGGTATTCGGCCAGGGCATCGCCCGGCGCCAGGGAAGCATCTGCGACGAACGATACGCCGGATTCGGCCCGTACCCTGTCATCGAGCAGTGTCAGGTCAGCCGGATTCATCCGGACAGTGTGGACGGCGTGCGACGTCTGCGGGTTGAGTACGCGGGCAATCACGGAGCGGACCCGGTTTTCCCCGGCCTCCAGCTCGTAACCGATGATCGCCTCGGCTAATTCCAAGGCGGCTTGGGCCAGGGCCTCTTCGATGGCTTCCAGGACGGGCAGCGTCCGGGCGTTCAGTGCGTCAACGGCATTATTCAAAACAGCGACGGCACGGTCGGCACGGGCTTCCACTTCAACGCGCGCGGCTAGGTACTCATCTTCAAGCCTTTTGCGATCGGCAGCAGCCTGTTTTGCGGCATCGCGCAGGCCGGCGGCGAACCCGGCGGCATGCCCCTCGGCCCGGGCCTTCATATCTTCGTGCTCATGCTGGCGCGGTTGGAGGCTCGGGTAGGTAAGAGGAGAGAACCCTGTCTCAGTAGACATAGTCGTCCTCGTCCCCACGGCGCACGGTAATGGAGCCTTCGGCTTCCAGTTCACGGATGGCACGGACAATTTCGGAGCGGGCTTCTTCCACGAGGGACATCCGGACCGGTCCGACATTCTTGATTTCCGACTGCAAAATTTCGCGGTTGCGCTCGGAGACGTTCTTTTCGATGGCGTCGATCACCGGAACCGGTGCGCCCCGCATGGCCAAGGCCAGAACGTCGGGGGCGACGCCGCGGAGGATCGCTTGGATGTCGCGGCGTTCCAGCTTCACTATGTCCACGAAGGTCAGCATGCGGGAGCGGACCTCCTCGGCCAGTTCGGGGTCCCGGGCCTGCAGGGCCTCCAGGACCGACTTTTCGGTGGCAATGTCGGAGCGGTTGATGATGTCAACCAACGGCTGGATGCCGCCAACGATCTCGACGGTCTCGCGCGGCGGGACTACTGCGCCGGCACGGACCTTGAGGATGTCCGCGACGATGGAGACCGCTTCAGGGGTCGGGGCGCCCATCGTGGCGATGCATTGCGCCACGTCGGCACGCTGGCCTTCACTCAGCCCAGACATGACCGCCGAGGACACGTCGGCCCGCAGGTGCGCCAGGACGAGGGCCATCGTCTGCGGGAGCTCGCCGTCCAGGATGCCCAGCAACTGGTTGGCGTCAGCATCGCCAAGGAATTCGAACGATTTGCCCGCCAGCGTCGAGGCCATCCTGTTCATCAGGCCGGCAGCCCTTTCGGAGCCAAAGGACGCTTCGAGCAGTCCGGCGGCGAAGTCTCGGCCGCCGCGTGCCAGGCGCTTTCCTCGGACCGTCACGCCGTGGAATTCGAGCATGATCTGCTCGGCGACGTCGGACCGGACCGAGCGCATCTTCATGATTTCCGACGCGATCTCTTCGGCTTCCAGTTCCGTGAAGTGCTGCATCACCATGGCAGCCCGTTCCTGCGACATCTGCATCAGGACGACGGCGGCCTTCTGCACGCCGGTCAGGCCGAAGACCGTGGTATTCGGGACGACCTCCGATGCCGCGGCCTCGGTGTGGTCGACGGGCGCCGCCTGGAAGGCTTCGGTGGCCCCTGCCACGGATTCCACAGTTTCCGTACTCACGAATGCACCTCCATCAGGTCTCGCAGATAATCGGCGGTCTTCTTCGGATCATGCGCCGCCAAGGCTTCGATTTCGCTGCGTGCCCGGTCCGCCGGAATCGGTTTGGGGGCAGGCGGCAGCTCAATGTTGATCGCGGAGGTTGCCGGTGCAGGGTCGATCGGCGTCACCTTCATCATGTTCAGTTCGGCCGGTGTGGGCACATCCTCCTCGCCCAGGTCGATCAGCTCGCGGCTCTGGCGCCGGTTCCGCAAGGCAAAGATGACGGCCATGATGATGACCAGCAGGACAACGCTGCCCACCATGATTCCGGTCCGCAGCAGCTCCTGCGCCTGCGTGGCTTCCTCTGCCTCCTTGGCAGCCTGGAGCGCGGCGGCGGCCTCATCCGCCCCGGCAGTGTTGAAGGGCAGGACCTCGACAGTGACGGCGTCACCGCGCTCGGCGTTGATACCCGCAGCGGTATTGACCAGCCCTTCGAGCGCCTGGACGTCGACGCCGCCGGCAACAGCTGCGTCCACGGCCACTGAGACCGTCTGCCGGTTGAGGGTACCGGCCGGGATGACGGTGGATTGGGTGGTCTTGTTGACCGCGTTGTTCCGTGTCTCCGATTCCGATTCGAAGTTTCCGTTGGCGTTGTCGCCTTCAGGGACTGCGATGTTGTCAGGCCCCAGGACACCAGCGGCTCCCCCGCCGGTACCCGTGTAGGTCTCCGTCGTGGTCGATTCGTTCAAGGCTGGTGCATCCTCGGGAGTGGTGAAGGTTTCTTCCACCCGCTCTCCGGACTCGTAGTTCATGTCGGCGGCTACGGCGACGGTGGCATTTCCCGGTCCGACCACGCGGTCCAGCATGGACTGGACTGCAGCTGATACTCGCTGCTCGTAATCGGAAGCCTGCTTGTCCGTTGAGCCCGTGGCTCCTACACCGACGGCCGAGAGCACGTTGCCCTGCGCGTCGATGACGGCGACATTCTCCGCTTTCATTCCTTCGACCGAAGCCGAGGTCAGATGGACGACCGCCTGTACCTGGTCGTCAGTGAGCGAAGTACCTGGCGCTGCTTCCACGAAGACCGAGGCCGTGGGGTCCGCTTTCTCCTTGGCGAAGACGGTTTCTTCCGGCAGGGCAAGCTGGACGGACGCCGCTTGTACGCCGTCGAGCGCACCAATGGTGGCGGCCAGTTCACCCTCAATGGCGCGTTTGTAGGTGACGGACTGCTGGAACTCCGACGAGGTGACCCCCATGTCGTCCAGCAGCGAGTATCCGCCGCTGGAATCCGCGGGCAACCCGGATGACGCGGCCTTCAGCCGCTGGTCGTAGACGTGCTCTTCCGGCACCAGGATCGTGGATCCGCCGTTGGCAAGCTCGTAAGGCACTCCATCGGTGCGCAGCTGCTCGACAATGGTGTTCGCATCTTCGCCCTTGAGGCCGGAAAACAGCGGGGTGTATGAGGGCTTGGAGAGCCAGGCGTAGGCCATAACCGCACCGAGGATCACTGCGGCGAGGCCGATGATGGCGATGGTCTTCTGCGCCAGGCTGAACCCTCCGACGGCGCCGCTAAAGCGGGTCCAGAGCGCGTTGATCGGCTGCGGCATCAGGCCTGCATCCTCATGATCTCGTTAAAGGCGTCAACGCCCTTGTTGCGGACTGCGGCCACCAGCTCCAGGGCTACGGATGCCCGGGTGGAGGCGATGGTCGCGTCGTGGATGTCGTCGAGGTCGCCGGTGACGGCCTTGAGCGAGAGTTCGTTGGAGACGCCATGCAGGTTCTGGACATTGTCGACGGCGCCGGTGAGCACAGAGGCGAAAGCGGAGCCGTCCGTCTCCTGGACGTTCTGCACGGAGGGGAGGTACTCAGTGGCCGTGACGCCCTGGATCGGGGGAATCGCTGACAGAGGCATTAGGACCTTCCGATTTGAAGCGCTGCTTCGTAGGTTGACTTGGCGCGGTCAACGACGGCGGCGTTGGCTTCGTAGCCGCGCTGCGCCATGATGAGCGCAGACATCTGCTCGCTCATGTCGATGTCCGGGTAGCGGACGTAGCCGTCCTCATCGGCGAGAGGATGGTTGGGCTCGTGGACCATCCGCCCCTCTGCGTCGCCCCAGTCGGCTCCTGCCACATAGACGCCCGTGGTGCCGGCGCCTTCCTGCGCAATGACGTACCGGGCACGGAATGCCTCGCCGTCGGTGCTGGTGGCGGTATTCACGTTGGCAAGGTTGTCCGAGACTGCATCCAGCCACTTGCGGTGCACGGTCAGCGAGGTTCCGGCAATGCCGATTGCGTCGAAAGTCATCAGTTGGTCCTCAGGGCGGTACGGACGTTGGTGAACGTGCCCTCAACAGCGCGCGCTGCAAACTGGTAGCGCAGCACCGTGTCGATGTTTGAGAGGGTCTCGGTATCGAGGTTCACGTTGTTGCCGTCGAGTTTGGTCGGCTCGAGGGAACGTTCCACTGTCGCGGCGGTGAACCCGTCGCCCCGGCTGATCGAATCGGCCAGGGCTTCCTCGAACTGCACCCGCTTTGCGGTGTAGCCCGGGGTGTTGACGTTGGCGATGTTGTTCGCGATGGTTTTCTGCCGCAGCGAGAGGCCGTCGAGGGCGCTTTCGATCGCTACGGACGTCACGGATTCAAACACGCGGGGATGCTCCAGTCAGAACAAAAGTCAGAAGGGTGGCCGATCCATGGCCTGAAGGCTGAGCAATCCGTGCTCCAACTTGAACTATCGGCAACGACGCATTCTTCGTTAGCAGAATGCGAAAAAGGACCTTCAGAAGCATGATGCCTCCGAAGATCCCTTTTTCTCTGCTCGCTCTGAAGCTAGCCGGTTATGTCCAAATAAATTGATTCCCTGAGCCTGTCCGGCTCGGGTATCCGCGATACGGCATCGAGATGCTGCGCAGTCTGACGTTTAGCCACGGCAAGCATGCCGGCTACCTCGGCCTGGCTCGCCAGCAATTTGCGTGCCCGTTCCTCCAGCTCGGCTGGTACAGCCCCGGCTCCAACGGGAGGCGTCCACTGCGCAACCTCCATCACGGGATCTGAATGACCCTCAAGCTGCTGCAATGCCCGGACGAGGTCCGCCTCCATACTGTCCAAAATGGCGGCCCATTCGTCATTCCCTCGCTCAGCCGACACCAAGGCTCCCGCTGATCGGGTTTCCGCTGGATAGTGTGGCGCTCACTGATGCATGTCCAGGCAGCGACGCTGCAGCCTCCTGCCAAGCCTCCTGCAGTGGGATAGTGAGCCGGATAGCTTCCCGCGTAAGTTCGACGTCGCGGTGAATGTTGGCGTTCATGAGGGCGCTGCTGACATAGGTGTAGGTGGCAAAGAGCCCGTCCGCGCCGTCCCAAGCGTCGGTCTTCAAGGTACTGGACAACTCGGTGATGATGGCCTGGGCGTGCAACAACTGTTCGGATGCCACCGCCCAGTTTTGCCCCGTCTGAGCCGCCTCGGCGCGTTTCAGGTCCAGGACCAACCTGTCGTACAACATGACCAGGAGCTGGGCTGGAGTAGCAGAAAGCACCTGATGGCGCAGGTACTCGTTTCGTTGAGGGACAAAATTCGTCGTCACTCGGAATCCTTACTCATCGGAGCTGGAAGAGCTGGGCAGGGAGGCGATCTGGGAGGACAAGTAGGACATCTGGGAATTCATATTGCTCATTGATACTTCCAATGCTGCATAGATGGCCTTGAGGTACTCTTCGCGCTTTGCCAGTCGCGTTTCCATGCTGGAGATCTGGTCGTTCAGCGATCGGAGCTGCCTATCCTGGCCGGTGATCTTCAGGGTGATCTGGCCGTCGTACTTGTCGGAGGCGTTCTCGCCAGCGGCAGCCACCCTGGCCGAGATCTCCTGGAACATCGCTCCGGTGCCGGTTGGGTCCTTGGCCAACGCCGTCTTGAATTTTTCCTCGTCGTAGGTGACCAGTCCGTCCTTAGTGATGCTGATGCCGATTTCGGACGGGGACCGTCCACCAATCGGAAAAGTGGCCGCATTCGTCAGCCCTTGACTGATGGAGCGGATACCACTGTCGGAGCTGAAAATCCCGGAAGTAGCCTTCGGCGAACCGTCAGCGCCGGTTGTGGTGTTGACTTGCGACTTCAGTTTGACTAAGCCGAGAACCGTGTTCAAGTGTTCGACGAGGGTTCCGGCCTTCTTGGCGATGGCTTCGGTGTCCTTGGACACCGAGATGGAGACCGGGACGGTACTTGTGGCGCCCACCGTGATGGACACACCGGGCAGCACGTCGGTAAATGTGTTCGAAGACGACGAGAGGGTTTGTGCGGCAGGGGTGCCAGCATACAAGGTGACCTTGGCGTCCTGACCTTGGACGACCACTGCAGCTTCGGGCTCGGCGAAGACGCTAGTGCCGCCGACAGTGATGTCGAAAACTGCAGCTGCTCCAGATTCAGTGGCGCTGAACTGGAGCCTGAAAGTACCGTCGCCGACAGCGACCTTGGTGGCGATGACTCCAGCGCCTGCGTCGTTAACAGCCTTGGCTACGTCATCCAGGGAGTTCGAGGCCGCCGTGATGTTGATGGGGTCGGCGCCTGCCCTGGTAATGCTGAGTGTCCCCGAGGCATCGGGCCAGGCGCTCACCCCGGCGGTGACTGCGGTATGCCTGGCAGCTAGTTGGCCGACGGTAATGCTAATTTCGCCACTGGTGGCACCGGCACCGGCAGTCGCGGTGACGTCGGCTGAGCTAGTGGTGGCGGAGAAGACCTGAACAGAGTCTGGCTTGGCATAGGCGGTTGCCGACACGGTAAGATTCGCGATCTTGGAGTTCAGATCCTGCAGGGCTGTCGTGAACGTCTGCACCGCAGAAACCTTGGTCCTGAGAATGTTCTGCGGAATCCGCTCGACGTCCATCATTGCGGTAATCAGCGCGGCAGAATCCAATCCGCTAGCTAGGCCATTGAGGGAGAGTCCCACGATAATACCTTTCGAAGGTAGTGCGTGCGTTGGCGATGATGTGAACGCGCCGGAAGCAAAACCGCCGGAGGTGCCGGGAAAGGATAGGGCCCTTCCCGGCACCAACCGGCGGTTTTGCGAGACAGAGCGTCAGGCTTAGCCCAGCAGCTTCAGGACGCTCTGGTTGCTCTGGTTGGCCTGCGCCAGCATGGAGACGCCCGCCTGGGAGAGGATGTTGGCCTTGGTGTACTTAACCATCTCCTCCGCCATATCGGTGTCGCGGATGCGGGACTCGGCGGCGCCCAGGTTCTCCTTGGCGACAGCCAGCGATTTGCCGGCCGACTCCAGACGGTTCTGGGAGGCACCCAGACCGGATCGTGCGGCTGAGACGGCCGCGATCTGAGTATCCAAAGCCGTAACTGATGCGGCAGCGTTGGTCGAGCTGTCGAAGGTCAGCGCCGCTGTGGCAGTCGCGACAGCTGTGACGTCAAACAGGGCGACATCAATTTGGTCCTCAGCGGCAACACCACCGGCGCCGACCTGGAAAGTCAGCGCGGTATCACTGCCGTCGAGCAGTTTGATCCCATTGAAGTTGGTGGAAGCGGCGATGCGGGTAAGCTCGGCGGACAGGGCGTCCGACTCGGTCTTAATCGCGGTCCGAGAAGCGGCGTTATTCGAGTCGTTGCCTGCCTGAACAGCCAGGTCGCGCTGGCGGTGCAAGATAGCGTGGACCTCGGACAGTGCACCTTCTGCGACGCCGATGACGGAGATGCCGTCCTGGGTATTGCGCTGGGCAACGCCAAGACCGGACACCTGGGAGCGCAGACCCTCGGAGATAGAGAGGCCGGCTGCGTCGTCAGCGGCGCGGTTAATACGCAAGCCGCTGGAGAGCCTCTCGAGCGACTTGTTCATGTCGTTCTGCGTGTTATTCAGGTTACGGAACGCGTTATTGGCGCCCAGGTTGTTGTTGATCTGAAAACCCATGATGAATTCCTCCGTGAAATAAGGGTCTTGATGATGTTCGCCGGTCCATCCGTGGCCCGACACAGTTACCAATCGGCGGCGCTTGGCTCCGCGTTAGTAAACCAAGAAAATTTCTTGAAATATTTTCTCAGCCGGCTGAATCTGGGCTCTAATGGCCTGGCTCCAGTCTGAATGGCAAGTGGATGGCTAAGGCGTTGAACACTCGCTCAGCAGTTTTCGAGAGGCCGGGAGTCTGTGGCTTTGCTGTCGCGGCAGCGATGTCTTCAGTCCCGTCATGGGCCCTATCCCCGTCATCATTGATTGGTAAGTTTCGCCGAATTTCGGCCATGGTCAGCTGGCCGCACATCGCGATCCCACCCAGTAGAGGCACAACTGCCGGGATGCCGCCCTCTTTGAGGCGCTGTTCGAATTCGGCGGCCAGCGCAGCCAAGCGCAAGGCCCCAACCATACGGGCAGAAGAATTCGCGCTCAGGATCGCGTCCATGGCCGTCTCGGCATCTCCAGCTCTGACGGCGCGAGAGAGCCGCAGGTAACGCCAATCCCACATCCGCAGGTAGTCAAGCAAGTAGCGGTAGCAAATGCCCGGATCCTGCAGCTCCTCTTGGAAGGTATCGAAAATTTCCCGGGAGACCAGCGTCAGCTGCCCCGAAATGTGTGCGGGCATCCCGCCTCCTTGACTCCTGGTGCCTCCGGATGACGGCTGCACATGAAAGCGGGGCGGATTCGCCGGCCGCTGACGGCCAAAGCAGGGCCGTCGCCGACAACGTTAGCTACCGAAACAGGGCTATGAGACCGAAAAAGAGCTTCCTGTTCGAAAGCTGAGGAAGGCCTGACCATAATTCCTGCAGATCCTTCGTGCAATGCTCCTAACGCCCGCGATTGGGCCGCTTTCTCAGTGATCCGTAGACTTGCTGGCTACGGACCTTACATGGGCCTCCTTCGTGCCGATAGTGAGGTTGAAAGGGTGCCGCCGGCAAGGTGTGCACAGGGAGATTCAGAGGGAGTCCTGGACCAGTATGGCAATCCACGAGCTGTCAGCGCTGCTCTGGCGCGAACGCGAGATGCTTGAACTCCTGACATTCAAGCTCGAGGAAGAACAATTACTCCTCACCGCCGGCAAGTCCAAGTGGCTGCACCATGCCACCCTGGAAGTTGAGCAGACCCTGGACAGGGTGCGCAGCGCAGGACTTGCCCGCGCCCTCGAAGTCTCTGCCGTCGCTAGGGAATGGGGGCTGCAAGGAGACGCCACGCTTCGGGAATTGGCCCAGGCTGCTCCCGATGGTCCGTGGGAGGACATTCTGATGTCCCACCTGAAGGCGATGACTGAACAAACCGAGCGCATTCGCGAACTGCGGGATGCCAATGAACAGTTCCTCCGCGCCGCCTCGCGCTCGACGCAGGAGACGCTTGCCGGCCACCGTGCCGAGGCCGGACTGTACAACGCCCATGGAATGACCAGCGACGCCGAAGGCTCCAGGCTCTTCGATACGAAACTCTAAGGAAAGATAGTGAGCAGCACTTTCGGATCACTGAGCACGGCCCTCACGGGGCTCAACGCGGCCCGGCAAGGATCAGCCGTCACCGGGCAGAATGTGGCCAACGCGGGCACGGAAGGTTATACACGGCAACGGATCCAGACCTCCGCCATCGGCGCCACGGCCCAGACCGGTCTGTTCGCCGGCGGTCCTACCGCCGGCCAAGGGGTCAGCATTGATGCCATCAGCCGGTTGGGTGATTCCTTCCTGGACACGCGGGTGCGGGCTACCGCCTCCGACGCCGGCTATGCGGCTGCACGCGCCGAAGCACTGTTGAAACTGGAAGACATCATGCAGGAACCTGGCGAAAACGGGCTTTCCGCCAAGCTGCAGGATGTATGGGCCGCATGGCAGAATGTCGCGAACGATGCCGGGGAAGCAGCCCCGGCCAGTGTACTGCTGGAAGAAGCGGGCGCGCTGGCCGCCCAGCTTTCGCACGGCTATGCCCAGATCGAGGCCCAGTGGTCAGCCGGACGAACGCAATTGGACTCGCTGGCCGAAGAGCTCAATGCTGCTGCTGCGCAGGTGGCGGAGCTCAACGGAGAGATCCGCTCCGCGCTGAACGCCGGCAGCCCCGCCAACGAGCTCATGGACAAGCGGAATCTGCTGACCGCATCGATCGCTTCCTTGGCGGGAGGCGAGGTGCGTGACGCAGGTGACGGCACCTTGGAAATCCTCATCGGTGGCAATGCCATTGTCAGCGCCGATTCCTTCAGGCCGGTCCAGCTCACCGGGGGCTACCGGATGCAGGATGCTGCTGCCGCCCCGGTCCAGCTCGAGTGGGCGCACCGCCCCGGGTCACCCATCGCGTTGGCCGGTGGAACCATCGCGGGTGCCCTTTCCGTCCTCGCCCCGGCTGCGACCAACGGCGCCGGGGGTGAGGTCGCGGAGGCGGCTGCCTCCTATAACGCTTTCGCCGGGCAGTTGGCCACCGCTGTCAATAGCGTGCACCGGACGGGCCAGACTCCGGCCGGCACTACCGGCCATGATTTCTTCGCATTCCGTCCGCAGCTTCCGCCGGCACTGGGGCTGACCATTGTCCCCGCGGACATCTCCGGCATCGCTGCGGGAGCACCGGGCTCCGGCGGACGTGACGGAAGTGTTGCAGACGCAATCTCCCAGATCGGCGTTGCGGCGGGTTCTCCCGACGGCGTGTGGGCCAGCTTCGTCACGAAGCTGGCCGTAACGGCCCGCACCGATATCCAGCGCAGTGAACTCGCAGCAGCGGCCAACGCATCAGCCGTGAACATGCAGCTGTCGTCCGCGTCGGTTGACCTCGACGAGGAGAGCGTCAATCTCCTCACCTACCAGCATGCCTACCAGGCCAATGCCAGGGTCATGACGGCCATTGACGAAATGCTGAACGTGCTCATTAACCAGACCGGGCTCGTGGGAAGGTAACTCCAAGATGATCAGTAGAACCACCAGCCAGATGATGGCTGCCAGCGCACAGCGCAATCTCCAGCTGAACAAGGCCCGCCTTTCCTCAACCCAGGATCAGGCCTCGAGCCTCAAGAAAATGGAGCGGCCCTCCGACAACCCCACCGGTACTGCCAACTCACTGCAGGTCCGGGCCAGCCAGCGTGCTGCCGAGCAGTACGGGCGCAACATCGACAACGGCAATGGCTGGCTGACCACCATTGACACGGCGATGTCAAACGTCACCAACATCCTGAACAAGGCCCGGGACCTTGCCATCCAAGGAGGCAGCGGAGCGATTTCGACGGCGGGACGGGAAGCGATCGCCCTGGAGATCGAGGGTTTAGGCAAGGACCTGCTGAACCAGGCAAATACGAAGTACCTGGGGCGGAGTGTCTTCGCCGGTAATTCCGACGCCGGTGCCGCCTTCACCGGGACACCTCCTACGTTTACGGGCGCTTCGGGCAGTACCGTGGAGCGGCGCATCGCGGAAGGCCAGAGCATACGCGTCGACGCCGACGGTGCGGTCGTTTTCGGCAACGGAGACAACTCGGTCTTTGCCCTGATGGGCCAGATCGCCGCCGACCTCAGGGCCGGTCTCAATACCGGGCCTCGCGTGGCAGACATCGATGTCCACCTTGATAACGTCATTGCCAATCACACGTCCATTGGCGCACGCCATTCCCGGCTGTTAAGGGCACAGGATATGAATACCGAACACGTCTCCCTCCTGGAGACGCAGCGAGCCGAGATCGAGGATGTCGATCTGGCGGAGATGCTCCTGGAGCTCAATGTCCAGGACATGAACTACCAGGCTGCGCTCGGCGTGACTGCCAAGGTGCTCCCGCCCACGCTGATGGACTTCCTGCGATGAGCGCGGCACTGACCTTTACGGCTCCCCCGCCAGGTTTGAGCCCCCTGACTGATTTCGAGCTCACCGCCGTTGAGGAAGCGGCAGGACTGTACACGCTGACGCCTCGTGAAGCGTCCGCCATCCGGCTTTTTCTCCTGGACGCCGCCGTCTACCTTCCCGACTACCGCCCGGTCGTGACTGATGCCCAGCTACAGGAACTCCGCCTGACTGAGCCGGCAGACTGCGACGTCCTGGTCGTAGCAAAGCCCGGAGACGCCAAGACCACGGTAAACCTGATGGCACCCATCATCCTCAACCGTTCGACTGGCAGCTGCACCCAGGTCATCCTCGATGGACAAGGCTGGGAGCTCGACGCCGAACTGCCTTTGGCCTAAACCGAGCAAGAAGAACTCGAATGTGCGCTTCTTGGATGGGCTGGCTGAGGAAGCCTCACAGTAAGACGCTGGCCAAGCAGGGCCGGCGAACGGTCGGCCTGGTAACCGCAATAAAACCCCAAACCCATTTTGACCGCGAGCGCAATAACATCCGTATCCCGGTCCGGGCAGAATATGTAGATCCGTATACCGGTCGCAAGGTCAACGGCGTTTTCACCTTGGACCGGTATACGGCCAACATCCCGTCGTGCATCGCCGCGCCGGTCGGAGTCAATACCTTCACCAGTCGCCGCAAGATAGCCTCCGAGGACCTTTTCGCAAGGAACCACGTTTCGTCATCTGCCGACGAGGAGGGCTTCCGCGCTCTGCTGAACCCCGTGCCCGTCGACGTGCGTGTAGTCAGGAGAGGCTCCGGCGGCACGAGGATCCACATCGTTTTCCGGCCCTGAAGCCGGCTCTCAGCGGCCACCGTCCCTCCGTTCCAGGGTACGCCGCCCGCTCTTTAACCGGTTCTTCGAACGCAGGAAAAACCCGGGAAAAGGGACAGTAAAACCGCAGGGAACAGGCACTGCCCAATGGTTTGCTCAGCCTTATCATAAGGTCGGCGAAAGTCAAGCAAATCGGGGCGAATCGGTTGCTATGTTTTTGGAGGAGCTGGCGCAGGGCCAGCCGGAAAAACAAAAACAGGAGCTTCCCAAATGCTTTCCATCATCGCTTCCCTCCACACCCTCGGCTTTACCATCAAGACCCGCCTGCAGCGCGAAGAAACCGGCGCCACCGCCGTCGAATACGCCCTCATGGT
>NZ_ANPE02000134.1 GCF_000328305.2 Arthrobacter crystallopoietes BAB-32 | reverse complement strand
CCGGAAGGCCCCGCGCCCCGCCGCCTGACCGCCGCCCCCGGCCCGCCGCCGTCGTACGTGTCCGGTGCTGCCTACACGCGCGGCGCCCCTGCGCCGTTGCCGGCGGGCACCACGACCATAGGGACGGGCAGCGCCCGCAGCACCTTCAAGGCCGTGCTGCCCAGGAACAGGCGGTTGCGCTGCGCCAGCCGGCTGGAGCCGATGATGACCAACTCACCGTCCTCCCAGTCGAGCGAATCGATGGCCTGCTCGATGCTGCGTCCGTGGGCCACCGTCACCGTGGCCGTGCCCTCAAGCAGCTTCGACGCCGTTTCCGCCAGCACCGAGTTCGCGTGGAGATGGGCCTGGTGGATGGCCTCGCCCGAATCGGAGTGTTCACGGGTATCCAGCGCCACCAGGGAGACCAGCCGCAGCGGCACGCCGCGCCGGTCCGCTGCGGTCACCGCGACGTCGCGCGCAGCCTGGGAACCGGGCCGCTGGCCGATGAAAGCCGTCATCCGGGTCAGCGGGCCGTTGTGCTGGTAGCCGCGCGGGGCCAGCGCAACAGGCAGGGGCGACGCGTGCAGCAGGGCGTTGGCGACGCTGCCCACCGTGAACCGCTTGAAGATCCCGTGCGATGCCGCCCCGATCACGATCAGCGCCGCAGCGTCCTCAACGGCGGCATTGATCAGGCCCTCGGAGAACGAATCCGCATCGACCACCCGGAAGTCGGCCTCGACGTCGGACGGGACCAGCGCCAGCGCCTCGTGCCGCGCCCGGGTGATCTCCTGCTCCCCGGCCTTGATCCGCCGTCCGCGCGGTTCAACGGACACGAAGGGTGCGTTCTCCGGCACCACGTACACGATGTCCAGGCCGATGCCCTGCGCCCGTGAAATCGCCACCCCCAGCGCGACGGCGTCCGCTCCGCGCTCGTCCGGCTGGTACCCCACCACATAACGCATGCGTTCCTCCAACTTCCGGTCCCTGCGGTCCGGCGCTGTCCCGTGCTTGCCGCGCTGCGGGCCGCCCAGCATGTGATGCAGACTCTACCGCGCCGACCAGCACAAATGAACAGCCGGGGGCAGGCACGGCAAGGGGCAGGCACCGGGTGTGGGTTCCGGTGCCTGCCCCTTGGCATGCCTGCGGTCAGGCCGCGGCGGCCTCGCGGATGGCGCCCTCGAGGACGTCCAGGGCATCGGCCAGCAGTTCGTCGCTGATAACCAGCGGCGGCAGCAGGCGGACGACGTTGCCGTAGGTTCCGCAGGTCAGGATGATGACGCCGGCCTTCAGGCAGGCATCCGCGATCGCCTTGGTGGCGGCTGCGTTCGGTTCCTTGGTGCTGCCGGCGGTGCCGGACTGGACGAATTCCAGCGCGAGCATGGCGCCGCGGCCGCGCACCTCGCCGATGATGTCGACCTCTCCGGCCAGCGCGCGGAGCCGGCCCATGACCTGCTCCTCGATCGCGCGGGCCCGGCCGTTGAGGTCCTGCTCCTCCATGGTTTGGATGGCGGCCAGTGCCGCGGCGCAGGCGACCGGGTTGCCGCCGTAGGTGCCGCCCAGGCCGCCCGGGTGCACGGCGTCCAACAGGTCGGCGCGCCCGGTGATGGCGGAGAGCGGCATGCCGCCGGCGATGCCCTTGGCCATGGTGATGATGTCCGGCACGATCCCCTCGTGCTCGGAGGCGAACCAGGCGCCGGTGCGGCAGAAGCCGGCCTGGACCTCGTCGGCGATGAAGACGATGCCCTTCTCCTTGGCCCAGGCGGTCAGCGCCGGCAGGAAGCCCTCGGCGGGGACGATGAAGCCGCCTTCACCCTGGATCGGTTCAATCAGGATGGCGGCAACGTTCTCGGCGCCGATCTGCTTTTCGATCATCGTGATCGCGCGGCGGGCGGCATCCTCGCCCTTGATTTCGGCTTCTTCCCGGAACGGGTAGCTCATCGGCACCCGGTAGATTTCCGGGGCGAACGGGCCGAAGCTGCCGGCCGGGCTGGACTTGTAGGGGTTCGCTTTGGCAGTCAGCCCCATGGTCAGGTTGGTGCGGCCGTGGTAGGCGTGGTCAAAAGCGACGACGGCGGTGCGGCCGGTGGCGATGCGGGCCACCTTCACCGCGTTTTCCACCGCTTCGGCGCCGGAGTTGAACAGGACGGTGCGCTTCTCGTGGTCGCCGGGCGTCAGGGCGGCGAGCTTCTCGGCGACGGCGATGTAGCCCTCGTAGGGGCTGACCATGAAGCAGGTGTGCGTGAAGCGGCCGACCTGCTCACTGACGGCTGCGGCGACGGCCGGGTCCGAGGCACCCACGCTGGTCACCGCGATGCCGGAGCCCAGGTCGATGAAGGAGTTGCCGTCCACGTCCAGGATGATGCCGCCGTCGGCGTCGGCCACATAGACGGGAACGCTGGAGGCAACGCCGCCGGCAACCACCTTGGCCCGGCGCGCGCCCAGCTCTGCAGACTTCGGGCCAGGGAATTCGCCGGTGATCTTGCGCTTCTGCTCCAGCCGGTACGTCGGCTGCGTGGTCTGCATGGTCATCAAGGTGCCTTTCTTGCAGGTATTCGTGGTTCTTCAGCGCACTGCAGGCGGCTGGCGGTGCGGCAACACTGATGACCCTACGTCCCCGCTTCGCCGCAGCTCCATAGCAGCTTGCACACAGCATGCGCCCGGCCTTCGTGCAGTTATCCAAAGGGCATGCCGTGTGCCGCCCGCCTAAAGTTCCGGCGCGTGCTCTTCCGGCATCATTGTGTCGTCCTCAGGGTGGCGCTGGAGGTTCACCAGCGCCAGGGCCAGGCCTCCCCAGACGGTGAGGATGGCGATGATCAGCATGATGATGGCGGCGGCGCTCATCGGGAGGCCTCCTTCGGGTCGGTGTCGGCCGCATCCAGGACCGGATGGGTGGCAGCCGAGCGGCTGCTCCAGGGAATCAGGGACAGGAGGAAGGCGATGACGATGAGTGCCCCGGCCATTCCCCAGCCGAACACGCCGACGAACCAGGCCGGCATCTCGTTGTAGCCTTCCTGGATCCTGGCAATCAGTTCGTTGATGAGGATGTAGCCCAGGACCACCGGGGCGACGATGCCGACCATGATCCGCCAGCCGCGGCCTAGCTTGATTGACGACGTCTCGTTGACGTGGCCGCCCAGCATCGGCAGCGCGCGGAAGCCGTAGGTCAGCAGCAGCACGGCCACGAACGCGGCGGCCATAATGCCGAAGTTGTTGACGAACGCATCCGTCACATCGAGCAGGTTCAGGCCCGTCGTGGTCGGGAACAGCAGGATGGACACCAGTGCCATCGGCAGGCCGACGGCCATGGTCGCCGGCACGCGCCGCAGGCCGAGTTTGTCCTGGACCGCGGAGATGATGACTTCCACGATGCTGATCAGCGAGGTCAGGCCGGCAAACACCAGCGAGCCGAAAAACAGCACGCCGAGCAGGGCGCCGAGCGGAGCCTGGGAAATGATTGTCGGGAAGGCGATGAAGGCCAGGCCGATGCCGCCGGAGCCTGCAACCTCGTTCACCGGCGCTCCGGCGCTGTAGGCCATGAAGCCCACCGCGGCGAACACGCCGATGCCGGCGAGGATCTCGAAGCCCGAGTTGGAGAACGCCACCACGTAGCCCGAACCGGTCAGGTCGGTCCGGCGCTTCAGGTAGGACGCATAGGTGACCATGATGCCGAAGGCCACCGAGAGCGAGAAGAAGATCTGACCGAAGGCGGCGGCCCAGACGCCCGTGTCCGCCAGCGCCGCCCAGTTGGGCGTGAAGAGCGCGTCGAGACCGTCGGCCGCCCCCGGCAGGAACAGCGCCTGGACCACCAGTACCAGGAACATCACCAGCAGCAGCGGCAGGAAGATGATGTTGGCCCGGCCGATGCCCTTCTGCACACCGGCAGCCAGCACGAACAGGACCAGGGCCCAGACCAGCACCAGCGGCACCAGCACGCCGGGGACGAAGTCGAAGCCGATATTGACGTTCTCGCTCACCTGCAGGAACTGCCCGATGAAGAAGCCTTCCGGATCATCGCCCCAGGCCTCCGTGAAGGAGAAGATCATGTACATCCCGGCCCAGGCGATGATCACGGCGTAGTAGACGGCGATGACGAAGCAGATGGCCACCTGCCACCAGCCCAGCCCCTCCGCCCGCCGGTGCAGCCGCCGGTAGGCCAGCGGTGCCGATCCGCGGAACTTGTGCCCGACCGCGTAGTCCAGGAACAGCAGCGGAATCCCTGCGAAGAGCAGCGCCACCAGATAGGGGATGATGAAGGCGCCGCCGCCGTTCTCGTAGGCGACATACGGGAAGCGCCAGATGTTGCCTAGTCCGACGGCGGAGCCTATGGCGGCGAGGATGAAGACCTTCCGCGTGGACCAGGTTTCCCGCTTATGCTTCGACTCATGCGTCCCGCCCGGGACGGCTTTGCTGCTCATGGGAACCTCGTTATTCTCAGCTTGCTGATTTTTCTTCATCTTAGTCAGGCGGGTCACAAGGCACGATACAGCCCCGTGCGTGTGCACAATGGCCGGCACGTATAGTGGCCCTATGGCTGTCACTCTCGCCAATCTCCTGGCCAGCAAATCGCTCCACCTGCGCTTGGCCGGCACGGCGACCGGTAATCCGGATGCCGTGGTGACCTGGGTGGCCACCACCGAACTGGAGGACCCGCTGCCCTTCCTCAGTGGCGGCGAGGTGGTGCTCACGACCGGGCTGCGGCAGAAATCGGCCCCGACGCAGCGGCGGTTCATCGCGCGCGTGCACGAGGCCGGCGTCGTAGCAGTGGGATTCGCCCTCGGCCTGAGCCACAGCCGGATTCCCCCGGCCGTGCTCGCCGAGGCGGACCGGCTGGAGCTTCCGGTGTTCGAAGTGCCCTACGAGACACCCTTCGTCGCGATCAGCCGGATGGTGGCCGACGCGATCTCGGCCGACCACTACGGCAAGCTGGAGCAACTGCTCAAGGACCACCAGGCGCTGGCCGCCGCACTGCTCGGCGGCGGCGGATTGCCGGCCCTGCTGCGCACGCTCGCGGGGACGCTGCGCACCGACGTCGTGCTTTCCCAATACGGGACCCGTATCTTCGGCACCTCCGGCAAGCAGCATGCCAACTGGCACATGGTGCCGATCTCGACGGGCGCGAAGGACCGCTGCACGCTGGCCCTCGCAGAGCCGTACGAGCGCAACGCCATCGTGGACTACGCGCAAAGCCTGGTCAGCCTCGAACTGAGCAACCAGGCCAAGCACCGCGAGCGCGAACGCCGGACCACCGGGCAGATCCTTCAGGACGTCGTCCGCGGAACGCTGCAGGGACAGGACGCCACGCTGCGGCTGAACAACATCGGGATCGACGCCGCCCGCCGGCACCACGTGATCGCTGTGCAGGCCAGCCAGGCGCACCGCCGCGCCCTGCGCACGCTGCCGCTGCCGGCCGGGCTGGAGGGCACGGTCAGCGGCCTGCTCGATGACCGGCTGGTCCTTGTCCTGCAGGACGCCGAGTCCGGCGAGGAAGCGGGCCGCCAGCTCACTGCCTACCTGCAGGAGGCCGGCCTCGCCGCCACCGTGGGCGTAGGCGGCGGATATGCCCAGGCGAACGGTCTGCGCTGGAGCTACTTCGAGGCCAAGGAATCGCTCAGCCACGGCCTGCCGCTTAACGTCCCGCAGCGGCTGTCGTTGACCTCGCTGCTGCTGGCCTCCGAAGATGTCCCGCTGGCCGACCTGGCCGCCGAAGCACTGGACCCGCTGGTGGCCTTCGACGCGGCCCATGGCGGCCAACTGCTGTCCACGCTCGAGACCTACCTGGAACTCAACGGCTCCGTGGCCGCCGTCGCCGACGCCCTGGGGCTGCACCGCAACTCGGTGCGCTACCGGCTTGGCCAGATCGTCGAGCTCACCGGCTACGACCCCGCCGTCACCGCCGACCGCGTGCACCTGTGGCTGGCGCTGACCGTGCGCCGGCTGGAGTCCGAAGCCGGCTGACCCTTGCCATGCGCCCGGCGAGGCACAAGGCTGTGTCCATGGGACACGAAACGCACGAATCCCGCACCCACGCCTGGCTGGGCCAGGACGATCCGCGGCGGGCCGACACAGCCACCATTAACCTCCAGCCCGAGCGGCTCACAGCCCATGGCGCGGCCCGCACGGCCGAGTATGCCGCAAGCTGGGCGCTGCGCTGCGGCGAGGACTGGATCACCGAGCACTTCGAGATCTCCGTCCACGGGCACGGCTTCAGCCGGCACCTGTGGCTGGACCGCGCGGCCAACGGCAGCTGGAGCGTGGAGGCACGCAAGTCCGGGATTGCGGACCTGCCGGAGCCGGGCGTGGCGGACCCACACGTGCTGGACCTCGCGCTCGACTGCGACCTGCAGTTCTGTCCCGCCACCAACACCATGCCCATCCTGCGGCTGGGGGCCGTCCACAACGCCGACGTCGAGCACACGTTCACCATGGCCATGGTCCATCTGCCGAGCCTGCAGGTCACCGCCTCGGAACAGACGTACAGCGGCAGGCGCGCGTACGACGACGACTCCCGCACCGCCGTCGTCAACTATTCTTCCGACGGGTTCAGTGCGGACCTGGTGGTGGATGCCGACGGCATCGTGATCGACTACCCCGGGCTGGCCAAGCGCCGGCGGTAGGATGGTGCTGACCCCTCCCGCCAGCCCAGGAAGCAGCAGCATGCCCGAAATGTTCGTGGACAAGTTCCGCGCCCTCGTCCCGAAATACCTAGGCCGGAAATGGTCCGAGCAGGACGGCATTTCCTACGACGAACTCGAGGGGCTGCTCGGCGAACACAAGTTCCAGGTCCCCCAGGCGCTGGTTGAGTTCTACCATGCACTCGGCGGCTGCGAGGACCTCATGGAGGCCCATGACTTCTTCTGGGATCCGGACGAGCTGGAAATCGAGGACGGCTACCTGCTGTTCCTGGACGAGATGGACGAAGAGGCCAACTGGGGCTTCCGCGAGGAGCACCTCGCCGTGCCGGACCCGATTGTCTGGATCCGGACCAACACGGGCAATGCCGGCTGGCAGAGCGAAGAAGCCACCTTCAGCGAGTTCGTCTTCGACATGTTCGACTGGGTCTTCGGCGAGGACGAGGACCAGGACGGCTAAAACCAACGGCCGCGCCGGTGGCGGTGTGTGTGGCCGGCGGCGATGCGTGGGACCGCTCGGCGCCGAGAGGCTCCGGCCGCCCGGCCTCCTGCTAGACCTCGCGGTCGACGACGGCTTCCGCGAACGCGCTCAGGGCCAGTTTGACCGTGCTGTCCGGCAGCGGCTCCAGCGCCGCCTTGGCGGCGTCCGCCCACTCGCGCGCTGTGGTCCAGGCCTGCTGCGTGACGGGGTGGGCACGCAGGGCCTCCACGGCCTTGGCCAGCGCCTCGTCCGAGCTCAGGTCCGCATCCACCAGCGCGAGCACCTCCTGTGCGGAGGCATCGCCAGCGGCGGCGGACTGGCGCAGCAGCAGCACCGGGAGGGTGGGAACGCCTTCGCGGAGGTCGGTGCCGGGGGTCTTGCCGGACTTGGCCTTGAGGCCGGTCACGTCGATCACGTCGTCGGCCAATTGGAAGGCCACGCCAACGCGTTCGCCGTATTCGACCATGATGTCCACGACGTCCTGCCCGGCGCCGGCGAACATCGCGCCCAACTGGCCGGAGGTGGCGATCAGCGAACCGGTCTTGCCCGCGATGACGTTCAGGTAGTGCTGCACGGCATCCTCGTCCTCGCGCGGTCCGACCGTCTCCTGCAGCTGCCCGAGCACCAGCCGCTCGAACGTCCGGGCCTGGATCATCACGGCTTCCGGCCCCAGTTCCGAGACCAGGATGGACGCGCGGGCGAAAATCAGGTCGCCGGCGAGGATGGCCACCTGGTTGCCCCAGACTTCGTGGGCCGTGGGAGCCCCGCGGCGGTACGGAGCCGAGTCCATCACGTCGTCGTGGTAGAGCGTGGCCAGGTGCGTCAGCTCCACAACCACCGCGGCCTGCAGGACTTCCGGCACCGGCCCCTTGCCCAGCTGGGAAGCCAGGATGGTCAGCAGCGGCCGGATGCGCTTGCCGCCGGCCTCCACGAGGTGCCGGCTGGTGGCGTCCGCCAGCGGATCCGAATGCGCAATGGCTACCCGCAGCTGCTTTTCCACGCGCGCCAGTGCGGTGGATACGGCCGGTCCGAGCTCCGGATCCTGGGCGATCAGGCCGAAGCCCGCCGGAAGGTTCAAGCTAGTGGCGATGGCGGCAGTGGCAGTGTCCAGCTCGAAGGAGTCCGGAACCTGGCCGGCAGGAGTCCAGCTCGGGTTTGCGTCAGTCACGGTTCAACACTAACTAATCGTCGGGACGGATGGTTTGCGGACAGCGGTTGCGCCGCCGGCTTGGTTGGAAGCCTGCGGGGCGACTTTCTCCAGCAAATGAATAACTCTATCCTCAAAGGCCGTGCCCTCGGCGTCGGTGAGATTGGCAAGCATCCGCACCACGAAACGCATCAGCGGCGGGACGGGCATACCGGTGCGCAGCGCCAGTTTCATGACGGACGGTTTGCCGATCAGCTGGGCGAAGACCCGGCCCAGCGTGAAGTGGCTGCCCCACGCGCCCCGGACGATCTCCGGATAGCGGGCAAGCACGCCTTCGTCGAGCCCGCCGCCGGCGTGCGCGTCGATGATCAGCCCGGCGGCATAGCGGGCCGACTCCATTGCGTAGGAGATGCCCTCGCCGTTGAACGGGCTGACCATTCCGCCGGCATCGCCCAGCAGCAGCAGCCCCGGCGAGTAGTGCGGCGTCCGGTTGAACCCCATCGGCAGTGCGGCCCCGCGGACCTGGCCGACCTGGTTCTCCGGCGTGAAACCCCATTCGGCGGGCATCCCGGCCGTCCAGTCGGCCAGCACCTGCTTGTAGTCGAGCTTGCCGAAGGACTTGGACGAGTTGAGGATGCCCAGGCCCACGTTCGAGGTGCCGTCGCCAACGCCGAAAACCCAGCCGTAGCCGGGCAGCGGGTTGCCCTGGGCATCGGGCAGCTCCAGCCAGCCCTCCATCCAGTCGTCCTCGTGCCGGGGGCTGGTGAAGTAGGTCCGCACGGCGACGCCCAGCGGGCGGTCGTCGCGCTTTTCGATTCCCAGGCTCAGCGCCGTCCGGGCCGAGTTTCCGTCAGCAGCAAGTACGACGCCGGCACTAAAGTCCCGCGTTTCGCCCGTCTTCCGTCCGCGGTCGTCCAGGATATTGGCCCGCACTCCGGTGACGCGTCCGTCGTCGTCCCGCAGCGCCTCGGTGACCGAATGCCCTTCCAGGATCCGGGCCCCTGCCGCCTCGGCGTGGCGGGCCAGCTCCTCGTCGAAACCGAGCCTGGTGCGGATCAAGCCGTAGTCCGGGAAATCGGACAGCTCCGGCCAGGGCAGCTCCAGCCGGCGGCCGCCGGCGATCAGGCGCAGCCCGCGGTTCCGGCGCCAGCCGGCGGATTCCTCATGCGGGAGGCCGAGCAGCTGGATTTCGCGGACGGCGCGCGGCGTCAGCCCGTCCCCGCAGACCTTCTCCCGCGGGAAGGACGTCTTCTCCAGCACCGTCACTTCGATGCCGGCCTTGGCCAGATAGTAGGCAGCGGTCGACCCGGCCGGTCCTGCCCCAACAATCAGTACGGACATTCAGCCGGCGGTCCTGAGGTCCCGGCGCCGCCGCGCCGTTCCTGCCGGCGCACCGGCTCCGGTTCCGCCGGGCTTTTCGGCGCGGTGGACGGCGACGATGCCGCCGCTGAGGTTGCGGTAGGCGACGTTCTGCCAGCCTTCATCGCTGATCCACGCCGCCAGGCCGTTCTGGTCCGGCCAGGCGCGGATGGATTCGGCCAGGTAGACGTACGACGACGGATTCGAGGAGATCTTGCTGGCGATCGCCGGCAGCGCCCGCATCAGGTATTCGGTGTAGACGGTGCGCCAGGCCGGGAAAGTCGGCGAGGAGAACTCGGCGATGACCAGCCGGGCGCCGGGCTTGGCCACCCGCAGCATCTCCCGCAGGGCCTGGCGCGGCTCGTTCACATTGCGCAGGCCGAAGGAGATGGTCACCGCGTCGAAGGAGTTGTCGGCGAACGGCAGGTTGGTGGCGTCCCCGGCGACGAAGTCGATGTCCGGGCGGCGGCGCTTGCCCACCTCGAGCATGCCGAGCGAGAAATCGCAGGCGACGACATCGATCCCGGCGTCCGCGTACGGCTCGCTGGAGGTGCCCGTCCCGGCCGCCAGGTCCAGCACCCGGTCGCCCGGCTTCGCGCCCACGGCCTCCACCACAATCCGCCGCCACCGGCGGGTCTGGCCCATCGACAGCACGTCGTTGACCAAGTCGTACTTGGGGGCGACGTCGTCGAACATGGCGGCAACTTCGTCCGGGCGCTTCTCCAGGGATGCTCGATTCACCCGAACATTGTCTCAAAGTTTGGGCGGCGGGCCGAACGCTGCGGGCCGTCCGGCGGCGTTATCCGGGCGCGGTCCGGCGAAGGTACTCTTGATGTCATTATGACCTCCCTGCGCTCCATCACCGTCGGCCTCGGCGATTCCTCCTCCGCCACCGGCATCCTGGACTACCTGGTCCGCGACGATGCCCACTGCTGGATCCGCCGCGGTGAGGGGCTCGTCGCCTTCGGCGAGGCGGCAAGGTTCACCGCCACGGGGCCGGGGCGGTTCCGCGCCGCGGCAGCCTGGTGGCAGGAAACCGTGCAGGCCGCGCAGGTGGACAATCCGCTGGGCACCCCGGGGACCGGCCTGGTGGCCTTCGGCTCCTTCGCCTTCTCCAAGACCTCCGCACACGAATCCCGCCTGATCGTTCCGCGCGTTGTTGTGGGATCAGGTGCGTCCGGCGCGTGGCTGACCTTTATTACCGACGACGGCGCAGCGGAGCTTAGTGCCGACCGCGCCCAGGCAGAGCTGGCCGGCTGGCTGGAGGAGGTCTCGGCCGAGCACAGCCGGGAGGGCACCGACAGCCTCCGGGCGGGACAGGTCTCCGAAGAGGCCTACAAGGCGGCGGTGGCCGCCGGAGTGGAGCGAATCGCGGCCGGCGGCCTGAGCAAGCTCGTGCTCGCCCGCGACGTGGTGGCTGACCTGGCCTCCCCCATCGCCACAGCCCAAGTGCTGCGGGAACTGGCCGCGCGCTACCACGACTGCTGGACCTACAGCGTGGACGGGCTGATCGGCTCCACCCCCGAAATGCTCATCAAGGTCGAGGACAATGTGGCGCGCGCCCGGGTGCTCGCCGGAACGCTGGACCGGGCGAACACTCACAAGATCGAGGGCGAGTCGGATGCGGCCTACGCCGAGCGCGTGCTCGCCGGCTCCGAGAAACAGCAGCGGGAGCACGAGTTCGCGATCGACTCGCTGACCCGCAAGCTGGAACCCTATACCTCCGCCATGACGTCGCACAGCGAACCCTTCGTGCTGGAACTGCCCAACGTCTGGCACCTGGCCTCGGACGTCTCGGCAGAACTCACGCTGGAAGGCGGCAGGCCGCCGTCGTCCTTGGAACTGGCCGAAGCCGTGCACCCGACGGCCGCCGTCTGCGGCAGCCCCACCGAGACCGCCGGCGCGCTCATCCGCGAACTGGAGCAGATGGACCGCGGCCCGTACGCGGGACCGGTGGGCTGGACGGACGCGGCCGGCAACGGCGAATGGGGCATCGCGCTGCGCGGCGCCGTGGTGGAAACCCCGACCCGCGTGCGGCTCTACGCCGGCTGCGGCATCGTGGAAGCGTCCACTCCGGAAGCCGAGCTGGCCGAAACCTGGGCGAAGTTCCGTCCGATGATGGAGGCGCTCGGGCTGCGCCGCTGATTCCGGCAGCATTTCCACGGCCGGAGCTGGTTACTCATAGGCAAAACCTGTAGCCTGTGGGGCAAGTCACTATGTGACGCTAGAATGACGTTTGTTTTGCCAGTTCTGCTATATCGCATCAAGTAAAGGATTGCCCACTATGCGGCTCACCATTTCCAAGTCCTCGAGGATCGCTGCCGTGCTGGCAGCCTCCGCGCTGGCGCTGACTGCCTGCGGCGGCGGCTCGTCCACGGATGGCGGCACCGAGGCCGGCAACGAGCTTGGCCTCGTCACCCCGGGAACACTGACGGTCTGCTCGGACATCCCCTACCCGCCCTTCGAATTCGAAGAGAACGGCGAGTACACCGGCTTCGACATGGACCTCGTCGGCGAAATCGCCACCGGCATGGGCCTTGAACTGAAGGTCCAGGACGTCGGCTTCGACGGCCTGCAGAGCGGCGTGGTGCTGGCTGCCGGGCAGTGCGATATGGGCGCCAGCGCCATCACGATCACCGAAGAGCGCGAGCAGAACCTGGACTTCTCCGAGCCGTACTACGACTCGCTGCAGTCCCTGCTGGTCCCGGCGGGCTCCGATATCAAGTCGATCGAAGACCTTGCGGGCAAGTCGGTGGGCGTCCAGCAGGGCACCACCGGCGAGGCGTACACGCGCGAGAACGCACCCGAAGACACCGAAATCCGGGCCTACCCGTCGGATGCGGAACTGTTCCCGGCGCTGCAGTCCGGCGGCGTCGACGCGGTCCTCCAGGACCTGCCGGTCAACCTGGGCCACCTGCAGGACGGCGAGTTCGAGATCGTGCAGGAGTACCCGACGGACGAGCACTACGGCTTCGCGGTGAAGGAAGAGGGCAGCGAAGCCCTGCTGGAAGCGGTCAACGCCGAACTGAAAGAGCTGCGCGACAGCGGCAAGTACCAGGAAATCTACGACAAGTACTTCAAGCAGTAGCACTCTCAGCTCCGCCTCGGACTTCCAAAGTTCCGGGGCGGAGCCTGTTCCCTGACCTTCGGAAGGCCAATTTGTGAAACCATCTGCCCGCCGGCGCCTCTTCCGCGGCGTGCTGTACGCCGTCTTCGTCATCGTCCTCGCTGCCGTGATCCTGGTAGCGGACTGGGAAGCGATCCAGACCAACTTCTTCAACCCGCAAGTAGCGGCTGCCGCGTTCCCCGACGTGATCATCACCGCGGCCAAAAACACGATCATCTACACCGCGATCGCCTTCGTCGGCGGCCTGATCCTGGGCCTGATCCTGGCCCTGATGAAGCTCTCCCCCGTCGCTCCGTACCGCTGGGTGGCCACGGCCTACGTGGAAATTTTCCGCGGACTGCCGGCGCTGCTGGTCATCTTCGGCTTCGCCTTCGCCGTGCCGATCGCCTTCGACTGGCGGCCGCCGGGCGGCAGCGCGGGAGCCGGCCTGATCGCGCTGATCATTGTTTCCGCCGCCTACATCGCCGAAACCCTCCGCGCCGGCATTGAAGCCGTTCCCGCCGGCCAGCGCGAGGCCGCCCGGTCACTGGGCATGAACCCGAGCTGGACCATGGTCTCCGTCGTCCTGCCGCAGGCCTTCCGCATCGTCACCCCGCCGCTGACCAACGAACTGGTCATCCTGATCAAGGACACCTCGCTGCTCTTCATCGCCGGCATGGCGCTTGGCGAGCGGGAACTGACCACGTTCGCCCGCGACTCCGTTTCCCAGATGGCCAATGCCACGCCGCTGGTGATCGCCGCGCTGATGTACCTGATCATCACCCTGCCGCTGACCCAGCTGGTCGCGAAGCTCGAACGACACAACAAGAGAGGCCGGTAAGCGATGGCCGCCGACAACCTGCTGCAGAAGGACCGCCCCGCCATCGAGGTGCGGAACCTGTGCAAGAACTTCGGTGACAACGAGGTCCTCAAGGGGATCGATTTCCATGTGGACCAGGGCGAAGTGGTCTGCGTCATCGGTCCCTCGGGCTCCGGCAAATCGACCCTGCTGCGCTGCGTCAACCGGCTTGAGGAGCCGACCAGCGGCACGGTGCTGGTCGAAGGTGTCGACATCACCGATCCGGAGACCGACCTGGACAAAATCCGCACCCGGATCGGCATGGTGTTCCAGCAGTTCAACCTCTTCCCGCACTTGAGCGTGCTGCGGAACCTGACCCTCGCCCAGCAGCGCGCCAAGAAGCGCTCCAAAGCCGAGGCAGAGGAGATTGCGCGGAAGAACCTGGAGAAGGTCGGCCTCGGCAACCGGGAGAACGCCTACCCGGCCCAGCTCTCCGGCGGCCAGCAGCAGCGCGTGGCAATCGCGCGCGCCCTGTCCATGAATCCGGACATGATGCTCTTCGACGAGCCCACCAGCGCCCTGGACCCGGAACTGGTCGGCGACGTCCTGGGTGTCATGCGCCAGCTCGCCGACGAGGGCATGACCATGATGGTGGTGACCCATGAGATGGGCTTCGCCCGCGAAGTCGGCGACCGCGTCGTTTTCATGGACGGCGGCGTCGTGGTGGAACAGGGGGATCCCAAGGAAGTACTCGGCAATCCCCAGCACGCCCGGACCCAGGCCTTCCTCTCCAAGGTTCTCTGAGCCCGGCAGCTGCCGCCGGCACCCGCTCCGCAGCGAAGGCCCTGGTCACCCGGGGCCTTCGCTGTTTCCCTTAGATGGCCACGTTGAGGGAGGCGGTGTACCCCTCCCCCGCGGAACCCGACATCGTCGCCAATTGGTAGATACCGCCGTCGTCCCCGAAGACGTTGTCACTGGCCAAGGTGGTGTTGGGGAAGTTCTGCCGGCTCGTCCCATACCCGTCGGACGCATAGACCGCCTGGCACGCAGCCTCGGTCAGGGCGATCTGCGAGACCTTCAGCACCTGGCCGGCGCTCGTGGTGTTCGATAGGGATTCGAAGACCTCGAAATGGATGTGCGGCCAGCGGCCGTTGTAGGCACCGGGGAAGATGGAGTCGAACGTGACCTGCCCGTTTTCGTCCGCTTCCTGGACACCGCGGAGGAAGTTCTCGTTCTCCAGGCCCGAATCGTAGAGCGAGTAGCGGCCCTCGGCGTCGCAGTGCCAGGCATAGACCGCTGCTCCCGCGAGCGGCTTGCAGCCGTTCGCGTTGTCCAGCAGGTTGAGCGTGAAGGTCAGCGGAACGCCCTCCGCCACGGTGTCCGAGCTGCCGAAGCTGCTGCTGATGTCGCGCCGGACCACGCCGGAGGCCTCCAGCACGTTCGGCCCGTTGCTGCCGTCGCCGGGAAAGGGGCCGGCCGTTTCGTCCGGGATCTCCACGCCGCAGTCGGCCAATGCGCTGGTGACCGCCGGGCTCGGCGTGGCGGACGGTGCGGCTGCTTTGGAAGCACTGGCTGCCGGGCTGGCGGCGCCGGTTGTTGCCGCGTCCGGCGAAGTGGCGGGAGTACATGCAGCCAGAGCCGCGCTGGCGCCTGCACCGAGGAACAGTCCCAAGGTGCGCCGCCGGGAGATCAGGGTGGCCACGTCGAATTCGAGGCCGCGGTCATGGTCAGGATGGGGTGAAGCCGTTGTCATGGCATAAGGTTTATCCCTCCTCCCCGCCAGGAAGCTGGAGTGCCGCAGGGAAACGCCGGGCAACAGGCTGGGAGTTCGCCGCATAGCTCAGGCCTGCTGCCGGACCGGTGCCACTGCCGCAGCCACCGCGGCGGCGATCCGGGCATGCAGGCCGCGCAGCCGGGAGCGGTCCGTGCGCACCTCGAGCAGGCTCCGCCGGGCAACCGGCTGTTTCAGTGCGGCTTCCAGCGACGGATCGTCTTCCACCCGGTGGTACGGGATGGCGTACGCCATGGCCAGTGCCGCGAGGTCGATCTCGTGCGGCGTGCCGAAGAGGCGTTCGACGGCGGACGTGTACTTCGCTTCCAGGCCCACCTTGCCGTGTTCCAGCAGGGTGAAAATGCCGCCCCCGGCATCGTTGACCACCACGAGCTGAAGCGGCGGCTCTTCTTCGCCGGCCCCGAGGAACAGTCCGCCGACGTCGTGCAGGAAGGTGAGGTCCCCCAGCAGCGCGCGGGTGGGCGTGCCGACGGCCAGCGCCAGGCCGGCAGCGGTGGAGACGGTGCCGTCGATGCCGGCCAGCCCGCGGTTGGCGTGCACGAAGGCGGCAGGCTTCGCGGCGGGTGCGCCCAGCAGGTCGACATCGCGGATCGGGTTGGAGGACCCGAGCACCAGCCTGCCGGCGGTGTGCTGCCAGACGGCGCGGCCGACGTGCAGCCCGGTCAGGCCGGGTTCGGCGGCCAGCACCGTTCCGGCGGCGGCGTCCGCGGCAGCTGCTGCCTCCTGCCACTGTTCCAGCCAGCCGGCCGGGCCGACGCCGGAGAAGATGGACAGTTCAGCCGGCTCTTCGATCAGGCGTTCCCGCCGGCGGCCCGGCTCGAACCACGCGACGGGCTCCGGCATGAACAGCGCTGCCGGGACCTCTTCGCGGGCCAGCAGTGCGGCCACCGGCCGGGACAGGGTGGGCCGGCCGAAGACCACCACGCGTTCGACCGCCGGGCCCAGCTGCGCCAGCAGCATCCGGTACGGGCCGATGGCGTTGGGGCCGAACCGGGCATTCGACGACGGTTCGGCCAGCAGCGGCAGCCGGTGGGCGCGGGCGAACGCCTCGGCATGCGCACCGGCGCCGTGTCCGGCGACCACCACGGTGCGGCGTTCCTCCGAGCCGGCCACCGCAGCTTCGTGCGCCGCCATCAGGGCAGCCCCCGTCAGCCCGCGCACTGAAGCGCCTGCGGGCGGCACCCCGCCCGCTCCGGCAGGCGGCTCCCC
>NZ_ANPE02000135.1 GCF_000328305.2 Arthrobacter crystallopoietes BAB-32 | reverse complement strand
GCCTGTCCGGAGCAACATCCAAGACTGGTGTGCAGGTCCAGCACGAAAGGCGAAGCAGGCACGTGATTCTGTTGTCCATGCGATTGCGTTTACTGCTGCAGATGGACATCAGGCCATCGGTAGACATGGACGACATGGGGATTCACGCTTTACAGAGGACGAGCTGCTTCGGATCGCCGGGCTCATTGAATTAGCTTCAGGGGAGTTGGCTACGGCTTCATCCGGTGTACGACGGCCGTGGGAGCAGGACTAGCGGATGGAATGCCCGTAACGCTTCACCACCTACGCATGTTCCGTAGCGAACACACATAGGCTGGACGCAGTACGACGTGGCATGAGGGGGATGACGATTTGGCGGGCTTCAACGAAGCGAATACGGTGCAGCAGCCGATCCTGGACCTGCTGGTGGCAGCGGGCTGGAAGCACGTGCCGGGGAACCAGCTCGCGCGGCGCACCGAGGACGTGCTGATCGAGTCTGACCTGACCGATGCTCTGGCAAAGCTGAATCCTGCCGTTGCCGAAGATTCGACCCGGGCGAAAGAGATCCTCGGTCCCCTCAGGGCGATGATGCTCTCCGCGCGCGAGGACGGGCTGGTGGTCACGAACCAGCGGTTCCTGGAATGGCTGCGCGGGCAGAAGACCCACCGGTTCCAAGGCAGGGAGGGCTATGACCCGGTGACCCTTATCGACTTCACTTACCCGGCGGCCAACACCTTGGTCGTCTCGGACGAGGTCACCATGGGCACCCCGGGACACCAGGCCCGGTTCGACCTGGTGCTGTGGGTGAACGGTATCCCGCTGGTGGTCATTGAAACCAAGACTCGATTGCAGGCCCGGGTCACTTGGCTGAATGCAGCCAATGAGATCCACACCGTCTACGAGCCGGGGTGGCCGGAATTCTTCGTACCCAATGCCTTCTCAGTGGCCACCGACGGCAAGGAACTGCGGTATGGCGGCGTCGGCACGGACATCGAGCACTGGGGCGTCTGGGGCTGCACCACCGAGGAGATCAAGCCGAACGGGTGGCCGCGGGTGCAGCGCTCCGTGGAGCTGTTGCTGGATCCGGCCATGGTGCTTTCCATTGTCGCCGACTTCACGGCGTTCGAGTTGAAGGGTCGGCACTCCGGAGCGCCCAGGCTGCTGAAGATCGTGCCGCGGTATCCGCAGGTCGAAGCCGTCGAGGCGATCCACGCCCGTGCCCTGCATGGCACGAAGCGGCAGGGGCTGATCCACCACACCCAGGGTTCCGGCAAGACCATCGCGATGCTGTTCGCCGCCGTGAAGCTGGTGAATGAGCCGCGGCTGCAGAACCCGTCGGTCATCCTGATCGCGGACCGGATTCAGCTGGTGTCCCAGATGTACAGGCAGTTCCTGAGGGCCGGTATGCCGTCCCTGCAGACCCCCGCCAGCGCGCCCGAGCTGCGGTCGATGCTGCTGAAAGACCAGCGCGGCGTCATCTTCACGACCGTGCACAAGTTCAAGGATGCTGGCGTGCTCAATGAGCGGGACAACATCATCGTCCTAATCGACGAAGCCCACCGCACGCAGGAAGGCCAGCTCGGCAAGCACCTGCGCCGGGCCTTCCCGAACGCCCGGTTCTTCGGCTTCACCGGAACACCCATCGCCGACGCCGACCGCAACACTTTCGAGCTGTTCGGGGACCCGGACGACCCCAACCACGCGATGAACACCTACGACTCTGACCGGTCCATTGCCGACAAAACCACGGTTCCGATGCATGTGGCGCCGCGGCTGGTGCAGTTCCACATCCGCAGGGACGACTTGGACAAGGCTTTTGACGAGCTCGCCCAGGAAGAAGGCCTGACCGAGGAGGAGCAGGACTTCGTCGCGTCCAAGGCGACCCACACCCGCACTTTCTTTGCCAACCCGGAGCGCGTCCAGAAGGTGTGCGCAGACATCATCGAGCACTTCTACTCGACCATCGACCCGCTGGGCATGAAAGCCCAGATCGTCGTCTTCGACCGCGGTCTTTGCGTCGCCTACCACGAAGAGCTGACCCG
Organism: Arthrobacter crystallopoietes BAB-32; assembly: GCF_000328305.2. Taxonomy (GTDB): domain Bacteria; phylum Actinomycetota; class Actinomycetes; order Actinomycetales; family Micrococcaceae; genus Crystallibacter; species Crystallibacter crystallopoietes_A. The sequence continues at coordinate 13,875 of NZ_ANPE02000135.1, read as the reverse complement.
GCAGCTGTCTGCCCGCGCCGGAACCGACGCTACTCCGGACGAGGCCGCCGTCATCATGTCGGTGAACTCCAAGGACGACCCATCTTGGCAGCAGTTCAGGATCACCGACGAACGCGAAGAAGACCTGCTCAACCGCTTCCGCGAGCTCGGCGACCCGCTCAAGTTCCTGATCGTCACCTCCAAGCTCGGCATCGGCTTCGACGCACCCATCGAGGGCGTGATGTACCTGGACAAACCGATGAAGATGCACACCCTCTACCAGACGATCACGCGGACCAACCGGAACTGGAAGAACTCGGTCACCGGCCAGGAGAAGAAGCACGGGCTGATTGTCGATTATGTCGGCCTCGGGGACGGGTTCGCGCGGGCTATGAAGCCTGCCAACCCCGAGCACGCCCGAAAGGAGCTTGAGGTCGACTCCCTGATCACGCAGTTCGAGGTCGAGCTGGCCAACACCTTGGACCGGTTCGCCGGCATCGACCGTACCAGCAGCAGCTTTGATGCCCTGCAGGCCGCGCATGAGCGTATCCCGGACGATAACGCGCAGGAGCGCTTCGCAGCCCAGTTCGGCATGCTGCAGGGGATCTGGGAGGCCGTCTGGCCGGACGAGCGGCTGGAAGACCACCAGGCTGACTACAAGTGGCTGTCCAAGGTCTACGCCTCGGTGCTGCCGACCGATACCCGGCGGGACCTGCTCTGGGAACGGATCGGTGCCAAGACCCTCGAGCTGGTCCACGGCCACATCGGCGACGTCAAGGTGAAGGACACCGGGGTCGACGTTGTGATCGCCGACGAAGGTACCATCAAGCGCCTGATTGAGGCTGGCGTCATCGACCCGGAGGAAGGATCCGGCGAAGACACCGTCATCACGGCCTCCGAGGTTGTCGACAACATCGCGAACCGGCTGCGCCGCCGGCTGGAAGGGGCGAACGGCGGCCACGCCGTCTACAAGAGCCTTTCGGAGCGCCTGGAGCGGCTGCGCGAGCGGCAGTTCGCCAAGGCCCAGGAGTCCGTCTCCTACCTGCAGGAGATCCTGAGCGTGGCAACCGATATGGCGGCTGCGGAGAAGGCCGAGGACACCGGCGGAAAGGCCGCCCTGGACCTGCTGCCGGATTCGAACATTGGTGCGCTCACCCAGATCTTCAGGGAGTACAAGCCGGACAACACACCAGTCATCCTGGAGAAGGTTGTCCGTGACATTGACGCGATCGTGAAAGAGGTCCGCTGGGACGGCTGGGCATCAATGGAACACGGCGATATGGAAGTCAGAAGGGCTGTCCTGAAAGTCTTGCGCCATTACCGTCTGCCGTTGCAGGGAGAGCTGTTCGAACGGGCCTACGACTACGTGTCCACCCACTACTGACAATTCGTGCGCCCTGTCCCGCGAGTACGCCGAGCAGCACGCCATCCAGGATGACGACCCGGACAACGACTGGTCCATCATCTCGATGCAGGTCCCTGCCAGGCACGTCTTCACCGACCGAAACGACCTCTCCGAGTACGGCTACGACCCGGGCGAGCCGCATGAGCAGAAGGTTGCGCAGGAGCATCCGGAGGAGCGCCCCGACGGGCTGCCGGCCTCGCTCTTCCAGATCCGGATCACCATTTCGAGGCGGCCCACCGCGCCATCATCGCCGGCACCGCCCGCGCCGAGCTCGCCGAGCGGTTCGCCGCCTCAGGGCTCAGCGACGAGGAACTAGGGGAGCGGGTCGGGCACAGTGCCCGCATCGCCCGCCGCGTGGTCGAGGGCAAGGAGTTCCTGAACGAGACCAAGGTGGCGCACTACTTCCGTGCGATGGATCCGCAGTAGGCAGGACAGCTAGAGCAACTGACGAACCCGCTCGGCCCTGGCCATGAACCCGTTCCCTGGCCTTGTCCAGTCGCCAGCGTTCCGGCGGCCGGCAGGCAAACCAGCGCTGCAGCACAGTCAGTTCACCTGCCTGATCACCGAGCCGGCGATGCACCTTTGCCGCCTCCTGGTACCAGTAGGGTTGGGGTTCGCGAGCGTCATACGGCTCGAGGGTCTCGCAGACGTCCATGATCTCGCCCAGGAGAGCCAGGCTCTCGTGGTCCTGCCCGGCATCCTTCCACTCGGCCAGCTCGTCGTGCCAGGTGTTGAAGTCCTGGCCCCGAATTCTGCGTCGCCGGTAGCACTCCTCCATGTTAATCGCACCGATCAGCTATTCGATCTCGGTCGCCATCGATGTCCTCCCCTTGAATCACGGATACAGAAACCACCATGACTGATGCGGTCCGACAATCGAAGCGAATCCCTACTCCTGTGGATAACCGCACCTGAATCTGCCGCCAAGACGGAGTCGGCCCGGCATGGGCCCCAAAGAGCGGTAACCTATCGGCCGAGCCATGAAACGGTAAACTTCAAGCATTCACTTCGAGTTGGGGGAGTACATGAACACAATCCACCCGGGCGGCGAGGAGATACCGCGCCAGCCACCGTACGGCTACCAGCAGCCGTCGTATCCGCAGCGGCCTGGCCCGCGGTTCGCACAGCCGCAGGGCTACCCTCAGCCGCAATACCAAGCTCCACAGCAGCCGACAGGGGCCTGGATCCAGATGCCTCTGCCCGCTTGGCGGGTGAAGGCTCCGGTGCCGCCTTTGCGGCTGGCCGCCGGCATCGCCATGCTGGCAGCCGGGCTCTGGGGAGTGCTCCAGACCTTCGACTACTACGACAGCGCAGTAGGGGGAGGGGATATTGCGCTTATGCTCCTCCTGCCGATCATGGCCATGGGCACGGGCGTCACCGGTATCGTCACCCTCTCCACCCTGCGCACCCGTCGCGAATCGCTTACCTATGTGACGGCGATCTTCGCCGGTCTGGCCGGGCTCACCTACCTTGGGCTGGTGCTGACCGGCATCCTGACAATCGGGCTGCCCGGTCTGGTGTACGCCGCCGCCGGAATGTTCCTGATCATCCGGTCCCATGTCACTGAACGTGCTGCGGACATCCACCGTGCATCCAAGCGGCAGGAGGCCTCCCGATGAGCCAGCCCCATTATGGACAGCCACCGCAGGGGCCGGGACAACCGGTGTCAGGCCCGCCGCAGTACATCCAGCCGGTGTACGCACAGCCCGCTCCGGCGCCCTGGTATCCGCAGGTGCCCGCCAAACCGCCCGTCTCGGGACTCCGCGTTACCTCCGGCATCCTCGTGATCATCTTCTCCCTACTCCAGTCCGTCATGGGTGTAGCAGGACTCAACTACGACTTCGACGGGGAAAGCGCCTTCCTCGGGCTGGCGTCCTGGGGAATGCTGTACGCCGGCATCATGCTGCTCGTAAAAAGCCGATCAACCACTCCGACCGCACCGACGGTGGGACTGGCGTTCCTCGGCGTACTTCTGGGCGTTCTGGTTCCCCATTTTGCCGTTGCCGAAGTCAGGGACTTCTTCGGCTCGCTCGTCCTCTTCGTGATCTGGGCTGCGCCAGCCGGACTCCTGATCGCAACGCTGGTCAGGGAACGCAGGTCGCGGCCGGCGCCGCTGTCCTAAGAGGCCCGGCCGCAGGAGCCCAGTCCGACAAGGAAGGTGGCGGTCCCGATCCCGAGGTGCGCGACCGCACGCCAATCGAGGAGCTGAAGGCCAACTATGACTTCGCCGGCGGCGACCATGAGAATTACTGCTGCAAGCATCACCGGATGCACGTCATGCCGCACCGCGGATGCCTCCTTCGATGGCGGAGAACCTCCTACCTGCGTCCTGGGTTCTCCGGACTGATGACGCGGACACCGGTGCTGCTTAGCACCATCATGGTGTGACCCTCCGGAGCGGTCAGGGCTGACTCCCATACATGAATCGTGAACAGGCCCAGCGGCGTGGCCCCTGAGCCCGCGGCGCTTTGCCTATACGCGCGGGAGGCGAGCCGCGAGGCGATCTCATTTAGCGGTTCAACGAACTGGAAGCTGCGGCCATAGGGAGGACGGAGGTGGTAGCGGAGAAGCGCCGCTGGGCCTGAACCGACAACTTCGAAGTGTCCATCGCCGTCCTCCAGACCATCGAGCTCAGTCCTGATGTTCAAGCCGGCTCTCGTTCCAGCCACAGCACTTCGCCGTCGAAGTGACGGCCGCCGTATTGCAGCAGGCCTGTCTGCATGTCCTCGATCAAGGTGAACCGGACGGCATATTCGACCCATTCCTCAACCGCCTGCGGCGCCCATCTTGTCCATACCGGATGATCGGTGGTGTCCGGCAGCTCCACCCGGTAGCCGAGCGGCTGAGGGTAGTCGTTCCAGCGGAACACTAACTCGAGAAATCCGGCCGCGACGCGCAGTGAGATGAGAGCCAGTGCGTCGCCGCCGACGGGGCGGACCATGACGTCCTCGGCGGCAGCGAGTATCGCCTGCTGGTCGATCACTTCGGCCATTCAGGCCTCCTTCGCTGCAATTGAGCTCTGATCTTACCGGCTGCCGCCGCGAGCCTTCCCTGCCGCCGGGTGCCTCGCTACTAGGCTGGATCGTGAGATCCACCGGGTCTTCCGTACACATAAGGAACATGCAGAAAATCCGCGCCAAAACCCTCTCCGTGACCGCTGCCCTGTTGATTGCCGCGTCGCTGGCAGCTTGCACCCCGGCCGACACCAAAGCCCCGGCTCCCGCCAGCGCCGCCGAGACCAGCCCGGCGACCACGACGTCGGCTACCCTGGCACCCGCCGAGGAGACCACTAAGGCCCCGGCAAAGGAGAAGGCTAAGGACAAGGCAACCAAGGCTGCAGCCGGCACAGCGCTCGAGCAGTTGGAAACGATCGCCATCAAGGGCCGGGCCCCGAAGACCGGCTACTCCCGTGACCAGTTCGGCAACGGCTGGATGGACCCGGACCGGAACGGCTGTGACGCCCGCAACGACATCCTCCAGCGCGACCTGACCAATGAGACTTTCAAGCCCGGAACCAACAACTGCGTGGTACTGACCGGCACCCTGGCTGACCCCTACACGGCCACCACGATCGACTTCGTGCGCGGGGACAAGTCCAGCACCCTCGTCCAGATCGATCACGTCGTGGCGCTCTCCGATGGCTGGCAGAAGGGCGCCCAGCAGCTCTCCCGCGAGCAGCGCGAGGCGTTCGCCAACGACCCGCTGAACCTGATGGCCGCCGATGGACCCACCAACGGCGCCAAGGGCGACTCCGATGCCGCGACCTGGCTGCCGCCGAACAAGGGCTTCCGATGCGAATACGTGGCGCTGCAGACCGCGGTGAAGGCCAAGTACGGCCTCTGGATGACCCAAGCCGAGCATGACGCCATCCGCAACATCCTGACCAACTCCTGCCCGGACCAGCCGGTCCCCGCCGATCAAGGTGGAGTCGACGTTCCCGTGAAGGCGAAGGAAGAGCCAGCACCGGCGGCGCAGGAGCCGGTCCAGCAGGAAGCTCCTGTCGACATGGCCACGGGCGGAGACGACAGGGTGATCACCTCGTACGCGAATTGCTCCGAGGTGAAGGCCGCTGGTGTCGCCCCGATCCGGGTCGGGGATCCGGGATGGGACCAGAAGTTCGACCGCGACGGCGACGGCGTCGGCTGCGAGTCCTAAGACGACCCGGGGTGTCCGGGGGAGCACTAGTTGGGAGCACACACACCATGACCGATAACAATCCACCTCCTGCGCCGGACCAGCCACCGGTACCTCCTCAGGGACAAGTGCCGGTGCAGGCCGCCTACCCTCCGCCGCCCGGATATGCGCAGCCAGTGCCGGACGGGTACTACCAGGCTCAGCCGACCGGCTACTACCAGCCCGTTCCACCGGCATACCCGTACCCGCCGCAGCCTCAGGCGGGCCAGTACTACGGTGCGCCGTACCCGGGGCAGCCAATGGCCTACATGCCGCCGCCGCCGCGACGTAAGCCGGCGTCGATGGGCCTGCGGATCGGATCCGGCATCGTCGGCATCATCTTTGCGCTGTGGAGCATGCTCTCGTCGATCGCAGTCTTCGCATCCTTCCAGCCCGAGGGCCTGGACATCTTCGCCGGTCTGCTTCTGGCCGCCGGCGGGCTGGCCACGCTGGTCGTGGCGATCATCGTCCTGGTCAACGCGCGGTCGGCATCCTCGACTTTCTCGCTCGCCCTGCTGGGCACGGCGGGCACGGCTTTGATCGGTCAGGGGGTGGCCGGTCAGTCCGCTCTGCCACTGGGACACCTGCTCGGCTTCGCCGTCGTCATAGTGGCCTGCCTGGCCCTCGGAAGAGACAAAACACCCGGTCCAGCCCCGGCCAATCTGAAGCTGCGCCGGGCGGCCGGCATTGTCGCCCTCTTCCTCGGCGTCTCCATGGTGATGAGTTTCGCCGGGACGGTCAGGTGGATGGACGGACTGGAGCTGTCGCTGCCCCTCTCGCTGGTGGGTGCTGGTGCCGGGTTGTTCTTCGGAGTGCTGCTCATCTCGGACAGCAGAATCGTCCGCGACCTGCAGCCGCTGATGGCTCTCGGGACCGGCGTCCTGAGTCTGCTTGTCGCTCTCGCCTGGGCCGCCATCATGACGCCGCTGGTCATCGAGGCGGTCGCCTCCGTTGCGGTCATCGTGCTCTCGATTGTCATCCTCGTGAAGGAGAAGGGCACGAAGCCGCGCGACTGGTTCACCCCGCCGCCCTACGAGGACGCTGCGGCGGAATCGACGAAAGCCAGCTAGTTCAGCAGAACAGCCCGGCAGGATGCGCCCTGCCGGGCTGTTTGGTTTCCGTTAGAGCCGGAAGTTCGGCTCGGAGTACCGCTTGTAGGTGAACTGGCCGGCGTGCCCGTTGTGGCCGCGCGGCTGCACCCCGGTGGATGTGCCTTTCCGGGGCCTGGCGCTCGAGCTTGCGCTGCAGGTCCATCTCGGCCTGGAACTGCTCCTGCCGCAGCTTCGCCAGCGCGTCCTGGGTCATCCGCCGGCCCTGCGAGTCGGTGTAGGGATGGCACTGGCCCGGCGCCTCCTGCGCGCCGATGGGACCGTACGCGCGGGTCACGTAGTTGGCCCCACCGCCGGCATGCCGGTTGTCCTGATTGAGCTCATCATTGCCAGTGAAGACGCCCCCTGTCCCGCGCGTCCACTTCACCTGGCCGATCGCCTTGAAAAACTCCTTGGCGAGCGGATCGGCATGGGCATCCTCGACCGCGCGAGTGTTCTCGGAGACGGTCCAGTCGACCGAGCTGGTCTCGCGGTCGAGGTCGATGCTGCCGTCGGCCAGGTGGAAGCGTGTGGTCCGGTTGGTCGGGAAATCCACGTCGGTCTTCATGACCCGCTTGGGCTTCTCCTGGCCCCAGTGCGGTTGGCAGAGCCCCTGCGCGGTGTGGATGACATTGATCTTCTCCAGGTCAGGCTCCCGGTAACGTCCCCAGCCGCTGGCAGGCACATCGGCCTGGTTCAGTCGGTCGCTGAGGAACTTTCGGCCCGCGTCGCGGTACGCGGTCATGTCGGTCTGCTGCTTGCGGGTCAGCCCCTTCCAGAACTCCTGCGTCAGCGCGAAGGCCTGCTCCTTCCGTTCCGTGTCGGCGTCCTGGACCGCCTGCGGACCCGGGCGAATTCGGCGCTCGGCAGCTTGATCGTGCCCTGTTCCCAACTGGTATGCCCCACGGCTTCCTCCCCTGATCGGTTCACGCACTATGTGTGCGGCGGGGACCGCTCGGCAGCCGGTGAGCGCTGATTGACCTTCCGGACACATAGAATCCATTCCGGGGGAATCGTTTCAGCACCCCCATCGGGCGCCGGCCCGACCTTGAACAGCTAATGGGGGAACAGCATGGGACTTTTCGGGTACGACAGCGCCAGCGAACGCGCGGCATCGATGCAGGGCAGCAACGCCCGCGAGCAGTCGCGCCGTGCGCGGGAGCGCGATGACATCAACTTCCAGCGCCGTCAGGAAGCCGACTACGAGCGGCGGAACTGGGAGAACAAGAAAATGGCCTTCGAGGCCGAGCAGCGTCGTGCCGCACGCGAAGGCCGTGAGCCGATGTATGCCAGTCCCTATGAGGTGCCCGACATCCCGACGTTCTTCCAGGAACCGGAACCGGTCCGCGAATCCACCGGCGGTGGAATCCCCGGCTGGGTATGGCTGATCGGCGCGGCCTATCTGCTGATGATGCTCCTCGGCGCGGTCATGCAGGCCATCGTCGATACCCTCGGTACGGCTGCCGTCGTGGTCTTCAACATCATTTCGGTCCTCCTCAACGTGGGCTTCACGCTGGTGATCGCCGCCGTCGTTGTGCTGACGGTGGTCTGGCTGGTCAAGCGCGCTAAAGCCAAGGGCGACCCGGAGCTGCTGAAGGCGGCGAACATGTGGAACCCGCTGAGGATCGGCAAGGCCAGCTGGCTGGTCGCCAAGGACCTGCGCCGGGAGCGCGCCGCCCGTCGGCCGACGCAGCCCCAGGAACCGACCTACTAGGAGCAAGTACCACGTTGAGGCCTCGGACCCGTTTCGGTCCGGGGCCTCTGTGCGGGAATCGCGGGTTCCGCACACATCCGGCCAATGCAGAAGATCAAACTCCAGTACCGCAAGCCCATCGTGGATGCCGTGCAGATTACCCCGTCCAATCTTGACGCCGTCGCCGCCTGGTGCAGCGGACGTGTCCGCGGGACCGCCCTACCGCCGGAGCAGCGCTGCGTGCAGATCGATACCCTCTGGGACGGTGAGCAGGAAGCCCATGTCGGTGACTGGATGGTCAGCCGCGGTGACGGGCGCTTCAACCGCTACACCGAGGATGAACTGCAGGCCGTCTTCCTGCGGGCCTCGTGACCGTCCCCGTGCCACCGTCCGGACCGGCTCAGTACCATGAGGGTATGGCTCTCAACCTGCCCGAGGAGATGGACCGCGAGCTCGATCGCATCGCCGCCGAGGAGCATGTCTCGAAGGACGTGCTCCTCCAGCAGGGTGCCCAGCTGGTGATTGACCGGCACACCCGACGCCGGGAAATCGAGGAAAGCCTCGAGTTCGTCATGACTCACGACGCCGAGCTGCTCAAGCGGCTCGAGGACGCCTGACACGATCTGCTGAACGTCCGTACCCCTGCTCTTCGCTAATCATTCAAGTCGTACTAGCTCACTATCTCCAGGGGCTCGATCGTCAGCGGAAGCCCGCCCGAGCAGGCAACCTGTACGGCATTGCCCCACCTAGATCCATCCTGATGGAGAACATCAACACGGAGTGACCCATATGGAACATCAACTTCAGCGATCTTCCGCATGTGCCAGTGCCCACAGAAAACATGGCGGGGCCGGGTTGCAAGAATAGCCCCGGTTAGCAGAACGCGACTCACGTCGGCTCGTGCCGACTCCTCAACTGGCAGGTCCAGCTCACTCTTCATGGTCACGAAATCCGGCACGTCGTGTGTGAACAGGACGTCAACCGGTCCGCCGGCGGCGAGCTTGGCGACATCATCTGGCTGCACTTCCTCCTGAGCCCACCAGTCTGCACCCTCGGTACGCCATTTCCGGTCAATAGAATAGGCGCCGCCCAAGCCGCCGATGGTCAGTCCTGCGTGATTGATACGGCCGCCGCGGGGGAGCAGAAATATTCCCTCGCGGAGCTTCGCAAGCCCCTCCGACCCTACTTCCAAGGCTTCCAGCTCATCATGGTTGTCGTGGTTACCAGCAATGAAAATAAGCCGGATGTCGCGGTCGATGAGCAGTCTCGACAGCTTGGCGTCAAAGCGGAACTTATCCCGACCGGGCCAGCAGAACCCGGCATCGCCGACCTGAAAAATCGTAGAAATGCCTTCTCGTGCGGCAGCCTTGATCACGTGCCGGCACCATCCAAGGTTGCCATGTAGGTCTCCCACCACGGCGAATTTCTCCATGCAAAGGATCCTATTCGACTGCCACGACAACATCTTCCTGCTCGGCCCGGCAGCAGGAAGACAGACGGGAGCTACGCCCCGGTCTTGATTCGAGGAGTTTGCAGTAAACCTCGCTTCTAGCGGAAGTACCGACCTTGCCTTCTTCCGCCGGCAGTGGTCCGTCAAGGGCGACAGCGGATTCTGCGCGGACGGTTGCTGCGTACTGGCCGCCTTCGCGGACTCCCTTGCGGACACGGTTCTGATTCAAAGTCATGCCCGTGTGTGTGCGGCATCTTCAGAAAACGGTGGGGTTCAGCGAAAAAACTTTTCAGCGGCCTGCCGACGGGTCTCGGAGGGCTTCTCATCCGGCCAGATCGGCCGCGGTGCAGGAGAGGTTTTGGGGCCCGAACAGGAGTCTTCTCGTGTGCCTTTCCGGCGGTCCTTTACCGGCTGGTCCAGACTGGTCCAAAGAGGTGGTCCAAACTGGTCCAATCCGCTGGTCCAAAGTGGTCCCGGAAGGTGGTCCATAGTGGTCCAGCCTGCTGGTCCAAACTGATCCACCTGAGTGTCAGTGGGTGGTCCTAGACTGGGCCTTCCGGTGGTCCAAAAGACCATGGTGACGCGGAGGAGATGCCTGTGGTGAATTCACGGATTGAAGCCGACGGCCGCATGATCACGATGCTGGCGTTGGCGCTGGTCGGGGTGCTGGCGGTGGCCAGTTTTTCGCTTTCCTTCCTCGGTTTGCTGCAGGCTGCGGCTTGGGCTGGCATCCCGGAACACCTTCGCTGGCTGGTTCCGGTGGTCGTTGATTCGACCATCCTGGTTTATGCCGTTGCTGCCACAGTTCAGCGCGCCCGCGGGGAAAATACGGGGTTGTCCTGGGCTGCGGTTGCCTTTTTCACCGGGGTTTCCGTCGCCGCGAACGCCGCGCATGTCCTGGTGCCGGACGGGCTTGCGCAGCCGCTGACGCCCCCGGTGATCTTCGGTGCGTTCCTAGCATCGATCATGCCGGTCAGCCTGTTTTTCGCGACGCACACGACAGTCGCCCTGGCGGTGGCACCGGTTCACGGGACGGTCGCCCAGCGGCGCCGGCGGTACGCGAAGAAGGCTGAAATGGACCGGTCTTTGGGCGAGCGGACCAGCAAAATGGACCGCTCGGGTGGACCACTTGGACCACGAAATGGACCAGCAGGTGGACCACCTTTGGACCAGCGGTCCGGACCACTTGGACCACCCCGTTTGGACCACTCTGGGGCACCCGGCAAACCAAGGTGAAACAGGACCCCCGGAAGGTGGTCGAGCTCGCCGGACAGCGCCTCAGCCAAAGGGTCATCGCAGAGCAGCTGGGGTGCTCGAAAACCACGGTCGCCCGGATCCTCGCTAATGCGAGAAGAAGCAGCCCCTTCAGCGGAGCGCCGCAAACAGGTGGCTCTGAATTCTTCCAGGCCCGACAGCACAAGGATCTGCATCTACTGCGGCCAACGCCCTGACATGCTCCACCCAGTTCATGGCTATCAACTTCAGAGGGACAGGGGTCAGTGGTGTGTCGGCCGCGCTACCTTGAGCAGTACATCGCCGAGGGTTTGCCACCGGACCGAAGAGCTGGTCGCCGGCGGCCTGCCCGCAGAAGTGCTGAACCGACTAGCCAGGAACCTGGGAACGCGCTCAACGTGCAGCAGCCTGCAACGGTCATCGACTCACAGCTTCCGGCGTCAGCTGGCATAGGGAAGAATTCGAACAGTTCGCCGCCGACTGACCCTTTGGGTCAATGGAGCTGCAGGACCTAATAAAAGAGGTCCGGATTTGGGACACGGTTATTGTCGGAGTCGACAGGCCTGGCTTGTCGCCGCGTATGCACTCCTCAACGGCTTGGCCAGAAAGGACTGCTGGTCGCCGACGGCGGTCACAGCACCGGGCATGGCTGGGAAGCCGGTGAAATTCCCTCCGGCTGTTCACCCCCGCACCGTTCAACGCGAAAATTGGCGAAAGGTTCCGGAAGCCAAAGACAAGTTCTTGAGTTCGCTGTATATCCATTTGGCCGCCATTTGGCTAGCCGGTCGCGCGGCATTAATAGCCAGTCCCTCCAACGTCCAGCCTTGACTGAGGAAAGGCGATTCTTGGCCTGAGCGCAGGGCCCATGCGCTCACTGCCTGCGTCAGCTCAGGGAAGACTTCTTCAATGAGCTCTTGCTGTGAAGCGCGGACCAGGACAGCTGCCCGGCTGTTGGAGGCAACCGTTGCCTCTGGGTGCTTATCCACAAATCTCTGAAAGACTTCTGCTGGTACTTCAACGTGGCCCAGCATGTGCTCATGGCCTCTAAGTACGTCGTTACGCCGAACTAAGAACCCGAGAGAGGCCACAGGCTGGTATGCATTGCGGCTGAGTGACCATCTGAAGGAGGCGAAAAGGCTCGTTGTAGCCTCCTCATATGCACGGCAGGCATTTCCTAGTAGCTCAGCCGCGAAGCGTAGGAGTTGATGGCTGCTGTAAATGGACTCGATCCAGCTGTCTGCGGTTTCCAGCCTCGCATCCGGGACAGGTAGTGGCCGCTCTAATAAAGCAGGGGACTGGTGCTCGCATCTAGCGATGAGATTGATGATTTGCCAGTCTTCGACGTGCCTTCCGTCAATGGAAAAAGTCCGAGAATCGGCTGCCGGTTCGATTTCGAGGAGTTCGGTACCAGCAGAAATAACGTCTCTACAGTCCAAGGGGGGATGCAGCACGCTTCGGTTGCTCATTATGGTCCGGGCGATGTCGTACTGCAATTCTTCTTCCCAGACTGAGTCCTGCAACCGACCCAAAGAGGCGCTGTCAAGAAGAGGCAGAGTCATCTTGGCTATCTGGTCCCGGATGACGGACCACGGCCATAAGGAGTCCAACGGGTATCTCAATGTCGTCACTGCAACCCACTCAGTGAACCCATTCGCGCTTGAGATCTCGGCACTGTCAGGAAGTTCGACTATCTCGTCGTTTTTTACTATCGCATTCGACCATCCATAAGCCACCCACCCCTGGCCCACTGCAATTCCGATCCGGAAGGCCGCCGGATCCTGCACGGGAAGAACGAACGGCGCAAGTGGGCCTACGGCATCGATCCACGCTCGAATGGCGCGAAGAAGGCGTGGTGCGACGGATTCAGCACGGGGACTTTCGCCGTCCCGTCCGGATGGTTTTGATCGCCACCCTTGGGACACCTGATCGACAACCCACGCTCCCGCCCCGGGATTCATGCGCAAACATGCTTCAATGAGGGTGTCGGCCAGTCTCAGCGCGTCCGCTCAGAACCGCGACAGCAATCACCCAGCGCCATCGGTCGAAGGTCATCGGACTTGCAAGAGCTTCGTGAAGTAAGTTCGAAGACCCCAGTAATGCTTGAGCAGAAAACCATTGCTCGAATACAGGCAAGGTGAATTTAGCCGTCCCCAGAGAAGTTGGCGTTACGAGTCTCGTCGAAACAGCAAGTTGTCGTTCGTGAAAAGTCAGCCCGTCGTCCAGCCCGTTCGTTCGCGTTAGCGATACGCTCATCCTAAGCAGCGCGTCATAAGTGTTTTCGGATGCGGTGGCGTTAGCGGCACTGGCGCGTGAGAGAGCTTGCTCCACCAAGCTCTTCATAAGTTCGGCTTGGCCCTTGGGCGCTGCCCCCGCTGCCACCAAGGCAGCAGCAGCCAGAGCGAAGAATGGGCGCCGTATGGTTGCGACGAGTTCCGACGTCCAGTCCCATGAGATGTGTTGACGTCCGGATAGCTCTTGTACGAGTTGCCGGGCAGCATTTTCGTGCAGCCCCTCGACAACGAGGTCATCCTCGTTGGGAGGTAGAATTCCTGGCCTGGCTGTCCCCAAGGCGGAGGACAAAGAGTTACTTGCCACTAGGATTCGTGCGTCCCTGGCAATCTCCTCCGCCCGAGCTCCATCAACTTCGTCGAGACCGTCAATCACTGCGGCGACCCCACGGGCCCGAAGCAGGCCTAAACCTATTTGATCGGCGATGACTTTTTCAAGACCTTCATGACCGATCTGCCTGGCATATAGCCAAACTGGTATTGGAGCACTTCGGTCCGAGGTAAGCCTGGCTATAGCTGATCTATGCCATTCTTCGGCAATCTCCGACTTACCGGATCCAAAAGGT
>NZ_ANPE02000136.1 GCF_000328305.2 Arthrobacter crystallopoietes BAB-32 | reverse complement strand
GCAGGTGAGGATGTCGACGAGGGCTTCGCCGGGTCCGGGTTCGGGCACGAGGATGGTCTCGATGCTGACCGGAGCGTTCTTTTCTTTGGCAACAACGGCCTTGACCTTATGAACCATGCTGGGAGCAGTTCCTTTCCGCGCAAGAGGGACTGGCCGCCGTCCGGCCGGTCCAACCCTCATCTTAGGAACACATGTGACGGAACCCGCAAACGCCGCTCGTAGTCTGGCGTCTTGCGGGTTCCGTCGAAGCAAGGTGCAGGCAGGATTTAGACGCCCAAGCGCTCCTTGACCTGCGACAGCGAGGGGTTCGTGGCGTTGCTGCCGTCCGGGAACAGCACGGTAGGCACCGTCTGGTTGCCGTTGTTGATTTGCTCGACCAGTTCGGCAGTACCGGGAACATCCTCAATGTTGATTTCGGTATAGCCGATGCCCTGCGAGTCCAGCTGGGACTTCAGGCGGCGGCAGTAGCCGCACCACGTAGTCGAGAACATGGTGATAGTGCCGGGGGCCGGGACGAATTCCAAGGCAGCTCCTTCGATCGGGGATTCGTAAGGTTCAACCGGTTGTCGGCGGCAAACATTCCCAAGGTCCAGGCCGCCCGGGGACATAATGGAGCCATGTGCGGCAGATACGTGATGGCCCGGAGCACCGGCGACCTGGTGGCGTCCTTCGATGTGGATGAGTCCTATGTCGAACGCATTGAGCCCTCCTACAACGTGGCACCTACCGACGAAGTCCCGCTGATCATTGACCGCAGGCACCCTGAGCCGGATGAGCTCTCGCGGAAACTCGTGATGGCCCGCTGGGGCCTGGTCCCGCCGTGGGCAAAGGACCCCAAGTCCGGGGCGCGGCTGATCAACGCGCGGATGGAAACGGTCACGGAGAAACCGTCATTCCGCAAGGCAGCCTCGCGCAAACGGGCGCTGGTGGCGGCCGACGGATACTTTGAATGGCAGAAGACCGCCGGCGGCAAGATTCCCACCTACCTGCACGGCGCAGACGGGGAATTGCTGGCGTTCGCGGGACTCTTCGAGAACTGGCCCGACCCGTCGCTCCCGGAGGACCATCCGGACAAGTGGCTCCGGACCTTCACGATCATTACGACGGAGGCAACCGACAGCCTCGGACACATCCACGACCGCACTCCGCTAATCGTGCCGCCGGACCTGTATGCGGACTGGCTCGATCCCGGAACGACCGCTGAAGCCGATGTCCGGGCGTTGCTGGATGCAATGCCGGAGCCGCACCTCGTCCCGCGGACGGTCAGCGACAAGGTCAACAATGTGCGCAACAACGGCCCGGAACTGATCGAAGAGGCGGCCTGACCCTGCACCCGGGTGGGTAACAGGCAGTAGCCTGACCCAGGTGAAGGTCAGGGCATCCCCAAACTGACGTTGCCGCCGTCGTCAACGGAAAAAGCAGGATTGAAGACGATGTCCCAGCGGAAGCCGTCCGGATCGGCGAAGCATCCGCTGTAGCCGCCCCACGACTGGTTCCGGCCGGCCGAGACCAGTTCGGCCCCCGCATCCACAGCTTCGGCTATAAGCCGGTCAACCTCCTGGGGACTGTTGGCATTGCGTCCAAGCGAGAGCGGCGCGGCCGGCCCGTCCGTGCAATGGCCGACGTCGCCGTACTCGCCGCGCATGCTGGCCACGTCCCACAGGGCGAGGATCTGCCCGGGGGCAATCTGGATGAAGAAGATTTCGCCCGTTTGCTCTGCCAACGGCTGCCAGCCCAGCCCGTCCACGTAGAAGCGGCGGGAGCGGGCAAGGTCGCGGACGCCAAGGGTGACAGCGGAGACCTGAGGTTTCATGGCTCCATGCTCCCGCGCCCGGGGCCGGGCAGCAAGGAACCCGGCCGGTTCCCCTCGCTGTTGGGATCAGCTTGGGGTCCGGCCGGGTTCCTGCAGTCGGCTTGCTACGGGGCGATCGTCATTGGCGTCCAGCCGCTGCTGCCGATCTGGATCTTGGTGCTGAGGCCGCCGTTGCCGTTGCCCGGGTAGAGCCAGAGCCGGCCGCTGGAGTCGCTGGCCACCAGGTCATTGGTGGTGCCGGCGTCGAAAGCGCCAGGACCGTTGAGTCCGCTCATGCTGTTCCAGCCGCTGTTGCCGATCAGCTTGCGGGCACCGAACGTGCCGTCAGCGTCGCCGGGGTAGAGCCAGAGCCGGCCGCCGGAGTCGCGGGCCACCATGTCATTGGTGGTACCGGCGTCGAAAGTGCCGACGCCGGCGAGCTGGCTCATGGAGTTCCAGCCGCTGGCTCCCGCCACGGTGCGGCGCCGAAGCGGCCGCCGTGGTTCGGGTAAAGCAGCAGTTGGCCGGTGGAGCTGCGGGCGAGCAGATCGACGCTGCCGTCGCCGTCGAAGTCGCCCGGTGCCACCAGTGCAGTGATCGAGTTCCAGCCAGTGCCGATCTGCTGGCGGCGTTCCAAACCGCCGTTGCCGGCGCCAGGATACAGCCACAGGACTCCGTTACCGTCGCGGGCAATGACGTCGGAGTCGCCGTCGCGGTTGAAGTCGCCCGGCATCAGGATGGCGGTCATGGCGTTCCACCCGCCGGTGCCGATATTGAACCGGCTGCTGAACCGTCCCGAACCGTTGCCCGGGTAGAGCCACAGCTTGCCGTCGCTGCTGCGGGCGACCATGTCCGGATTGCCGTCGCCGTTCATGTCCTTCTGCTCGTCAGAGACTGCCGCCACCGGCTCTCCCTCGCCGATCCGCCATGCGTGGGAAGCCGGTGCGCCGACGTTGCCGGCGCGGTCGACGGACCGCACGTTGAAGGTGTAGATGCCGTCGCGCTGGGCGTCGTAGGTCTTGCCCGTGGCGCAGCTGCCCCACGCCGAGTTGGTGTACAAGAGCTGGCATTCGAAGGTGGCGCCGTTCTCCGTGGTCGAGAAGTTGAAGGACGGCGTATTGGTCAGCGACGGGTTCGAGGGCAGTCCGCTACCGAAGGTGACGGTTGCAGGTGTCGTGTCCACGGTCATTGCCAGCTCGCCGGAGGTCAGGAACGCTGCGGCTGTCGGGTCGGCAGGGGATGCCGGGTTGGCGATCCTTGCCGTGACCCTGCGCGGGCCCTCGGCGAGCGCAGCCGTTACCGGAATGCTGTAGTTCCCGCCGGTGGCGACGGCTGAGCCGGCCACCGCGCCATCGACGAGCAGTTCAACGGTTGAACCGTCCGCGGCTGAACCGGTGAAGGTGGGCGTGGTGTTGTTGGTGATGTTGTCCGTGGAAGAACTTCCGCTGTCGCTGGCGGCGGCGAGATCCGGCATGGAAGGCGCACCGTCGGTGGTATCGGAGATGACGCCCTGGACAGCAAAAGAGCTGGCCGTGATCGTGTTGATCCCGGGGCCGCCGGCATTCGGGCCGTCCACCCGCACGAAGTTGTTGCCGGAGGGTGCCCCGGTCACCGCGGTGGCCACGTTGGGATCGCCGATTTTGCCTGCCGGCGGGTTGACCTGGCGGAGGAACGTCGCAGTGGTTCCGTTGCCGTAATCGCCGAGGAAGGCGCGGCCGACACCGTCCCAATCGCAGGCTCCCGGAGTGCATTCGCCAGCGTCGATGGTCTCGTTGATTTCACCGCCGCTATTTCCCGCGACTGCCTCGAAGGTGTGGACGCCGTAGGGGTGGGTGATGGTGTAGGTAGCGCCATCCACCAGGCCCGTCAGCCGGAACCGCAGGCGGGCAAAGCCGATCTGGTCACCGTCAACGACGGCTTCGTTCGCATGTGCGCCTTCGAGTGCGGCTTCGTAGGAGCCTATATCGCCGATGTCGGCTGTGGCGGCGTACCAGAAGGCTTCGTCCGGGAAATTATCCGGATAGGAGGCGGGCCCCGCATTGGGCGGGGTGGAGAGGCAGCCGAGCTCTGCGGTGTAGCAGAACTGCAAGCGGACGGTGCCATCGGAGTACCACATCGGATAGCCGTTGGCAGGATCAATGGGACCGGCTCCGGGGAGCTCGGCTTGCGCCGGCGCGATGGACAGCGGGGCGAAGGCGGCGGCCAGTACGGCGGCTGCAGTTGCGGTGGTGGCGAGGCGCTTAAATGGTCGACGCCGGTTTGGTTTTGCCTGATGTGCGAGTGGCATGGTCTTGCTCCTTTGAGGTGGTGTCCTCAGGCACCATTGCGGCTGGTGGGCCGTTAGCGCTGGATGCGCTGAGCCAACTCTGACGATCGGTTATTGGATAAATCTTGGGGAGCTGCCGGGGAGACCGATTTTGTCGGGGGCAGGACCTAGGCTGTTGCTTGGATTCGAATACATATTCGATTAGAATAAGAGGGTCAAGCTCTTCGGCGGGTGTGTTGGCAGGAGCATGCACGCTGAAGGTCATGGCCCGGATTTCCAGAAGAAAGGTGACTGGAACATGGGTGTTTTCAGCGAATCAATTGAAGTGGTTTGTTCTCCTGCCGGGCAACCAATCAGGCTGGTGTGGCAGAACCGGACGTGGCATGTCGCCGCTGATCCGGTGCGCTGGTTCGAGCGCCGCAAATGGTGGGCAGAGGAACTGCGTGCCGAGCGCGGCAAGGGGGCAGGCCTGGTGGACTACGAAATCTGGCGGGTCCAAGCCAGGCTGAACAGCCGCTCGTCGTTGCGTACCTTCGATCTTTCCCACCATGCCGACAGCGGACGGTGGCGCTTGATCAGAATTCATGACGCAGTCCAGCGTCTGAGCGCCTAGCAATCTACCGCGCCGGCGGTTTCTTTTCCGGGACAGACAATGAGTTTTACCCACTTGCATGTTTCATCCGCCTTCAGTGCCCACTACGGGGTGTCGTGGCCGGATGAACTGGCCGCAGCCGCAGCGTCGGATGGCGCCGATGCTTTGGCCTGCACCGACAGGGACGGCTTGTACGGGACGATCAAGCACGTCAGGGCCTGCCAGGCGGCAGGACTGGATCCGATCATCGGTGCCGATCTCGCGGTCAGTGACGGGCAGGGCGGCAGTACCGGTCGAATAGTGGCCTTGGCCCACGGCGCCAACCGCGGGCAAGGCTACCACGCGCTTTGCCGGTTAGTTTCCGACGCCCACGAAGGCACTGCCGCCGGCAGGGGGAACAAACGCAGCCACGGACCGGCCGTGACGATTGGGCAGCTTGCCCGCCGGGCCGCCGGCCCCGAGGGATCCGGCCCCGTGCTGACTGTGCTGCTGGGCCCTTACTCCGACGTCGGGCAGGCCATGCGGCATCGGCGCTACGCCCAAGCCCGAGCGCTCGCCGACCGGTGGCGCCGCCTGATGCCGGAAGCCGCGCTGGTCGTGGAGGTGGCCAGCCACTTGAGCACGCCGGGCGCAATCTCAGCACAGCCCATGCCGTGCGCCTGTTCAAGCTTGCGGAGGAACTGCAGCTTCCCGCTGTGCTGACCAACGCCGTGCGGTACTGCCGGGAAGACGACGCTGCGACCGCGGATGTGCTGGATGCAGTGCGGGCTTTGACGGCGCTGTCCAGGCTGCCGGACCTGCAGCCCAACGGGCAGGGCTGGCTTAAAAGCGGAACCCAGATGAAGGCCTTGGCGCAGGAAATAGCCCATGAAGCGGGCACCGGCGCGGCTGGTGCCCGCCGCCTGCTGGCCACGACCGGCGCCGTTGCAGACCGATGCCGGATCGACCCGGTCCAGGACATGGGCTACAAACAGCCTGTTGTTCCCGAAGCGTCCGTTATCGGAATCGAGCAGGACCCCGTGGTGGAGCTGGTCCAGCGCTGCGAAGGGGCCATCGGCCGCCGGTTTCCCGGAATCAGCGGCAAGGCGGAGCATGAGCTCAGGGACAGACTCAACCATGAGCTGGGCATTATCACCAGGCTCGGTTTCGCCTCGTACTTCCTCACCGTGGCCGAAGTGTCCAAGATGATCACCAGTATGGGGGTAAGGGCAGCGGCGCGGGGCTCCGGGGCCTCCAGCCTGGTGAACTACCTGCTCAATATCAGCCATGTCAATCCGCTGGACCACGGGCTGATTTTCGAGCGGTTCCTTTCCCGGGACCGGTCCACCCTGCCGGATATCGACATCGATGTCGAGAGCGCCGAGCGGCATAACGTCTATCAGCAGATCTTCAAGCGGTTCGGCGCGAAGCGGGTCACGCTGATGAGCATGCAGAACGGTTACCGGGCGCGTGGGGCCGTCCGTGATGCCGGACTGGCCCTGGGCCTTGAGGAAGCGGAGATCGACGGTATCGCCAAGCAGCTGTGGCGCTTTTCCGCGCGGAAATTCCGCGAGGCGATGGACGAGAAGCCCGAGCTGCGGGACTTTTCCGCCCAGGTGGAGCAGAACCGGCAGCTGGATCTGCTGGTGGATGTGACCGAGCGGCTGGACCGGCTGCCCCGGCATATCTCCATGCATCCGTGCGGTGTGATCCTGGGGGACGAAACCCTGCTGGACCGCACACCCGTCCAGCCCAGCGGACTGGGGTTGCCGATGAGCCAGTTCGACAAGCACGACATGGACCCCATGGGCATGCTCAAGCTCGATGTACTCGGTGTACGGATGCAGAGCTCCATGGCCTTTGCCTTGGAAGAGATCGCCCGCATCCATCCGGACAAGGCCGCGGTTGCCGCTGCCGGCAAACATCCCGGCGCCGCCAGCGGAGGCCCGGACTATATTGCCGACGACGGACGCATCAACCTGGAAGCCGTGCCTCTCGATGACGAACCTACATATGAGCTCATCCGCAGCACCTACACTCTCGGTTGCTTCCAGATCGAATCCCCGGGCCAGCGCGAGCTGGTTGGAAAAATGGCGCCGCGGAACTTCAACGACCTGATTATTGACATTTCGCTCTTCCGGCCCGGACCGATGAAGTCCGACATGGTCCGCCCGTTCCTTGAGCACCGGCATGGCTGGGCACCGGAAAACTATCCGCATCCGGACCTGGAACCTGCCTTGAGGGAAAC
This sequence comes from Arthrobacter crystallopoietes BAB-32, assembly GCF_000328305.2. GTDB lineage: Bacteria > Actinomycetota > Actinomycetes > Actinomycetales > Micrococcaceae > Crystallibacter > Crystallibacter crystallopoietes_A. Next base: position 6,928 of record NZ_ANPE02000136.1, on the reverse strand, counting down.
CCATGGCGTGACGGTTTTCCACGAGCAGGTCCTGAGGACCTTCGATGTCTTTACCGGCTGCGGACTGGCCAAGGCAGATGAATACCGCCGGCTCCTGGGCGATGAGACGGCAGAGCCCGCGGTGGAGGAATACTTCCGGCGGAAGAGTCTTGAACGCGGCTACTCCTCCGAAACCGTCGATAAGGTGTGGAACACGCTCAAGTCATTCGGCAGCTTCGGATTCTGCAAGGCCCACGGCGCGGCATTCGCCGTTCCCACCTACCAGTCGGCCTGGCTGAAGGCCCACCATCCGGAGGCTTTCCTGGCAGGCTTGTGGGAGCATGACCCGGGCATGTACCCGCGCCGGCTGCTGGTAGCCGAGGCACGCCGGATGGGGATTCCGATCCTGCCGCTGGATATCAACCGCAGTACCGACAAGTATCGCGTCGAGCGCGCACCTTCCGGCGATGACGGAGAAGGGAAATTGGGCATCCGCCTGAGCCTTGCGGGGATCTACGGTATGTCGGCTGCTGAACTCAAGCGGATCGTCCGCGGCCAGCCCTATGATTCCCTGGCGGATCTGCGTGCCCGGGCCAAAATCAGCAGGCCGACCTTGAAGCGGCTGGGACAGCTCGGCGCCTTCGACGAGCTCAACCGCACGGCCGGCCGCGCAGGCACCGCTACTCGGGCAGACATCGTCCACCACCTGGACAAACCTCCGGCCAGGCCGGTTCCGCGCAAGTATGAACCGATGGATGGCCAGCTGGCGCTGCCACTGGGCGACCTTGAACTGCGCAATCTGAAGACGCAGTTGCCCGAACCCAGCACACTGGAGAAGGTACGGACCGAGCTGGATTTGATGGCGGTGGATGTCAGCGCGCACCTGATGGACAGCTATGCCCCGCTGCTGGAGGAACTGGGGGCCACCCACGCCAAGGACCTCCTCTCCCTGCGCAGCGGCACCGAGGTCCTGGTCGCCGGCATCAGGGTAGCCACCCAGACGCCGCCAATGCGCGGCGGACGGCGCGTGGTGTTCATCAGCGTGGACGACGGCACCGGCTGCGTCGACTGCACGTTCTTCCACGAGGCCCAGGAAAAGGCCGGACCTTTGCTGTTCGGCACGAAGCTGCTATTGATCCAAGGAACCACCCGCAGGACCGGTCCGCGCGGCATCAGCCTGCAGGCTTCCAATGCATGGGACCTGGCACAGCACGGGACGTTGCCGCTGCCCGGCAGGCGCCAGGGCGGTCCCGAAAACGAGCAGCCAACACTGCAGTTGCCTGAACGCTCAATGTTGGTTGGGCTCAATATCAGCGGATAACATCAAAGAGGCTCGCGGCACCCAACGTACGGTGGCGCATCGAGAGCATTCGCCAACCGAAGGAGACCTCTGTGTCAGCGCCCCAAACCATCACCCTCATCGTCGACGGCGAAGAGAACAAGGTGACGACGGGCACTACCGGAGCCGAGTTTTTCGCGGACCGGCGCGATGTGGTCGTGATGCGCGTCGACGGCGAACTGCGCGACCTTGACCGGCCGCTGCCCGAAGGCGCAAGCGTGGAGTCAGTCACCATCAGCTCCCCGGACGGCTTGAACGTGCTGCGCCACTCGACCGCCCACGTGATGGCACAGGCGGTGCAGCAGCTGCGCCCCGACGCCAAGCTGGGCATCGGCCCGTACATCAAGGACGGCTTCTACTTCGATTTCGACGTCGAGGAACCCTTCACTCCGGAAGACCTCAAGACGCTTGAGAAAATGATGCTCAAGATCGTCAACCAGAACCAGAAGTTCGCCCGCCGGGTCGTCACCGAGGACGAGGCGCGCGAGGCGATGGCCGATGAGCCCTACAAGCTGATCCTGCTCGGGCTGAAATCAGACGCCGAAGAGGCCGGCGAGGGGGCAAGCGTCGAGGTTGGCGCCGGCGAGATCACCATCTACGACAACGTCGACCGCAAGAGCGGCGACACCATCTGGTGCGACCTCTGCCGCGGCCCGCACCTGCCCAACACCAAGCTGATCTCCAACGCCTTCGCACTGACGCGCAGCGCCGCGGCGTACTGGCTCGGCAGCGAAAAGAACAAGCAGCTGCAGCGCATCTACGGCACCGCCTGGCCGACCAAGGAAGACCTGAAGGCCTACCAGGAGCGTCTGGCCGAGGCAGAACGCCGCGACCACCGCAAGCTGGGCGCGGAGCTGGACCTGTTCTCCTTCCCGGACGAACTGGGCTCCGGCCTGCCGGTGTTCCACCCCAAGGGCGGCATCATCCGGCGGACCATGGAGGATTACTCCCGCCAGCGGCACGAGGCTGCCGGCTATGAGTTCGTGTATACGCCGCACATCACCAAGGGCCACCTGTACGAGATCTCGGGACACCTGGACTGGTACAAGGAGGGGATGTTCCCGGCCATGCACATCGACGAGACCCGGGACCCGGAGACCTGGGATGTCGTCAAGCCGGGCCAGGACTACTACCTCAAGCCGATGAACTGCCCGATGCACAACCTGATCTTCCGCTCGCGCGGGCGTTCCTACCGGGAACTGCCGCTGCGGCTATTCGAGTTCGGCTCGGTTTACCGGTACGAAAAGTCCGGCGTCGTCCACGGCCTGACCCGCGTCCGCGGGATGACCCAGGACGACGCCCACATCTACTGCACCCGCGAGCAGATGAAGGACGAACTGACCACCACCCTGAACTTCGTCCTCGACCTCCTCAAGGACTACGGCCTGGAGGACTTCTACCTCGAGCTCTCCACCAAGGACCCGGAGAAGTTCGTCGGTTCGGATGAAGCCTGGGAAGAAGCCACCCGCACGCTTGCCGAAGTAGCCGAAGCCTCCGGGCTGGAACTGGTCCCGGATCCGGGCGGCGCAGCCTTCTACGGGCCGAAGATTTCAGTCCAGGCACGGGACGCGATCGGCCGGACCTGGCAGATGTCCACCATCCAACTGGACTTCAACCTGCCCGAGCGCTTCGAACTCGAATACCAGGCTGCGGACGGCTCCCGGCAGCGGCCCGTGATGATCCACCGCGCCCTGTTCGGGTCCGTGGAGCGGTTCATGGGCGTGCTGATCGAGCACTACGCCGGATCCTTCCCGGCGTGGCTGGCTCCGGTGCAGGTTGTCGCCGTCCCGGTTGCGGACGCCTTCAACGACTACGTTTCCGACGTCGTGGCGAAGCTGCGTGCGCAGGGCATCCGGGCGGAGGCGGACCTGGGGTCGGACCGCTTCCCGAAGAAGATCCGCACCGCCAGCAAGGAGAAGATCCCCTTCGTCCTGATCGCCGGCGGCGAGGACGCCGAGGCAGGCGCCGTATCGTTCCGCTTCCGTGACGGCAGCCAGGACAACGGCGTTCCCGTCGATGAGGCCGTGCAGCGGATCGTCGCGGCCGTGCGCAACAGGGAAGACCAGCCGTGAGCCCGCAGCCGCAGGAGCCCGGCGCAGCAGACGGCCTGCCTGCCGGCGCCGGGACTCCCGCAGAGGCAAGCCACGCCGGTGGACCCGAACTGGACGACTTCGAGCTGCCCGGCGTGCCTGACGCCTTCCAGCGGCTGTGGACGCCGCACCGCATGGCGTACGTCAAGGGCGGCCAGCACCAGTTCAAGGGCCAGGACGAATGCCCGTTCTGCGTGGCCCCGGGTCGAAGCGACGAGGAGTCGCTGATCGTTTACCGCGGCCGGTTCAACTACGTGGTGCTCAACCTCTTTCCGTACAACCCGGGGCACCTGCTCATCTGCCCGTACCGGCACGTTCCGGACTACACGGACATCACCGTTGAGGAAACGGCCGAGTTCGCCGAACTGACCCAAACGGCGATGCGGGTGCTGCGCAAGGTGGCCAACCCCACCGGCTTCAACCTCGGGATGAACCAAGGCGTGACCGGGGGAGCGGGCGTGGCGGCACACCTGCACCAGCACGTCGTGCCGCGCTGGGGCGGGGACGGCAACTTCCTGCCGATCATCGCCCAGACCAAGGCCATCACCCAGACCCTGGACGAGGTGCGCCTGCAGGTGGCGCAGGCCTGGCCGGCCGGGTAACGGGGCAGCGGATGCTCAACAAATACGCCCGCGGCTTCTTCGGCCGCCTGTTCTCGCCTGTGGCCAAACTGCTGCTGCGCTGGGGCATATCGCCGGATGCCGTGACCGTGGTGGGAACGCTGGGCGTATGCCTGGGGGCGCTCATTTTCTATCCGCTGGGTGAACTGTTCTGGGGGACCGTGGTCATCACGGTCTTCGTGTTCTCGGACATGGTGGACGGCCTGATGGCCCGCATGCAGGACCGCAGCAGCCGCTGGGGCAGCTTCCTGGATTCCACCTTGGACCGGCTGTCGGACGCGTCCGTCTTCGCCGGTGTGTCCATCTGGTTCTTCACCGGCGGAGCCAACACCGCCATCGCGGTGGCGGCGCTGGTGTGCCTGGTCCTGGGCATGCTCGTCTCCTACGCACGGGCCAAAGCCGAATCCCTTGGCTGTACTGCCGACGTCGGAATTGCCGAACGTTCCGAGCGCCTGGTCGCGGTGCTGGTCTTCACCGGCTTCACCGGGCTCGGCCTGCCTCCGGTCGTACTGCTCACGGTGCTGGTGCTGCTGGCGGCGGCCTCGCTGCTGACGGTGGCGCAGCGGATCGGGACCGTCTACCGGCAGGTTCACGCCGCCGGCTGATACCCGCGCGGGACGCCGCTTCAGACGCCGTCATACCGTGAGCTGGCGCACCGTTGGGCGGCGTATGATGAGATGTACTCTTTACACCGATACCAAGGGGCTTTTTGTGTCCAGCAGCGAAGCAACTTCAACCCACGCGCCCGTAACCGGCAGCAGCCGGGTCAAGCGCGGCATGGCGGAGATGTTGAAGGGCGGCGTCATCATGGACGTCGTCACTCCCGAACAGGCACGCATCGCCGAAGATGCCGGCGCCGTGGCCGTGATGGCGCTTGAGCGCGTACCCGCCGACATCCGCGCGCAGGGCGGCGTCTCCCGCATGTCCGATCCGGACATGATCGACGGCATCATCGAGGCCGTGTCCATCCCGGTGATGGCCAAGGCCCGCATCGGCCACTTCGTCGAGGCGCAGGTGCTCCAGTCCCTGGGCGTGGACTACATCGACGAGTCCGAGGTCCTGACCCCGGCCGACTTCACCAACCACATCGACAAGTGGAAGTTCACCGTTCCCTTCGTCTGCGGTGCCACCAACCTGGGCGAAGCCCTGCGCCGCATCAACGAGGGCGCGGCGATGATCCGCTCCAAGGGCGAGGCCGGCACCGGCGACGTCTCGAACGCGACCACCCACATGCGCCAGATCCGCGCCGACATCCGCCGGCTGACCTCGATGGCCGAGGATGAGCTCTACGTCGCGGCGAAGGAGCTGCAGGCCCCCTACGAGCTGGTCAAGGAGATCGCGGAAACCGGCAAGCTGCCGGTCGTGCTCTTCACTGCCGGCGGCATCGCCACCCCCGCCGACGCCGCGATGATGATGCAGCTCGGCGCCGACGGTGTCTTCGTCGGCTCCGGCATCTTCAAGTCCGGCAACCCGGCCGAGCGCGCCGCGGCCATCGTGAAGGCCACCACCTTCTACGATGATCCGGACATGATCGCCAAGGTCTCCCGCGGCCTGGGCGAAGCCATGGTCGGCATCAACGTCGACGACATCCCGCAGCCGCACCGCCTCGCCGAGCGCGGCTGGTAAAACAGGCTAACGACGGCGACGCCCGGGTACCGCAGTAGGCTGCGGTTCCGGGCGTCTGCTGTATGCGGAAGGGGGATCCTGGCGCCATGGGAGACAGCAAACGGGGACCCAGGAGTGGCGAGGTCGTGGGGCACGCGGGGGCGCTGCGGCCTACCAGCGCGCTGCGGACAGGAGTGGTGCTACGGGCCCTGTTACTGGTCGCCGTTCTGGCAACGGCATCCGGCTGCGGGGTGGTGGCCGACGACGGCGGGCGGCCGCTTTCCGCGGGCGAGGGCACCAGCCAGGCTGCCTCCGGCACCGCCCACGAGGGGAGCGGACCGGCTCAGGGGGCTTCGCCGTCGTTATCTCCGTCCCCGAAGGTGACCGACGGAGCCGGACCGGACTGCCCGGGATCCGCTGCGCCACCGTGGTGATGACCGGTGACCTGCTCTTGCATGAGCCGCTGTGGGGGCAGGCCGGGCGGGACGCCTCGGCGGCGGGCGGGGACGGGCTGGACTTCACCCCGATGCTCACCGGGCAGCAGGAATACCTCGCCGGCGCGGACCTAGCCCTCTGCCAACTGGAAACCCCGTTGGCCGAGGCCGGCGGACCGTACTCGGGCTATCCGGCGTTCAACGCGCCGCCGCAGATCCTCGATGCGGCCAAGGCCGTGGGTTATGACGCCTGCACCACCGCCAGCAACCATACCTTCGACTCCGGGACTGCCAGGCTGGAACGGACGCTGGACGCACTCGACGAACGCGGGCTGGAGCACACCGGCTCGTACCGCAGCGCCGACGACGCGGACGACGTGCTGGTGCTTGACACGCCCGGAGCCCGGATCGCCGTGGTGACCGGGACCTTCTCCCTGAACGGGCTGGTGCCGGATGAGCCGTGGCAGGTGGACAGGCTGGACACGGAGACCATGATCGCGAAGGCGCGGCAGGCGCGGGAGGAAGGTGCCGACGTCGTACTTGGCGCGATGCACGCCGGCGACGAATACACCAACTATGCGAACGCCCACCAGCAGGACGTGGCGCACACGCTGGCGGACAGCGGCGAATTCAGCATGCTGTACGGCCACCACAGCCATTCGGTGCAGCCGGTGGAGAAGTACGCGGACACGTGGATCGCCTACGGCCTGGGCAACACGCTGGCCGCGCACGCCACGCCGGACATCCTGAACACCGAAGGGCTCATGGTCCGCGTGCAGTTCAGCCAGGACCAGGACGGCGGGCAATGGCGGGCGGAACGGCTGGACTGGCTGCCCGCCACGTTCGCGGGGCTGCAGCACC
>NZ_ANPE02000137.1 GCF_000328305.2 Arthrobacter crystallopoietes BAB-32 | reverse complement strand
CGCCGTCGGCCTGCCGCACCCTGACCAGGAGCTGAGCGTGCCGGCGCTGCAGTTCGCCGGGGCGGGCAAGCGCCTGCTCGGCTCCTACATGGGCGACGCCGTTCCTGCCCGCGACATCCCCCAGTACCTGGAGCACTGGCGCGAGGGGCGGCTGCCGGTGGAGCTGCTGCACACCGACACCCGGCCGCTGGCCGAAATCAACGAAGGGCTCGATGCGTTGGCCGGCGGGGAAGTGGTGCGCAGGCTCTTCACTCCCTGACCGCGCAGGAACGCCGCCTGTGATGTCGGCCACTCATTTCCGGCCATCCGGACGGTTATTCCACCTCGCGTTGGATATACGTTTAGCCCTCGTTCACGCGCGAGCGCAGGGGATATCCGGCTGTCTACGGCTAGCGGCACATTGAGCGACTGGCGAGTAAGGTTACGCGCCGTCGTAACAATTGCTTTCGGTGCCTCCCGCGAGATGGCAAGATGGCTCCGGCACAAGCGGCCGCGAAATACCCCCAAAGACGCTGGCCTGGCCCGGCGGATGCGTTCCCCCATTGCATCCGCTGAGGTGCCGCTGCGAAGACCCCCGCTCCGAGACTGGCGGGGGTCTTCTGCTTCCTTGGCTGATGCCGGACCGGAAACACATTCACTTCCTGTTCACATGGGGGCAGCCGATGGGTTATCGTTTTACTTACAGCGCGGACGGTACGTTCATACCGGACGAGCTGCGGGCAAGTTGGGGAACGTTGGGGAACGTTGTGTTTCTTCCATTTTTCGTGCCTCAGTGCGCTCTAGTACTGGGAGGCTCTCAGTCCTGAAAACGCCGGGCACGTACGTGGTACCAGATCCCCCAAAAATCGGGTCAGTACGTGCCCGGCCCCTCAGGCCGGCCGGGTCTCCTACGGGACAGTGCAGAACAGTTGGGGAACTGAATGAATTATCGACGCCTGCGCCGCAAGTGGCGCCGGATGAATCCTGATAAGCAGCGCAATATCGCCAACGCGGTGGTTGTTGTGCTCGGCGCTATGGTGCTGGCCGCGGGGACCTACTCCTTCGCGATGTAGCCAGCGCAGTACGACGGCGGACGCCTGGGGCAAGGTGCCCAAACGTCCGCCGTCGCACTGCCAGCCGCGGCCCCGCCGTCGCACTGCCGGCCGCCCCCCGTTCCCAGTCCTCCATGGACCGCGGATTCGATGCCGCGTAGGGTCGGACTATGAGTGAGCTGCGCGTCAAAGGTGTGTCCCTGTACTACGAGGAGCATGGGGAGGGCACGCCGATCCTGTGCATCCACGGCACCGGCAGTTCAGCCAAAGTCTGGGGAGATGCCGTCCAGGAGCTGGCTTCCCACGGACGGACCATCGTCTATGACCGGCGGGGCTGCACCCGCAGCGAGCGGCCGGACCCCTACGAGCTGACCTCGGTCGAGGAGCATGCCGACGATGCCGCCGCGTTGCTGCAGGAGCTCCACGCCACACCAGCGATCGTCATCGGCCGCAGCTACGGCGGGGAGATCGCGGTCAACCTGGTGGAACGCTACCCAGGGCTGGTCAAGGCCCTGGTCCTGTTGGAACCGGCGATCCTGACACTCACGGCCGAGGCGCATGCCTGGGAGGCCGCGTTGGTGGACAATGTCTTCCTGGCGGCCAAGGCCGGGGGACCGGAAGCAGGAGCCGACTGCTTCTACCGCGAGGTGCTCGGCGACAAAGACTGGTCCCGGCTGCCGGACGACCTTCGCAGCATGGTGCTGGACAATGCGCCCGCGATCCTGGCGGAGCTGAAGGGCGGATCCAGCCGGCCGGATGAAGGCATCATCACGCAGCTGCGCAAGCCGGTCCTGGTGGTCTCCGGCGCTACGTCTCCCGCCCCGTTCCGAGCCGTCGACGAGGTGCTGGCAGACCTCATCCCCGGGTCGGTGCATGAGATCGTCGAGGGCGGCCATTTGATCGATCCGGCGGGACCGAAAGTCCTGGCGTTCCTGGACGAGCAGTTGCGGGCGAAGGCGGCGTCGCCGGCTTCGGCCGAAGGGGCCGGCGCCCCTGAAACGGAGTAGCGCAGCGCGTTCCTCCGGGCCGCTCGGGCCCACTTCGGGTTCCGTGTCCGCTGTTCCGGTGTCCGGTTAGGCTGCGTCCCCGCCGTCGTGCACCGTTTCGTGGGTCAGCAGCCCCTCGTCCGACTCGATCGCCTTCAGCGCGAGGTCCTTGTAGCCGACCGACTCGAACAAAATCGTGATGCGGTCCGGCTGCGTGCCCATGATGATGCCCGGGCCCCATTCGCGGTGCCTGACCGGCTGCTGGATCTCGTAGCCCTCCGGCATGGCAGCCTCGTGAGCCATCGCCTCCGCCTTGGAGCCCTCCTCGCAGTTGTCGCAGTTGCCGCAGTAGCCGTCCGTCTCCTCGCCGAAGTAGTTCAGCAGCCAGTCGCGGCGGCAGGTCTCCGTCTCCGCGTAGCCTCGGGCCATCTCGATCCGGGACTTGTCGATCTTGCGGCGGGACTCGGCCTCCTCCAGCGCTTTGGCCACAGCGTCCTGCACAGAAGCGCCACCGACCGCGCGGTAGCCCTTCCGGTTGGCAGCGATGCTGCCGCTGTGCTCAAGCAGGTTGAGCACGCGCGACTGGCGCCGGGTGGAGAGGCCGGTATGCTCGGCCAGCTTGGCGGGCCGGGCCGGACCATGCTCCCGCAGAGCGGTGAAGACAACCTCCAGGTCTTCCGGATCCGGCGCGCCGCCAACGAAGAACTGCTGCATGCCCAGATCCTCGGAGCGGTAGTGCAGGATGGCGCGGGCCGGCTCCCCGTCCCGGCCGGCGCGGCCGATCTCCTGGTAGTAGCTGTCCAGCGAATCCGTGATGTCCGCGTGGATCACGAAGCGCACATCGGGTTTGTCGATGCCCATGCCGAAGGCGGTCGTGGCGACGACGACGTCCACCTCGTTGTCGCGGAAGCGCTCATGGATCGCCTCGCGGTCCTTGGCCTTGCGGCCGGCATGGTAGGCATCCGCGCGCAGGCCGCGTTCGGCCAGCTCGGCGGCGTACCACTCGGTGTCCTTCCGCGTGCCGGCATAGAGCAGCCCCGGTCCGCGCAGCTCCAGCACTTCCTCCAGCACGGCCTGGCGCTTGTCCTGCTCCCGGTGGTGCCGCTGCACCTGCAGGTTCAGGTTGGGCCGGTCGAAGCTGTGCACGATGGTGAAGGGCTCGCGCATGCCCAGCCGGTCAACGATCTCGGCACGGGTGTGCGGCGAGGCCGTGGCCGTCAGCGCGACGACCGGCGGGTGCCCCAGCCGCTTCACCACCGACGTCAGGGTCAGATAGTCCGGCCGGAAATCGTGGCCCCACGAGGAAATGCAGTGCGCCTCGTCCACCACGAACAGCGAAATATCCTGCCGCGCGAGCCGGTCCATGGTCTCTTCCCGAGCCAGCTGCTCCGGCGCCAGGAACACGAACTTCGCTTCCCCGTCCTCCACCGCGTCCCACGCCGCGCGCTCAGCCTTCACCCGAACGTGCGAATTGATGGCGAAGGCGCGCTCCGCGCCGAGGTCCTCATTGATCGCGTCCAGCTGGTCGAACTGCAGGGCAATCAGCGGGGAAACAACGACGGCGGTGCCCGGCAACGCTATCCCGGGAACTTGGTAAATGGCGGACTTCCCATGCCCGGTCGGCATGACCGCCAGCACGTCGCGACCGGCCGCCACGGCCTCCATCGCCTCGAGCTGCCCCTCCCGGAGCGCCTCCAAGCCGAAGGACTGCTCGGCCACCTCGCGCAGCCGGTCCGCCGATGGTCCGGCCTCCCGGCGGCCGGCCTCCAGATCGCCTGCCTGCCGGTCTCCTGCCTGCTTCCCGTCCGTCGGCCCGGATCCGCGTTCTCCGCGGCGTTCAGAATCCTGCTGTGCTTCGGCCAAGCTTGCTCCTTACGGTCTGGAGCCATCGTACGCGCACTGAGCGCCGGGCCACGGTTCCCGGTAAAGACCAACGCACGACGGACCCATGGTTGACCGAGTGGCCGGCGCGGCTATTCTTTGTCCGGATCGGGTTCCCGGTGCGGCAGGGGGACGGTCCACGTCAGCCGGGTGCCTTCGCCCGGCCGGGTCCGAACTTCGAAATTTCCGTCCAGGTCGAGGGCACGCTGCTCCATATTGGCCAGACCGCTGCGCCGGACCGGTGCTTCGAAGCCACAGCCGTCGTCCTCGATGCGCAGCCGGACGGTGTGGTCTTCCACTGCAATCGAGACGTCGATTGCGGCGGCTGCCGAGTGCCGCACGGCATTGCTGACTCCTTCGGTGGCCACGGCAAGCAGATGCTCCGCGATGTAGTGCGGGATGACGGAGTCCACCGGACCGGTGATTTCCAGCCGCGGCTTGGCGGCGTGCCCGCTGGTCCCCTCCTGCAAGGTGCGGAAGAGGCGGCTGCTCAAGGCCTGGTCGCTGTCGGCCTGGAGGGAGTAGATCGTGTCCCGCAGCTCGAGGATCGCCTCGTCCAGCTCCTGGGTGACCTCGGCAATCCGTTGGTGCGCGGCTTCGTCCCCGGTGTAGCGGCGCAGGCTTTGGATGCTGAGTCCGGCTGCGAACAGGCGCTGGATCACGACGTCGTGAAGGTCCCGCGCGATTCGGTCGCGGTCCGCAAAGAGCACCAACTGTTCACGCAGCCGCTGGCTTTGGGCCAGCTCCAGGCTCAGCGCGGCATGGTTGCAGAAGGCTCCGGCCAGCTCCAGTTCCAGCGGCTGGAAGGGGCTGGCTCCGGACTCGCGGCAGAGGATCAGCAGGCCCGGTTCGCCGCCGTGCGGCATCAGCGGCGCGAGCAGCGCTTCGCCGAGGCCGTCGGCCTGCTGCTCGCCGACCAGGTCGGACGTTTGGCAGACGGCGGGAAGGCCGGATTCGAGGACCGCGGCGGCGATGGAATCCGAGAGGTTCAGGACCTTCCGGAGGACCAGGGGAGCGCGCCCTCCGGCGGCGGCCTCGCAGCGGGCGAAGCTCCGGTCCGAGGTCGGCAAGACATAGGCGGCCAGCGCCGCAGTGGACGGCGACAACGCCTGGTTGACGATGGCGTTCCGGGCGTCCTGGAAATTCAGGGGCAGGTGCATGCCGAGCTCGGCCGACGCGCGGAGCCAGCCGCGCATGGCCTCGAAATGCAATGCGTTGGCCAGGGCCACGCCACCGGCGGACGCCAGGCAGAGCAACGTGGCCTCGTCCTCTTCGGTGAAGCTGCCGCCGCCGAGCCTGCGGCCGACATGCAGCCAGCCGTACTGGCCTGCCGGCACGATGAGCGGCGCGGCCAGGAGGGACTTGCCGCCCGTCAACTCGGCGGCCGCTGGCTCATAGGCGGGAACACCGCCGTCGTTATGGAGTGGGTCCGGAACGGGCAGCGGAGCGATATGGGGGCGCCCATCCTCCGTGTGGGCACGGTGCACATCGACTGAGGCAGCGCCGAGCAGCCGCCGGGTGGAGTCAACGAGGCGTTCCAGCGTGGTTTCAACGTCGATAGCCGAAGCGATGTCGAGGGCGGCTGCATGCACGTCGCGCGTCAGCATAGAGGGTCCGTCGTCCCCGCCACCAACGGCATTGCTTCCCCCAACTACCCATTCGGCCGCCGCGCGGCGACCCTCCCAAGGCCCTGGCCCGGAGCGCCGGTACCGTATTGCTTCCTGCTCCTGCGCGGGCGGTTCCCTGCGTTCTGTGCCTACAGCTAAGGCCACGCTTTCGTGCCGTGTCAACCGAATACGCCATCCGGCCGCGGGCACCCCTGCTGACGAGGGCGGATACAGCCTCTGTGACGTGGGCCATGAAATGCGGGACTTTGGACCCTGCCGCTCGTTGCCGCAAGCACCCAAGCTGTAGGTGGCGCGCTTCGGGGGCCGGTGGGGGAAACCGGTTGCGCTTGAGACAGACCCGAAATTCCGTATGGGGCGGAAGAAGTGGTGCCCTTCCGGTCCCCGCTGCGGAGAAAACCGTGGGTCGTCCGTTCGGGGCGGCCCACGGTGGCGTACAGCGCCAGGCGCAGGGGGCGCATGATGAAAAGGACGGGTATGACGGCCACCAGGACCATGACGAAGGACCAAGTCTCAGGGCGCGCAGACCGCCGTTTGGCTACCGACAGGGCGGAATTCGAGGCCGCCTCCGGGCGGAAAATCAAAGTACTTGTGCGGCTCGATACCGAATTGCAGTCAGCCCGAATCCAGGTGGGCGGAACGCTGACACCGGAGAACCTGCGGGCGCTCTACGCTGTTGCCCGGCGAACCAACTTGTTGTCGCCTGGCATGGACATTCTGGTCGACCTCTCCGCCGCCCGCGTACAGGGAACCGCCCTGGAGGACCTGAAGAGCGTGGCCCGGCAGGAGCACCTGCCGCGGCAGTCGGACCCGCTGCATCTGGCGTGCCGGCTCCGTGTCCTGGAGCCGGCGGCATAACCTAAGCCGCCCGGAAGCGGCGCAGACGGAAATCAGCGCAGGCTGGCCAAGGCCTCGTCGATCGGCGTGGGGCCGTTGTTGAAGGCGATGAACTTGCCCGTTGTGTCCGGGCGGTCCAGAACAGCAGCGGCCACCTGTGCCACGTCTTCCCGGCTGATGTCGCCCTTCTCCGCAGCCGCCCCGGTTTCGATCCGGCCGGTGGCCGGCTCCAGGGTGAGCCGCCCGGGGCCGAGGATGGTCCAGTCCAGGTCCGTGCCGCGAAGGTACTCGTCCGCGGCCGCCTTGGCCTGCGCGTACGGGTAGAAGGAATCGTCCTCCGGCACCCTGTCGGTCCCGGCGGTGAAGTAGGAGACCATGATGTACCGGCGGATGCCGGCCTGCGGCGCCGCATCCATGGAACGAATGGCGGCGTCCTGGTCCACGGCATAGGTGCGTGCCGGATTGCCGCCGCCCGCGCCAGCCGACCAGACCACAGCGTCGTGTCCGCGGAGGACATCGGCAAGTTCGGCGGTGGTGAGGTGTTCGACGTCGGCAATCACCGCCGTCGCGCCCGTTGCCTCGATGTCCGGAACCTGTTCCGGCTTACGGATGAGCGAGCTGACCTGGTGGCCCTGGCCGGAAAGGATCCGGGCCAGGTGCAGTGCGACCTTGCCGTGTCCTCCAATAATGGCGATCCGTGACATGCGGCGACTCCTGGGTGGCGGGGAAACGGGTTCATCGCCACCCTAGGCATAGCCGCAGCCGAAGGGCCAGTTGGGGTTAATCCTCTGTGAGTTCGATCTCGCCTGCTTCGATGACCTGCTCGCAGGTTGCCGTACCGCAGGTGATCATGAAGATCCGCAGTACAGCGTCGCCTTCAGTGAACGCGAGGTAGTCGCCAGCGGCCAGTATGGCCACTTCGACGGTTGCTGCACCGCCGTCGCACTCGATGGTGCTCGAGCCGCCGCCTCCGGTGGCAACGCGGTTGCCGTCGACCGTCTGGGCAGCGTCTGCGATGACGTTGGCGGTCCAGCCGCTATCGCATTGGATCTCGATGGAGACGGTGAAGCCGGCCCCATCGGCCAGGAGGGTTCCTTCATCCGGAACAGTGGCGCTGGCGGCGTGGGCCGCAGCGGTTCCGGCGAAGGTGAGCAGGGCGGCAAAGCCAGCCGCCGTACAGGTACGTGACAGGGTTTTCATGATGGGTCCCGAGGGAGAGCTGTGGATTGAACCCGGTGCCTCGAAAGGCGTGCCGCAGTTCGGTCGGGCAGATGGCCGGCCGCGCGGGGCTCGTCGCGGTAGTGACAGCCACATCGTAGACCTCGGAGGCTTAGGCAAACATGGGGGAAAGTGCCAAAACCTACCCGGGAAGCTTGGTGTCCGGCCCCTTCGGTATCGACGATCAGGCTTCCTGCGGCCGCAGTCACCATGCGGGCATTCCGGCGGCTTTGCTGGCGGCTTCGGATTGACCTGGTGGGGTTCCGGGGAGGGCGGGGGCGGTGGAGGTGTAGGTGTGTCCGGTGGGGGTGGTGATTTCGACGGTGTGGCGGTCTGCGGGTATTTCGCGGGCTTGCCAGCCGTTGGCTTCTTTGGTGAGGTTGCAGTTTTCGCAGTAGCCTTCGCCGTTGGCGGCGCTGGTTTCTCCGCCGTCGTTGAAGGCGATGATGTGGTCGAAGTGGCGGATGGGGGCGTCGCACCAGGGGGTGCGGCAGATCGCGTCGCGGGCCTGGATGAAGCGGCGCAGGCCGGCGGGCATGAGCCGGGCGCGGGAGTCCATGCCGACGAGCTGTCCGGTGCCCGGGGCGGTGAAGAGCCGGCGGACCCATACCTTGAAGTCCGTATCAGGCAGGTCCGGCCGGTTGGCTTCCTGTGGTGCTGCCGGCGGGTTCTCCGGTGCCGGAGAGATGAGCGGCCGGGGTGGGGCGGTGTCCTGCATGGCCAGGGGCGGGGCGGCGCTGCCGGTTCCCGGGCCGCCAATCACCGGGGCGCCGGCGTCTGCCGGTGGCGGGTCCTGGCTGCTGGTGGTGGTGTTGGTGCCGCGGAGGAGGTTGCGGGCGTATTGGGCGGGAACGATGCCGTAGCCGGTGAGGTGGGCCGGTTCGGTGGCGCCTTGGAGGAGGGTGCGGTCGGTCATGACGAGCTGGATTTCGTAGTTGGCCGGTTGCGCGGCGGTTTTGCCGGTGACGCGTTCGACGAGGGTGTCGGCCATGATTTGGCCGCGGCTGCGCTGGTCGCCGCGGGCGCGGAGGCTGTCGGCTTCGCGGGTCAGGGCGGCGTGGACGGCGACGCCGGCCTTGACCGGCAGCAGGGCGCTGACCCAGGTCATGGTGTCCGGGGCGGGGCGGCAGCTGACGTAGCGTTCGGTTTCGGCTTTCGCGGCGCGTTTGACCTGGGCGTGCGGGTCCAGGGCGTAGGCGGCCTGCTGGGCGCGGGCGGTGAGTTCCTTGTTGCCGACGCCTTCGAGGGTTGCGGGGTCGCCGGCGACGCTTGCGTCGACGGCGGCGCGGTCCTCGAGGCTGAGGCAGGCGGTTTCCTTCACCAGGATGGTGGCGCGCCATTCGTTGAGTTCGCCGGTTTGGAGTGCGGCGAAGGTGTGGGGCATTTCGTTGACCAGGGTCCGGGACATGCCCAGCAGCCGGCCGGCACGGTGGGGGGATTCGCGCCGGGCCAGGGCGATCTGCCGGCCGACGCCCTGGCCCTGTTTCTCGGGTTTGATGCCGGCGGCGGCGTCGGCTTCGCGGCGGGAGCGGTCCAGCGCCACCGCGTCCGCGGCCTGCAGTGCGCAGGCGGAGGATTTGAGGTTCTCCAAGGCGCGGATCCGGTCGATCCGCGCCGCGTCGTCCAGGGCGTCGCCACTCCCGATCGCGGCTTGGAGGAGGGCCTGCCAGGCCTCGATCTGCTGCGCGTCCGGCGTCAGGGCCGCGGCAGGCTCGCGCGGGGAACCGGTTTCGGGTTCGGGCGGCGGCCCGCCGGGAGGTGCCGGCTGGCCGGGTGGGGTTGGGGTTCCGGCGGCGGCACCAAACTATTGAACATGTGTTCCAACCTAGGAGGGGTGTAAGCGGACACACGGTTGTCCTGGCCGGTTTGTGGAGAACCCAAGGGGCCGGTCAGCTGTGGAGGCAGGGACAGAAAACCTTTACCGGGCGGTCACCATCAGCGCGGCTCCGACAACGGAGGCGAGCGCCCGAGTCGTATTGCTCCGCGTCCACTGCCGCTCCCACTGGGGCCAACGCGCTGCCGCTTCGGCCGCAGGCAGGGCTGCGAGCTTGTTGTTGAGTGGCACGTTGTACGCCATGGTGAGCAGGAAGCCCGAGAGGTAGAGCGCGGCGCCGCCGGCACGGACAAGTCCCGGTGCATCCGCGGCAGCGAGGCCGCCGACCCCAACCGCCGTGCTGGCGACGGCGGTCCCGAAGAAGACGGTCATGAAGGGCGGACGGACCGCATGGCGGGTTGATACTGTTCATGGTCTGCGCAGCCTCGGCTGCCGAAAGGGAACGCAAGGCAGGCATGGCGACGGCGGAAAATGCAGTGTAGAAGCCTCCGGCAATGGCGGAACCGGTTCCGGCAGCGATGGTCAGCAGGTCAGTTGCGGTAAGAGTCACGTACCCAGTACATCCGGACCAGGTGCGGCGGGAAATGGCTTATCGTCGCTGGTGGATACGAAATCGTCTAGGCTCGGCTCGTGGATCCGCTCGAATCCTTGTTGTCCGGCCCCCGCGCCCGCAATGCGTTCCTGCTCCGGTCGCTCATGACCCCGCCGTGGTGCATCCGAGTAGAGGATGAGGCGCCGCTGACGGTCGTGGTGGTGCAGCACGGTTCCGCCTGGATCCTGCGGGAGGGAAGGGTTCCGCTGGATCTGCGGGCCGGAGACGCCATGCTGATCCGAGGCCCCGAGCCCTACCTGGTGGCTCACGCTCCCGGGGCAGAACCGACTGCCATCATCCATCCCGGCCAGCACTGCACCGGCCCCGGCGGAGAAGACTTCAGCGATCTCCTGGACAGCGGATTACGGACGTGGGGCAACGATCCAAACGGCGGGGACGCGTTGCTGATCGGTACCTACTTGACGGCCAGCGAGGTCGGCCGAGCGCTGCTGGACCGCCTGCCCCTACACTACGTGCTCCGGCAGAACGAACAGCTCGAGCCTGCCGTCGGGCTGCTGCTGGATGAACTTGGCGCGCCGTTGCCCGCGCGGCAGCGGCGCTGGACAGGCTCTTGGATCTGCTGCTCATCAGGATGCTGCGGCGGGCGCAGAACGAAATGTCCTCATCCGAGCCCGGCTGGTTATGCGCGCAGCAGGATCCCTTGATCCGGCGCGCGCTGCAGGCCATCCACCGCAGTCCGGGCGATGCCTGGACGGTGGAGAAGCTGGCGCGAGCGGCCGGCACCTCCCGAGCCAACTTCGCCCGGAGGTTCAGCGCGGGTGTAGGGCAGCCTCCGATGGCTTGCCTCAGCCAGCACCGCCTGGATCTGGCCGCCGACCTGCTGCTCGGAGACCACCGGCTCACCACAGCAGCGGTCGCGGCGCGTGTTGGCTACTCCACGCCCTACAGTTTCAGCCATGCATTCAAGGTCCACCACGGAGTCAGTCCGAGGCTGTACCGCCGGAACCGGCATCCGGCGTCGTCGTTAGCTCCCTGACCACCGGGCTGGGCATTGCTTTCCAACGGGGCGGGCAGCGACCATGATTCTTGCATGAAGGAGCGTACATGAACAGGAGCCGGCTGGAGGCCTTCAGCGACGGCGTCCTGGCCATCATCATCACCATCATGGTGCTCGAATTGCACGTGCCGGAAGAGCCGACGTGGGCCGGGCTGGCCGGGGTGCTGCCGGGCTTCTTCAGCTACTTGCTCAGCTTTGTGTATGTCGGGATTTATTGGAACAACCACCACATGCTCCATCTGGTCAGCAAGGTGAATGGCATGGTGCTCTGGGCGAACCTGCACTTGCTGTTCTGGCTCTCGCTCTTCCCTTTCACCACCCGCTGGATGGACGAATCGGGTTACCGCCAGGTTCCGGTGCTCATTTACGGAACGAACCTGCTCCTGGCCGCCATCGCCTACTTCGTGCTGGAATCCACGCTCATCCGGCAGCAGGGACGGGACGGGCGCCTGGCGCGGGCCACCGGACGGGACTGGAAGGGCAAAGCTTCGCCGGTCATCTACATTGCCGGCATTGCGCTGACCTTCGTCCATCCGCTGCTCGGCGTGGGGGCCTTTGCCGTCGTGGCCGCGGTCTGGCTGGTTCCCGACCGGCGGGTGGAGCGGTTCCTTGCCGCTGAGGCGGACCAGCAGCACTGACCCAGGCAACCGGCGGCTCTGGGGATGCCGGACACGCAGAGGCGGGAGGTGCAAGCTGAGCAGCTCCCGCCTCTGCCCCTGCTCGGGTTGGCGGCGATCAGGCCAAGACCGAGACCCTCGACTCCTTCCGGCCGAAGAGGTACCGGTCCACTGAATACGATCCAGGGCCGATCAGCGCGATGGCCAGGGCGGCGGATCCGAGGAGCAGCACCTGGGAGAAGCCGCCGTTCTCCACATAGAAGCCGTTGGGCAGGTGGGCGAAGATGGCCGCGCCGATCATGTCGCAGATGAACAGCAGGGCCAGCGGTCGAGTCAGCAGGCCCAGGATCAGCGCGATGCCCCCGAGGAACTCCAGGTAGGCGATAAAGGGAGCCATCAACTCGGGCAGGGGCACGCCGAGCGAGGTGAAGTAGCCGGTGACCCCGGCGACGGTGTTGGTGCTGATTTTCTGCCAGCCGTAGGCAACGAAAACCAGGCCAACGACGACCCGCAGGACGGTGATGCCTGCCGGTACGAGCGTGCGGGTGGGACTGGTGGTGCTGGTGCTGGTGTGAATGGTCATGTGACCCTCCTTCAGGACAAAGCGGACCAGCGTCGTCAATAGTTGACGTGTCCAGCTTCGACGCCGCGCTTGGAGAAAGCTTGAGCCGTGGCGGGTGGGCAGAGCAGGATCGGTGCACTGACGGATGTGGCGGCGCATCCCGGTCCACTTCAGGCGGCTGCGGGCGAAGTCAGCTGCCTGCAGGCGGAGCCAGCCGGCGGGTCATGAGCAGCGCCAGCAGGGCAATCACGAAGGAACCGCCGAACGCGGCGGCAAAGCCCCAGAGCGGCGCGACCGGCAGCAGCGCAGCGAAAGCAATGCTGCCCAGCGCCAGCCAGAGCGACTGCACCACCGCGTCATTGATCTGCAGCGCCGAACTGTTGGCGCCTTCTTCCCCGTCCGCGGAGCGGTCCAACAGGAGCACGGACAGAGTAGAGAACGCCATCCCGATGCCCAGTCCGGCCATGGCCCAGCCGGCAATAACGACGGCGATCGGCACCTGTGCGTCCAGGCTGAAGACCGCGAGGCCTACTCCGGCAGCGAGCAGTCCGGCTCCCAGCCGCACCCGCATGACCTTGCCGGCGAGGAACGGAAGATTGGCGGCCAGCAGGATCCGCCGAACCAGGCCACAGCGGAAGTGGTCAGCAGGAGGCCTGCTTCGGTGGGGGTGTATCCGCGGTGCTGCACCAGCGCCAGCGGCAGGTAGACTTCGGCGCCGAAGAAGCCGGCACCTACCAGCCCGCGCACCGCGATGACTGCCGGCAGGCCGCGCCGGAACAGCCAGGTCCCCTTTGGCAGCAGGCCGGGCAGGGCCAGCAGCACGGCGGCCACGGATGCTGCCGCGAGCACGATCCACCAGCTGGAGCTCTGTTGTCCCGCGAGTCCCACGCCCAGGATCCCGGCGCCGACCACCGCTGCACAAGCCGTGCGTCCGCCGTCGTTCTTCCACACACCGCCCTGCCGCGTGGCGCGCAGGGCCGGAGCCAGGGCAAAATACGCGACGACGGCGAACAGCGGCGCGCCGCCGAAAACCCACCGCCAGCCCGCCAGATCGTTGATCAGGCCCGCGATTGCCGGACCCACCAGCGCCGGCAGCACCCACCCGCTGGTCAGCACGGTGAACACGCGGGCGCGCATGCCCTCGGGGTAGGCCTTGGCGATCAGCACGTACAGCCCCACCCCGGTCAGCCCGGACCCGAAGCCCTGGATGCCGCGGCCAACCAGCAGCACCGCCATGTTGGGGGCCAATGCGGCGGCGGCCAGCCCGGCGACGAAGAGCCCGACGCCGATCCGCAGCGCCGGCG
>NZ_ANPE02000138.1 GCF_000328305.2 Arthrobacter crystallopoietes BAB-32 | reverse complement strand
AGCAACCGGCCGGGCCGCTGCGGCCGCCGCCAAGGCCGAGGCCGCTCCGGACACCGCCTTCTGGTACTGCTTCGCCGGCGCCGCCGCTGCCGCCGTCCCGCTGCTGTGGGCCTATTCGGTCAGCCCCGCCGGCGGCGGCACCGTGCTCGCGCTGCTGCTGCTCGCCGCGCTACCCGCTGCCGGCCATGTCCGCAGCAGCAGGCAATCCCGCTGCACCGGGCAGCCTGACCCCGCTTGGCGGGCGGCAGCAGAACGCCACGCGGTCCTGGCTGCACGCTGGCTGGAGTATGAACTGGACCCTGCTCCCCTGCCGGAGACACAAGCCCTGACCGACGTCACTGTGCCGGAGACAGCGGCCATGGTGCGGGCGATGGGCCGCGCCAACCAGCTGCGGCCGGACCCGCAGCAGCCGCCCGCGCAGCACCGCACCTCGGCCTACATCCGGGCTGTCGCGGAGTTCGCGCGCCGGCTGGAAGCGGCCGAGGCTGCGGCCGGGATCAGGCGAACTGCCGGCCGGTAAGCCGCTCGTACGCCTCCACGTAGCGGCCGCGGGTCCGCTCAACGATGTCTTCGGGCAAGGCCGGCGGCGGCACATCGGATTTCCGGTCCCAGCCGGACGCTGCCGAGGTCAGCCAGTCGCGGACGAACTGCTTGTCGAAGGACGGCTGCGCCTGGCCGGGTTCGTACGTGGCGGCATCCCAGAACCGGGACGAATCCGGCGTGAGCACCTCATCGCCCAACGTAATCTCGCCGGTCGCCGGATCCGTGCCGAACTCGACCTTGGTGTCGGCGAGGATGATGCCCCGGTTGCGTGCGATCTCCTCCGCGCGCCGATAGATCTCCAGCGTCTTGTCGCGCAGTTTGGCGGCGATGTCGTCGCCCACGATGGCCACCACGTCGTCGTACGTGATGTTCTCGTCGTGCTCGCCCACCTCGGCCTTCGCGGACGGGGTGAAGATGGCAGGCTCCAGCCGCGAGCCGTCCACCAGCCCGCCGGGCAGCGGGAGGGCGCAGACAGTGCCCGACTCGCGGTATTCGGCCAGCCCGGAGCCGGTGAGGTAGCCGCGGGCGATGCACTCGACCGGGAACATGTCCAGCTTGCGGCAGACCATGGCCCGTCCGGCCACCGCGTCAGGCACGTCGGTGGAGACCACATGGTTCGCCACGCCGTCGAGCTGTTCGAACCACCAGAGGCTCAGCTGGGTCAGGATCCGGCCCTTGTCCGGAATCGGGGTTTCCAGCACATGGTCGTAGGCACTGATCCGGTCGCTCGCGACGACCAGCACCGTGTCCGCCTCGGCAACCCCGGCCGGCACATACAGGTCGCGGACCTTGCCGGAATAGACGTGCGTCCAGCCCGGCAGCTCAAGGTGTCCGGGGTCGAAGTTCATGCCTGCTCCTTCGCGGTTTCGGTCCGGCTGCGCTGGGCCGGAATGCTGATTCCGCCGTTCGCGGCCTTCAGGGCAATGTCGGAACGGTGCTGGGAACCGTCCAGATGGATCAGTTCCACTCCCTCGTATGCCTTCTCGCGGGCGTCCACCAGGTCTTCGCCGAGGGCGACGACGGCGAGCACCCGCCCGCCGGAGCTGACCACCTTGCGGTTGTCATCCAGTTTGGTCCCCGCGTGGATGACGTGCACCCCGTCGAGGGCGTTGGCCTTGTTCAGCCCGCGCACCCGGTCCCCCGAGCGCGGGGTACCCGGGTAGTTCTCGGCCGCGACCACCACTGCGACGGCGCTCTGTTTGGACCAGCGCAGCTGCTCATGCTCGTCCAGCTGGCCCTTCGCCGCAGCCAGCAGCAGCCCACCCAGCGGTGTGCGCAGCCGAGCCAGCACGGCCTGGGTTTCCGGGTCCCCGAAGCGCGCGTTGAACTCGATCACGCGCAGCCCCCGGCTCGTGACGGCCAGGCCGCAGTAGAGCACTCCCACGAAGGGCGTTCCCCGGTTGGCCATCTCCGCGATGGTCGGCAGGGCGACGCGCTCCATGACCTCGTCCACGAAGCCTGCGGGAGCCACTCCAGCGGCGTGTACGCTCCCATGCCGCCAGTGTTCGGGCCCTCGTCGCCGTCGAAAATCCGTTTGAAATCCTGGGCCGGGACCAGCGGAACCGCGCGTTCGCCGTCGGAAATGACGAAGAGCGAGACCTCGGGGCCGTCCAGGTACTCCTCGATGACCACCTGCCCGCCGGCGTCGAAACAGGACTGGGCGTGGGCCAGCGCCTCGCCGCGGTCGGACGTCACGACCACGCCCTTGCCGGCAGCCAGCCCGTCGTCCTTCACCACGAACGGTGCACCGAAGGTGTCCAGCGCTGCGGCCGCCTCGTCCAGGTCCGTCGCCACGCGGGCCATCGCCGTGGGCACGTTCGCGGCGGCCATGACCTGCTTGGCGAACGCCTTGGACCCTTCCAGCCGGGCGGCTTCCTTGCTCGGGCCGAAGACCGGGATTCCCGCCTCGCGGAGCGGATCCGCCACTCCGGCAGCGAGCGGCGCCTCCGGTCCCACTACGACCAGGTCCGACTCGAGCTTCCGGGCCAGCGCCAGCACAGCCTCCGGGTCGTTGGCGTCAATGGCGTGGGTGGCAACGATCTGCGCGATGCCGGCGTTGCCTGGGGCGGCGTGGACCTCCGTGACATACGGATCTTCCAGTAGCGAGCGGACAATTGCGTGTTCGCGGCCACCGGGGCCGATCACAAGTACCTTCACAAGGTCTAAGCCTACTGGCCCGGACCGCGGCCCCCGAAGTTGTTTCTGCTCCCCTCGCAGGCTGCACCTAGACTGGGTGCCATGCCCGAAACCATCAAGGCCGCCGACGCGGTGGAACTGGCCGCAGTCGAGCGGAACGGCTTCGTCGAATCCAGGCATTTGGGTTCGGCCGTTGTCATGGCCGCCGACGGAACCGTGGTCACCGAGCTAGGCGACATTGCGGCCCCGATTTTCCCGCGTTCGACGCTCAAGCCGTTCCAGGCGCTGGCCGCCATGCAGTCGGGTGTCCCGCTCCGCGGTGCCCAGGTGGCGCTGGCCTGCGGCAGCCATGTGGGCTCCTTCGAGCACATGGACGTCGTCGAGGGCATGCTCAAAGCCGCGGGATTGGGCCCGCAGGATCTGCGCTGCCCGGCGGCCTGGCCCAGGGACGAGCAGGCGCGGGCTTGGCTGGTGCGCACCGAGCGCAACAAGCAGCGCGTGGCCTTCAACTGCTCGGGCAAGCACGCTGCGTTCCTCTGGGCCTGCACCGAGAACGGCTGGGATACCAGTGCCTACCTGGACCCGAACCATCCGCTGCAGCGCCGGGTGATGGACGTCGTGTCCGAATACACCGGCGAAGCCATCCGGCACCTTGGCGTGGACGGCTGCGGCGCGCCGGTTCCGGCGGTTTCGCTGACCGGCCTCGCCCGCGCCGTCGGCAAGCTCGCCAAGCTCCGGCGGACCGCAACGCCGACGCCCGGGCCGCGACCGTTGCCACCGCGATGCTGGACTATCCGTGGGGTGTGCAGGGCCACGGCCGGGAGAACACGATCGTGATGGAGGAACTGGGCATCCTCGCCAAACTTGGCGCCGAGGGCGTCATGGTGATGGGCACTGACACCGGTGTCTCCGTCGCCGTGAAGGTCCTGGACGGCTCGGGCCGCGCCGGCTCGCTGGTCGCGCTGACGCTGCTGGCGGCCGCCGGGGCCATCGACCCCGCCCGGGTCGGCCCGTGCTGGAGAAAGTGGTCAAGCCGGTGCTCGGCGGCGGCGGGCCGGTTGGCCGGATCAGGCTTGCGGCGCCGGTCATGGCGCTGCTGGACTAGGGCAGGCCATGGGAGTACGACGGCGGATCGCGCCTGCCGAGGGCCAGGCCGCCCTGCGCGCGTGGCAGCAGGGATCGGCTGACCGGAAGACGACGGCCACGGCGGTGCGCTTCAGCCTGGAGGAACTGGCCGAGCGGGCCCCCGGCAACAGCGTCGAGGTGCGCGTGCCGCCCTTCGGAGTGGCCCAGTGCATTGCCGGGCCCCGGCACACCCGCGGGACGCCGCCAAACGTCGTCGAGTGTGATCCGGCGACCTGGCTCGCCCTGGTGACGGGCGCGCAGGACTGGCCTGCCGCCGTCGAACGCGGAAAGGTGGCAGCCTCCGGGCTGCGCGCCGAACTCTCCGGCCTGCTGCCGCTCTTCTAAGGGAGGCAGACCCGCTCCCGCCGGACGGTAGGCTTAACCGCATGAGTTCTGAGCACGTCCCCGCCGGATCCGAATCCCGGCAGTCCCGTGAAGTCCGAGTCCGCCGCGCCCCGAAATTCGGACCGTTCATGGGCGCAGGCGTTGTGCTCGGCATCATCCTCGCCGCGGTGTCGGCCTACACAGGGCCGGAGAACGCCGAATTCACGCGGAACTCGGTTTTCGGCTTCCTCGCCGTCGTGTTCGGCGCCATCGGCATGTTCCTCGCCGCCCTCATCGTACTGGTCGTTGACCGCATCAGCGTGCGGCGCAGCCGGAAGATGCTGGCCGTGGAAACCGCTGAAGAGGGCAGCGACGACGCTGAGGCGGACCGGGACGGCCGGCGGGACTCCGGAACCGAGACCGGTACCACAGCCTAGGTGCCCGTAACCGTTGTTCCGGCCGTGTCGGCGCATGAGACAATACTCGGGTGGTACGCGGTGACGGAAAACTCTCCCATGATCTTCTCCCCGGTGAAAAAGGACCCCAGGACGCCTGCGGCGTTTTCGGCGTCTGGGCTCCCGGCGAAGAAGTAGCAAAACTGGCCTACTACGGCCTCTACGCGCTGCAGCACCGCGGACAGGAGTCCGCCGGCATCGCCACCAGTGACGGCCAGCGCATCAATGTCTACAAGGACATGGGCCTCGTTTCCCAGGTTTTCGACGAAACCATCCTGAACACGCTCTCCGGGCACATCGCCGTCGGACACTGCCGCTACTCCACCACCGGCGGATCCACCTGGGCCAATGCCCAGCCCACGCTGGGCGCCACCGCCAGCGGCACGGTGGCGCTGGCGCACAACGGCAACCTCACCAACTCGGCCGACCTGTACGACAAGGTGATCGAGAAGTTCGGCAAGCCCGAGCGCGGCGAACTGGCCCAGGGCAACACCACCGACACCGCGCTGGTCACCGCCCTGCTGGCCGGTGAGCCGGGGCAGACCCTCGAGGAACGGGCGCTGGAACTGCTGCCGAAGCTGCGCGGCGCCTTCTGCTTCACCTTCATGGACGAAGACACGCTCTACGCCGCCCGGGACGAGGCCGGCGTCCGCCCGCTGGTGCTCGGCCGGCTGGAACGCGGCTGGGTCGTTGCCTCCGAAACCGCCGCCCTGGACATTGTCGGCGCCTCCTTCGTCCGGGAGATCGAGCCCGGCGAGTTCATCGCGATCGACGAGAACGGGCTGCGCTCCCAGCGCTTCGCGGAGAAGAAGCCCGCCGGCTGCGTCTTCGAGTACGTCTACCTGGCCCGCCCGGACACTTCGATCAACGGCCGCAGCATCCATGCCGCCCGGGTGGAAATGGGACGCCGCCTGGCCAAGGAGCATCCGGTCGAGGCGGACCTGGTGATTCCGACGCCGGAGTCCGGCACCCCTGCCGCGATCGGCTACGCCGAGGCCTCCGGCATCCCCTACGGACAGGGCCTGGTCAAGAACGCCTACGTGGGACGGACCTTCATCCAGCCGAGCCAGACCATCCGCCAGCTGGGCATCCGGCTGAAGCTCAACCCGCTCAAGGAAGTGGTGCGGGGCAAGCGCCTGGTGGTCATCGACGATTCGATCGTGCGCGGCAACACCCAGCGCGCGCTGGTGCGGATGCTGCGCGAGGCCGGCGCCGCCGAGGTCCACGTGCGGATCTCCTCGCCGCCCATCAAGTGGCCCTGCTTCTACGGCATCGACTTCGCCAGCCGGGCGGAGCTGATTGCCAACGGCATCGGAATCGAGGACGTCAAGGCTTCCATCGGCGCCGACTCCCTTGGCTACATCTCCGAAGACGGCATGATCGACGCCACCGAGCAGCCGCGCGAGCGGCTCTGCACCGCCTGCTTCACCGGCGAATACCCGATCGAACTGCCGGATGCGAGCCGCCGCGGCAAGAACCTGCTTGAGCGGCCGACCGTCGACGAGCAGGAGCACGGCTCCTGCGACCCCGGCCCGGATTCGGATCTGGAAAACCTCCTGACCGACGATGACAAGAAAGAGCGCGTATGACCTCCCCCGAGCAGGCCGCCAGCCCGATCACCTACGCCAGCGCCGGCGTTGATGTCGAAGCCGGCGACAAGGCCGTCGAGCTGATGAAGGGGGCCATCAAGGCCACCCACAACCAGAACGTCATCGGCGGGGTCGGCGGGTTCGCCGGGCTGTACGATGTGTCCGCCCTGCTCAAGTACCGCAAGCCCCTGCTGGCCACCTCGACTGACGGCGTGGGCACCAAGGTGGCGATCGCGCAGGCCATGGACATCCACGACACCATCGGCTTCGACCTGGTCGGCATGGTGGTGGACGACATCGTGGTGGTCGGCGCCGAACCGCTGTTCATGACGGACTACATCGCGTGCGGCAAGGTGGTGCCGGAGCGCATCGCGGACATCGTGCGCGGCATCGCCGCAGCCTGCGAAGTTGCCGGCACCGCCCTGGTCGGCGGAGAGACCGCGGAACATCCTGGCCTGCTGGGCCAGCATGAGTACGACGTCGCCGGTGCCGCCACCGGCGTGGTCGAGGCGGACGAGCTGCTCGGCCCGGACCGGGTCAAGGAGGGCGACGTCGTCATCGCGATGGCTTCCTCCGGCATCCACTCCAACGGCTACTCCCTGGTTCGCCGCGTGATCAACCACGCCGGCTGGGCGCTGGACCGGCAGGTCTCCGAACTCGGCCGTACCCTGGGCGAAGAGCTGCTTGAACCCACCAAGGTATACGCGGCCGACTGCCTGGACCTCGCCCGGTTCGAGGCCGCCGGAGTCCACGGCTTCAGCCACGTCACCGGCGGCGGCCTCGCGGCCAACCTCGCCCGCGTGCTCCCCCAGGGCCTGATGGCCACGGTGGACCGCTCCACGTGGGAACTGCCCGCCGTCTTCAAGCTGGTGGGCGAGCTCGGCAACGTACCGCAGGCCGACCTCGAGCGCACGCTCAACCTAGGGGTCGGTATGGTCGCGATCGTCGACGCTGCCGGTGCCGACGCAGCCTTGGGCCGCTTGAACGAACGCGGCCTCAACGCCTGGGCGATGGGCACGGTAGGCGCGGTGGACAATTCGCTGTCCGGGCCGGACTTTGTCCAGGGAGCCAAGGGGGTCGACGGCGGCGCTGTCCACCTCGTGGGCAACTACGCCTGATCTTCCGCAAGGCCAGCTTGCCTTGCCTGACCGTGCAGGTCTTTCCCTTAGGAAAGGACCTGCACCGTTTAAAGGGTTGGCCTGCTTGAAGGGGTGGACGGCGGCCGTGGCACACTGGGCACATGGATGCGTTCGTCGTCGTCGTTTTCGTCCGGCCGGTGGACCCGGGACTGGTCTTCGAATCCTCCCGGTGGCCGCTGCACATCACCTTGGCGCGCTTCGATTCCGCGGAACCTTTGGAGCAATTTGCCGGACGCATCGGCCCGGCCGTGGAGAGCGGCCTGGGCTATACGGTGACCGTCGGCGAGGATGATTTCTTTGGCCGCAACGGGCGCGTGCATGTCTCGCTGGTGGAACCGGACGACCGGCTGCAGGGCCTGCACGAACGCCTCCTGGACGCCCTCGGTCCTGCTATCCACCTGTTGAGCCCGCACCACACGCGCAGCCGCTTCCGACCGCATATCAGCCATACCGTCGGCCGGCTCGATCCTGGTGACGAGGTCGCCGTGCGGCAGGTCAGCCTGGTGGATATGCGTCCCGGCGGGGACCACCGGTTCCGGAAGGTGCTGGCGGTCTGGCCGCAGGCCGGTTAACAGCCTGTAGCGGCGCGCCGGAAGCACACCGCTACAGGTGGGAATTCAGTGCCCGATGATGCCGGCGGTCCTGCCGCCTGTGGTCAACCTATGCGGCGGGTGTCGCCGTCGTCGTCCCAATCATCGAATTGATCCGCGTACTTATCCTCGTACTCGGAGTAGTCCGGCTCGGCCGGTTCCTCCGGATATCGGCTTGAGGCACTCTTGGCGCCGGACAGCTCACGCTGCAGCGCAGAGTAGTCAGTGTTCGGGGTGAAGTACTTCATCTCCCGAGCCTGCTTGGTAGCTTTTGCCTTTTGACGGCCGCGCCCCATGGCGTGACCCCCTTTTTCGCGTCGATCCGGAGGTGGTCGCCCAGGCGGCGGGCGAGGCCCCGGAATAATTGATCAATTCTGTCGTACCTATAGGGTACATGTTTTCTCGTGGCCCCGTGGCCAGCGGGCGGCGCGCGAACGGCATGAGAGCGGCTGACGAGGACCTGGCGTGCCGCACGCGACAACGTTCCGGAGCCGCGGAACCTGCATCGGCCCCGGCACTTTGGCTAAAGTCGAGGCTAAAGACATTCTCCCGCATCTGCGGACCGGGTACGAGGAAGGCCAATTTCCCCATGAGCGAACAGGACAAGAAGCCCGATGGGAAGGCCTCTCCCACTAACCCGGAAACGGATCCCGGGGCGGGCTCCGGCCCCGACCTCGGGACCGGCCCTGAGGACCTCCAGCTGGACGAGCCGAAGCTCGGCCGGGCGCAGGTCGGCGAGGACGCTGCCCGGCAAGCCGAGCTCGACGGCGTCGCCGCCGAAACCGATGCTGCGGCCCGGGAAGCCAAGCAGGCGGGCCGCCTGGCCGGCGG
>NZ_ANPE02000139.1 GCF_000328305.2 Arthrobacter crystallopoietes BAB-32 | reverse complement strand
GGTGCCCGGCTTGGCGCCGATCCGGTTCTGCGCCACCAGGGCCGAGGGCAGCAGCTTGCTGGAGATGTTGCCGATCATGAACGCCTGGTACATCGCCGCCGGGCCGAGGATCGGGAAGTAGGTCACCGGCTCGACAATCCAGATCATCATGAACACCGCGGCGACGGCGGCGAAGGCGGTCCACAGCTGCGTGGCGCTGACATCGAGGCCGCCGAAGAAGACCAGGTAGAGCGGTCCGGCAAGCGAGATGGCCAGGCCGGCGAGCATGGTCAGCTGGCCCCAGCGGGAGGTGGTGCGGTCGAACTCGGCGAGTCCCTGCTCGGCCGCCGGCACAGAGGTAACGGTTGGTGCAGTCATGGTGCGTTCCTTCTCGGTCGGTTCCGGTGGATGCGGCGGATCAGGCGGCGGGAGCGCCGGCAGTGTGGACGAGGAAAGCGACTACCAGCGCCGTCACGATGGCGAAGCCGAGGCTCCATTCGCGCAGCCAGCCCCGCTTCGGGCCGCGCCCCAGCACGGCGCAGAGCCCCATTACTGCCGCGGAGGTTACCAGGGCGACAACATGGACCATGGACTTGGGCACCTCGGCAACGCCCAGCGAGATGAAGGCGCCGAGCAGCGCGGCTCCGGGAACGATCGACATCGCCGCCGGATTGACCTTGGCCAGCTTGCTGCCGCCCCGCTTCATCAGCGGCGTCAGGATCAGCGTGGCCAGCATCCACATCGCGCCGCCCATGCTCATCGCGAAGAACGCGATCGCGAAGGCGTTCTGCGTGTAGGTCGGCCCGCCGAGTTCGGCCCCCGCGGTTCCGGCGGCGATGCTCGCGGCACCGGTTTCGTATGCCGCCGACCCGATGAGCCCGATCCGCACCAGCACCGCGGGCGTCCCGAAGACCGCCAGCAGCGCAATGGCCACAATCACGACGGCGAGCGAGGGGCCGATCGCGGCGACCGCACCGGAACGGAAGGAGAGCTTCAATTCCGACGGCGTGATCCCGGCCGCGGGGGCGGCCTTGCGGGCAGCCTTCATGTAGATCATGGACTGGATGATGATGACGGCAAAGACGCCGGCCGCGCAGATCCACAGCACCGGCATATTCGCGACCGCCAGGACATCCGTGGACTCTCCCGCTGCGGAGACTGCTCTCGAAACGGTGTGCGGCATGGTTCCTCCGGCTGTGACGTGCATCTCAGATGCAGTTGATCGAATGGCACAACATTGCCGGTTTCGGCCTTCATCGGGCAAGCATCGACGGAATCAGCCACGATTTTGCCGCATTCCGCCAGACAGCACTCAACAGGCTGTCCTCGATGGCGAATAGCGTCGTGAGGGTCACACCTCAGGACGGCCTGACCCGGCCTCCTCGCTTTCGGGCGTCGAGGAGCAGCGATGTGCTCAGCTGCACGACGTCTTCCGTCCAGTCGCTGCTGGTCGTGAATTCATACAATGCCTCGTTGGTCGCCACGGTGACGTCGGCGACGATCTGGTACTCCCCGGTGAGGGCCGCCACGTAGCGGACCTCGGGCCTCTTGGACAGCCGCTGCCCGAGGCTCTCCAGCCGGGCAGGACTCGTCTTGATCCACAGCAGGGCCTCCACCGGCAGGCCCATCAGCGCCGGTTCCACGAGCGCCCGCAGGTGCACGACGTTGGTCTCGAGCAGCCATTCAGTACGCCGCCTGGCTGTCGCTTCCGAAACGCCGGACCGCCGTGCCAACGCCTCGAACGGCATTCGCCCGTCTTCGCACAGCGCGTCCGCGATCTGCTCATCGACGGCGGTCATCTCCGGATAACTTCCGAACACCGCAGGGTCGGCCAGCGGCACCGGCTGCAGGGCCCTGTGCTGCTCAGGGGTCAGCAGTCCCGGCTGCCACGCCCGCAGGGTCTTGAAGTACCGCAGGATCGGGTAGGTGTTGATCCGCTGCAGCCCGGCGATGCCGGGCAGTTCGTCGGCCAGCGCCACGTGCAGCCGGTGCCGGTCGGTCAGGATCTCCGCCACGCAGTCGCTGCTGCCGGTCACGGTGTAGACAAAGGACGTGTCCCTCCGCTGGGCCAGCGCCTGCACCGCCACCCGCGATGTTCCCGGCGCACAGCGGATTTCCACCAGCACCGGCGTCGGCCGCAACCGGATTCCCCGCACCGCCACCAGTCCGGATTCCAGCAGCTCGCTCCCCCGGCGCGCCACCGTCCGTTCCGGTTCCCGCAGCACCGCCGCGATCTTCCGCCATGAAGCCCGGGGATCGGTCTGCAGCGCCGCCACAATCTGTTTCTCCAGCAGTGTCAGCTCCTGCATCACGCCCCGCCTTCCCCTTCGTCCACCGGCCTGCGTTGCCAGGAGCCGGCTGCCGACGGAATATGCCAGCCGAAGTGCAGGGACAGCACCCGGAGGCCGAAAACCACAGCCGCCACCCCGATGGCCGCCCCGGTCACGTAGACCCCTGTTTCCCAGAGGACGGCGGTCAGAGCCGCCCCCAGCATGGCCGGTACGGCATAGATGTCCTTCCGGTTGAACAACTGCGGCACCCGGTTGGCCACTACATCGCGCGTCAAACCGCCGCCCACGGCTGTCGTGACGCCCAGCAGCACCGCGGCCACCGGGTTCATGCCCGCTTCCAAGGCCTTCACCGTGCCCGTAACGCAGAACAAAGCCAGCCCACCGGCGTCGAACACCAGCAACGGACGCTCGAAGCGTTCCACACTGCTGAGCAGGAAGAACACCACCAGCGCCGCAACGACCGCCGGGACAAAGTACACCGGCCGGTCGAACGCGCTGGGCACAACGCCCAGTACAAGGTCGCGGATTACCCCGCCGCCCAGCCCGGCCATCGAACCCAGGAACAGCGAGGCCACAATATCCAGTCCGCGGCGCGCTGCCAGCAGGGAGCCGGACATCGCAAAGAAGAACGTGCCGAAAAGGTCCAGCACCAAGCCCACCGTCACGACCGCCAACCCTTCCCACGACACGCAGTTCCAGCGACGACGCTACCGCACCCCAGGCGAACAGTACCCCTGGGCCCGAAGCCGCGCCGCCGTCGTCGTTGTTGGGTCAACGGCCAAGCAGGCTGCCTTAAAGGTCCAGCAGCAAGCGCTTGCCCTTGCAGCGGGACACGCAGATCATCATCGTGTCCCCGGCCTCGCGTTCATCGTCGGAGAGCAGCGAGTCGCGGTGGTCGATCCCGTCGCCGCCCAGCACGCCGGTCTCGCAGGTACCGCAGATGCCCTCGCGGCAGGAGTTGGGCTGGTTGATGCCGGCTGCTTCCAGCGCCTGCAGGATGGACTCGTCCGGGCCCACCGGCACCTCGGTGCCGTCCGTCAGCTCCACCACGAAGCCGGTGTCCGTGCCGTCCGCCGGTTCCGGCGCCGTGCCGATGGCGGTGAAGCGCTCGAGGTGCAGGCGGGAAGGGTCCGCCCAGCCGCCGGCCAGGGACTGCAGCACGTTCAGCAGCGGCCCGGGGCCGCACGCGTAGACGCAGGTTCCGGGCTCCAGGCCGCCCAGCAGGTCCGCCAGCGGGAAGAGGCCGCTTTCATCGTCGGCGTGGATGTGCACGTCGCCGCCGAGGGCCCGGACCTCGCCGAGGAAGGCCATCGACTCCCGGCTGCGGCCGAGGTAGACCAGCCGCCAGGGCGCTCCCAGCCGGCTGGCCTCCCGGACCATGGGCAGAACGGGCGTGATGCCGATGCCGCCGGCGATGAAGACGTAGCGGCCGGCCGGTTCCAGCGCGAAGTTGTTCCGGGGCCCGCGGACCTGGACCTTGGTGCCGGGTTTGAGCTCATCGTGGACGTACGCCGAGCCGCCGCGGCCTTCGGGTTCGCGCAGCACGCCCAGCCGCCACGACGACCGGTCCCTGGTCTCGGAGCAGAGCGAGTACTGGCGCAGGAGCCCGTTGGGCAGGAGCACGTCGACATGTGCTCCCGCCTCCCAGTCGGGCAGCTCCTGGCCCAGCGGGTGCTCCAGCCGCAGCGACACCACGCTGCTGGACTCGCGGCGGACAGAGCGGACTTCGACGTCGAAAAATTCGTTGTTCATGATGGATCCCGTTCAGGATGCGGCCGTTTCGGACAGCACGGACGCCAGGAAGGCCTTGGTGCGGTCGTTCTGCGGGTTGGTGATCACGTCCCTGGCCGGGCCCTGTTCCACGACGTAGCCGTCCGCCATGAAGACAACCCGGTCTGCTACGTCGCGGGCAAAGTTCATCTCATGGGTGACCACCACCATGGTCATGCCCGAGTTGGCCAGGTCCTTCATGACTTTCAGGACCTCGCCGACCAGTTCCGGATCGAGGGCGGAAGTGGGCTCGTCGAAGAGCATGAGCCGGGGCTCCATGCACAGCGCGCGGGCGATGGCCACGCGCTGCTGCTGCCCGCCGGAGAGCTGGCGGGGGTATGCATCGGCCTTGTCGCTCAGGCCCACCTTCTCCAAAAGCGACTTGGCCCGCGCCACGGCAGTGGCCTTCTTTTCCTTGCGGACCAGCCGCGGCGCTTCGATCAGGTTCTCCAGCACCGTCATATGCGGGAACAGATTGAACTGCTGGAAC
Organism: Arthrobacter crystallopoietes BAB-32; assembly: GCF_000328305.2. Lineage (GTDB taxonomy): Bacteria > Actinomycetota > Actinomycetes > Actinomycetales > Micrococcaceae > Crystallibacter > Crystallibacter crystallopoietes_A. Next base: position 7,360 of record NZ_ANPE02000139.1, on the reverse strand, counting down.
ACCATGCCGACCTCGGTCCGGCTGCGGCAGACGTCGTTGTGGCTCTGCTCGTAGAGCTTGCTGCCTTTGAGGTCGTAGCCGACGATCTTCCCGTTCACCCACATCCGGCCGCCGTCCACCGTTTCCAGGTGGTTGATGCAGCGCAGGAAGGTGCTCTTGCCGGAGCCGGAGGGACCGATCAGGCACACCACTTCGCCGGGATACACCTTCAGGTCGATCCCCTTGAGGACTTCGTTGGACCCGTAGTTCTTGCAGATCGAGTCGGCGTTGACCATCGGCTCAGCCAGGACGGGAGCGGTCATCGGGTTCCTCCTTTCAGCGCAAGGGCATCGTGCGTGGCGATGAACCGCCGCAGCTTCTGCCAGGGAGTGGGTGGCAGGTTGCGTTGGTTGCCGCGGGCGAACCGCCGCTCCAGGTAGTACTGGCCAATGGTGAGGATCGAGGTGATCAGCAGGTACCAGAGGCTGGCCACGATCAGCAGCGGAATCGTCTCGAACGACCGCGCGTAGATGATCTGCGCCGAATACAGCAGCTCCGGCACCGAGATGACACTGACCAGCGCGGTGGTCTTCAGCATGCCGATCGTTTCGTTGCCCGTGGGCGGAATAATCACCCGCATGGCCTGCGGCAGCACGATCCTCCGCATCGTCTGCATCCGGGTGATGCCCAGGGCTTCGGCCGCCTCGGTCTGTCCGTGATCCACCGAGAGGATGCCCGCGCGGACGATCTCCGACATATACGCACCCTGGTTCAGCCCCAGGCCCAGGATCGCCGCGGTCATCGGCGTGATCAGCTGGTTGGCGTCCAGGTGCAGGCCCGGGATGCCCAAGGTGATCACCGGGTACAGCGCCGCCAGGTTGAACCAGAACAGCAGCTGCACCAGCACCGGGGTGCCGCGGAAGAAGTTCACGTAGGCGAACGCCGCGGTCCGCACCACCGGATTGGCCGAGAGCCGCATGACCGCGAAGATCACGCCGAGCACAATGCCGATGGCCATGCTGATGGCCGTCAGCCCGAGCGTGACGAGAATGCCGCGGCCGATCGAGACGTCGCGCAGGTAGAGTCCGACGACGTCCCAGCCGAAGTTGGGATTCGTGAAGACGGAGTGCAGCAGCAGGGCGGCCACCACGATGATGGCCGCGGCGGACAGCCAACGGCCCGGGTGCTTGGCCTTGACGACGGTATAGCTGTCCGCCGCCTTCGCCTCAGGCCCGTTCCGGGTTGACACGGCAGTCATGGGATGGCCGCCTCTCCGCTACTTCTGGTCCAGGACGTCGGACGTGATCAGGACCGAATCCGGCAGGCCCCATTTGTCGGCCATCTCGGCGTAGTACGGGCTGTCGAGGATTCCGCGGGTGGCCTCGGTGACGGCCTCCTGCAGGCCGGCGTCCTTGCCCAGCGCGATTCCGGTGGGAACGGGCTCATAGTCCTCGCCCTCGGCCAGCTCGAACTTCCCGCCCGCCTCCTTGCCTTGGTAGGCCAGGGACACGCTGTCCGCGACCACGGCGTCGACACGGCCCGACGTCAGTGCCAGGTTCGCGTCGCTCTGCCCCGGGAAGTTCTGGATGGAGATCGGCTCCTGGCCGGCCTCCGTGCACTGCTTGGAGAACTCGGGCAGGTACTCCATCGACTGGATGGAACCCTTCTGGCCGGCGATCTTCTTGCCGCACATGCTCAGCGGATCCATCGTGATGTTCTGCGGGTTACCGGGTACAACGGCAACGCCCGAGCCACCCTTGAGGTAGTCCACGAAGTCGACGATCTTCTCGCGCTCGGGCGTAATGGAGAAGGTGGACATGGCCATGTCGTACTTGCCGGAGGCCAGGCCCGGCAGGATGGTGTCGAAGGTCGCCGGCACATGCTCGATCTTCAGGCCCAAAGCCGCTCCCACGGCGTCGGAAAAGTCCACGTCGTAGCCGATCATCGTCTTGTTGTCCGTGTCGTAGTACTCGAACGGGGCGTAGGTCGGATCCGAGGCAACCCGGAGGACTCCTGCGGCCTTGATCTCCTCCGGCAGCAGTTCCTGGGCCTTCTCATTGACGACGACGGTGCCCGCACCTTCCGTGCCGGGGGCGGCAGCGGCCGGGGCGGAAGCATCAGGCGTTGCCTGCGAAGCGTTGGTGCAGGCCGCCAGGGACAGAGCCAGCAGGACGGAACCTGCCAGGACAGGGGGACGGGCGGCACGGTGACGGAAATGGCGCATGGATCTTCCTTTCATGGCCGGACCACGGGGTCCGGATGGGATATCCGGCGCTGACCAGGAGACGATCAGGGCCTCGGTGCTTCGATTTCAGGTGCAACATGGAGCAAATAACTGCCGAGCGTGACCAGGGCAGGCCTGCGCAGAATGGCAACGACGCCGTCCATGCGGGCGGTGAATTCGTGCGGCGCGCGGTCGAGCTCATCGACGGCATGGATGCGCACCACCGGCTGGCCGGCCCGGACACGCTGGCCAAGGGCGACCAGCGGTTCGAACACGCCCGCTGATCCTGCCACCACCGGGGACTCCGGCACGAGTTCCAGCCAGACCGGCTCGGCAGGTTCCGGCGCTGGCTGCGGGGACATGATTCCCACATGCTCCAGCAGCGACCGGACGCCACGGCGTGCCGAGCCAAGAACGTCCGGGTCAACCGTGCCGCCGCCGCCCAGTTCGGTGGCGAGGGCGAGCGTGCCAGCGTCGTCGCCGGCAGTGCTCAGCGATCCGGGTTCCAGCCGCGGACGGACCACCATCGCGTACGGGAGCCCCATCGCCCGCGCGGCAGCTGTCTTGCGCTCCCAGGCCAGGTCGTCGGGACCGCGGTAGAGGAACGTGCAGGGGACGTAGGTTGAGTTGGAGCCGCCCGAATGCAGGTCGACCACGACGTCGGCCTCGGGCAGCAGTGTTCCCGCGATGAAGTCCGCAACCTGGTTGGTCGGCCCACCGCGGACCTCCCCCGGGTAACTGCGGTTGAGGTTTCCGCCGTCGATCGGTGAAACCCGCGTCCCGGCACGCACCGCAGGAGCGTTGGCGGCCGGCACGATAATCACCGTGCCCTCAATGTGCTCCGGCTCCAGGGAGCGGATCAGTTCGTGGAGCACGACCTGTCCCTCGTATTCGTCGCCGTGCGTGCCGGCCACCAGCAAGGCCGTCGGCCCCTGCCCCGAGGAAACCACCGCCACCGGCACGGGGATCAGCGAATTGTCATAGACGTTGTCGGAATGGACCAACGCCGCGAAACCCAGCTGTTTCCCGGGCCGTCCGAGTTCCACGCCGTGCAGGACCACGCCGCCGGCCCGCTGCCCGGTCCCGACGCCGCTGTCGGTTGTCAGGGAACCCATCGCAGCACCTTCGCCTTCCTGGGCGCCAGGGTAATAACCTGGACGACAGCTTCTCCCGCGGCGAGCGACAGGCGGATGTCTTCCGGATCCTCGCCTTCGACGATGAACACGTCGCCCGGCCGCAACCAGCGCTCCCAGGGACCGTCTTCGGCGGCCACGAGGGCTTCCCCGACCAGGCCGGTGACCACCAGCTGCTCGCCGGCACCGCGCTGGAGGGTTCCGGTGTAGCCGTCCGCAAACCGGCGGCTTTCGGAAGCTATGTAGCTGGCATCGATATCCAGCGCCACGGTCGGTTCCGTTCCGGACTCATCCAGCTCGACCGTCCAGCGCCAGGGGTCTCCCCGTTCAGCCGAATCCGGGCACGCCGCCAGGATCTTCGCGCCGGAGCCGGCCGCAGTCTCTCCGCCGAGGGCGTTGGCCCTAATCAGCATCCACATGCCGCATCTACGCCGTTCTGGGAGCAACCGGCTCCCGGCGGACGGCCGGTGCTGTGGACTCGCGGGCCTGCTGTTCCTTCTTGAGCAGGGCGTTGAGGATGCGCCGGGCCTTGGCCACGCCGCCATCCTGGGCAATCAGCACGTCGAACTCGCCCTCTGGGCGGGTCTGCATGCCGATTTCCTGGGCCTCAAGGGCGGCCGCATCCTCGTCCAGCACTGTGGCCAGGCCAACCTTCAGGTCCTCGGTAGCCTTCTCATTGTCGACGGCGAAGTTCCGGCTGAATGCGTAGTAGTACCAGGAGTTGTGCTCATCGATCGGCGTAATGCCGTTGAGGACCTTGATGAGGTAGCCCTCCTCGCGGGGCTTGCCCTCGCCGGTAATCCCCGAATGCAGCACGTGCAGGTTCGGTACGAAGAACTCGGTGCAGTGGAAGCGGTCGAAAAGGCCCCGCGCATCCATGGTCTCTGCGTAGAGCGGCGGCGCCTCAACCGACGGCATCAGCCGGTCGACGCTGACAACGTTTCCGTCCACCTCGACCGTGATGCCGTGCTCGTAGATGTAGTCGTCGCCCACGGTCGTCTTGTGCAGGAAGGACTCATGCGTCAGGTCCAGCAGGTTGTCGTGGATCAGGTCGGCACGGCACTTGAAGTGGTAGGAATGCGTCACCGTGGCCCATTCCGGATCAACCATCCAGTGGGTATCGGGCACGTCGGCCGGATTCGCCAGTTCGGGATCACCGGTCCAGACCCAGATCCAGCCGTCCTGCTCGACCACCGGATATTTCCGGACCCTCGCCCGCTCCGGGATGGTCGACTGTGCAGGAACCTTAGTGCACATCCCGTCCGGTCCATAGGTAAAGCCGTGATACCCGCATTCGACAGAATCGCCGATCGTGCGGCCCTCCGACAGCGGGAACGCCCGGTGGGCGCATCGGTCGGCCAGTGCGATGGCTTCATTGTCCTGGGTGCGGAACAGCACGATGGGCTGCTCGCAGATGACCCGCCGAATCGGCTTGCGGGTCACTTCCGTGGACCACGCGGCGACGTACCAAGTGTTCAACACATACATTTCCATGTCTCCTCTTTGAGCTGTATACACTGTATTCAGATGTGGATTGTGACGTCAACCACTCAAGATGAACGTTTTGCCGAATCCCGTAGCGCCGGGTGGAAGCTCGCTTCCCTGCGGTCTGGCTGTCTGCATACTGGGAGGCTTCGTGCCAAGATGGAGCACATTCGAGGAGGATCCATGGCAGCAATACCGAACGATGTCAGGCCTCTGGCCGTTCGCGTCTACGAACAGATCAGTGCGGACATAATCAGCGGCACTATCACGCCCGGCTCAGCGTTGGCCCAGGAACATATCGCGGCGCAGTACGGCGTTTCGCGCACGCCTGTCCGCGACGCTCTCACGCAACTGACGCTCGAAGGCCTCACCACGCTCGTCCCAGGCAAGGGGTACATCGTCAACCAGCTGGACGAACGCGAGATCGAGAACGTCTTCGAAGTCCGTTATGCACTCGAATCCTTGGCCGTCCAGCGCGCCGTCGGCTCCTACACCCCGAAGCAGCTGGTCCGGCTCAAGGGCCTCATCGACGAAACCGAAACCGTGGACCCTCAGGACACCGACGAGCTATTCCGGCTAGGCCGCGCCTTTCACCTTGCCCTTGTCGCGCCCTCCGGCAACGACTATCTGAACGGGGTCATCACTTCAATCTGGAACCACCCCATCCAGCAGCGAATCAACACCACATACCGGCAAGGCCCGCAGCATCAAGCCAAGGTGATCCACGACCACCGCAGCATCCTGCAGGCGCTCAAGGACCAGGACATCGCGCGGGCCATCGAAGTACTCGGCCACTGCCACGACGTCAAAGATACGAACCGCTACGAACCTATCGAATAAACGAAGCCAGCCGGACGGTACCGGAACTCACCGTCTTGCGGGCTCGGCGTCCTTCAGGTGGTGCTCGATGTCGTGCAGGAAGTACCTGGCGAAGGAGCTGATAGTGAAATCCTTGCCGTCGCCGCGGCGGCCAGTCCTGTCCCATTCCCCGCTCTTGACTGCGTCAAAGGCGGCAGCCGTCGCCTGCGCCTCGTCCGCAAACTGCCGCCCCACGGTCTCCGGGTCCTGCGCATTGTAGGCGTCCTCGACGGCAGCCTCGTCCTGGTCCCAATTCGGGAACACCGGATCGTCCTCGCGCAGCATCATCTCCAGCCGCCCGCGGAAAATACGGCAGACGTCGCGTACATGGCACGCATATTCCAGCGGCGACCACACCACAGCTCTTGGCCGCACCGCCACATCCGTCCGCGCCAGCACTCGTTCCCAACGCGGAATCGAGGCACGAAGCCGCTCCCCCGTCGTTGTCACGTCAAAGCCGGGGTCGAACCCGCATTGCCCGCAGCCGTCCTCGATGACGACAGTCCAGTCCTTGGTCTCGGGCGGAATGGGCGGCAAGTCCGGCCCGGATAATCCTGGATTTCCGTTGAGCGGCGACATGGCCAAACAGTAACAGGTGCTGCTTTACTACCGCCCTTTCCACCCGCCCTTTCCACCACCCGCTGCCAAAAGACTGCTCCATCCACATATCGAATGTTCCTTCGAATAGTGTCGGTGGCGGCTTGTAGCGTGTGGGTATGGAGGAATTCAGGAGCCAGCGGCGACAGGAGCGGCACATTGGTGCCCCGTCCTCGGTTGCCTTGAGCCGTGCTTCCTCTGTTTTTGAGTACCAGTTGCATCGGGCTTTGCTGGAGCAGTTCCTGGGGCGGGCGTACCCGGACCTGGCCGCAGGCGCCGGCCAGACGGTTCGCGTCATAGAAGACCCACGGGTCGGCACCATCCATCTGTCCGCTCCGGAGCCAGGCATCGGTGCAGCCGCCACGCCGGCCCCGGGGTGTGGCGAGTCGTTGCGTGTCCGGCTCGGCGGGACGTGTGCGGCCGGATCCACTGGCGGCGGTATCACCGTTCCGATTGGCGACCCCGGCGACGACGAGCCGGATGGCGGTTCCGCCGACACGAACGCCGGGATTGAACCCCTCGATGCTGATCCGGCCCCGGCCCCTGAGGAGGAGCCTGCAGGCGATGCCGCAGCCGCTGGATCGCCTGAACCTGTTCCTGCGGGCGATGCCGCACCCGCTGGATGGCCGGATCCTGTGCCTGCCGCCAACCCTGACATTCCTGCCGCTGATGCCGCCGAGGACGCGGCGCCGGCACCCGGCGCTGCCACGGACCCTGCCACCCGTTCTGGGCCCGCAGGGCCGGTCGAGCCTGACGCCGCCGCCGAGTCCGTCGATACAGGAGAGCCTGTTGAGGAGGGCGCCGGGCCGGTTGATGGGAGGAAGGGTCCGTCCCGGCGGCGTGTGGTGGATGAGTTGCCGGATTGGGCGTTGTCGCCGGCGCAGCGGGCGAAGCGGGAGAAGGCCAGGGAGGCGGCGCGGGCCGCGGCGCAGCCGCGGGTGCCGGAGCTGGTGGAGCATGGGCCGGTGGAGTGGCATGAGGCGTGGCGGGAGATTGAGCCGACGGACCTGATGGTCATCCTGGCCCGGGTGGACCTGGCCCGGCTGGATGCCGCCGCGGTGCTGGATTATGTTGCCGCGTCGGA
>NZ_ANPE02000140.1 GCF_000328305.2 Arthrobacter crystallopoietes BAB-32 | reverse complement strand
GTTCGGGGGTTCTCTGCTTACCGGCCGCAAACCGGTCTCAGGCGTCCGCCTGCACCGTCTCCGCCGACCTGATGTGGCCGATACGGTCGATAATCCGTTCCTTGAGCGTCTGCGGAGCATGCTCCTGGCAGGAGCGTTTGACCACGGAGCGGATCAGGCACTCGAGGTCGTGTTCCTGGGAACATTCTTCACAGGTATCGAGATGGGCCTTGATCTCCGCGAGGTCATCACGGGACAGGGCCCCGTCGACGTACTCGTAGATCCGCTTCATACGGTCGTCTTCGCAGTCGCCCAAGCCGTGGCAGTCGCTCATTTCCTGTTCTCCTGTTGTGTACCCGCCGGGGACTTGGCTTTGGCAGCGTTCACTCCGCGCTCCTGCGCGTAGTCCGCCAGCAATTCGCGCAGCATCTTGCGGCCTCGATGCAAACGCGACATCACCGTCCCGATCGGAGTGTTCATGATTTCCGATATTTCCTTGTAGGCAAAGCCTTCCACGTCCGAGAAGTAGACGGCCAGCCTGAATTCCTCCGGTATTGCCTGGAGGGCGTCCTTCACATCCGAATCCGGCAGGTGGTCCAGCGCTTCCGCCTCCGCCGAGCGCATACCCGTCGAGGTGTGCGACGCGGCCTGGTACATCTGCCAGTCCTCAATCTGGTCCGTATTCGACTGCTGGGGCTCCCGCTGCCGCTTCCGGTATAGATTGATGTAGGTGTTGGTCAGGATCCGGTACAGCCAAGCTTTCAGGTTAGTACCCGGCTTGTACTGGTGGAACGCCGAAAAGGCCTTGGTATAGGCCTCCTGGACGAGGTCCTCCGCGTCGCTGGGATTCCGGGCCATGCGCATGGCGGCCGAGTAGAGCTGATCAACGTACTGCAGAGCGTCGCGTTCAAAACGCTCAGCACGCTCTTCAGGCGTCTCCGCCTGCTCCGGCTCTCCAGTGGTCCCGCCGGCATCACCCGGGATGGACTCTTGGGCATTGTCAGTTGTCATTGCCCCCCAGTGTACGCGCAGCGGCTTCCAGCCAGGACAGGCACCGGCGCCGCGCTGCCCGCTGTGCTGAACAAGAGCCAGCGGCATGGCAATCCCTTCGGTTCCAATCAGACGTTGCCACTGGCCTTCAGTTGCCAGCGCATTGGGTACAACGGCTGATTGCGGCTGGTTATTCCGCATGAGCAGCGGTCCGGGAGGATGCCTTGGAAGGTGTGTCCCGCGGACAAAAGTGCCAGACTAGGGAGCAGCGTCACCGGCCCCGGCGGCGCTGCCGCGCTTGCCGTTTGGACCCTTGAGCAAGAGCCAGGAGGCTTTTATGACCATTGTCCGCCTTGTTGCCCGCCCCCTATTGGCCACCAGTTATGTTGCCGCCGGCGTGGAGCGGCTGCGCAACACAGCTTCGACCGCACAGGCCCTGCAGCCCTGCTTGGACCAGGCCGCCTCGGCGTTCCCTTCGGCGGCGCCCCTGGCCGGGAAGTCAAAGCTCCTGGCCCAGGTTGTCGGAGCAACGCAGATTGGTGCCGGACTGCTGCTCGGTCTGGGTAAGTTCTCGCGCCTCGCCGCCGTGCTGCTGGCCGGCGCCACTGCGGTCAACGCTTACGTCGAGTACCAATCGGAGGCGGACACGGCGGAAGGGAAACGGTCACGGCGCAACCAGTTGCTGAAGAACGGGTCCCTGATCGGGGCTGCCCTGCTGGCCGCCGTCGACACCAACGGCCGTCCGGGTCTCCTCTGGCGGGCCGAGCACCTCGCCGCGGATGCCCGCAAGAGCGTCAAGTCCATCAGCAAGGACACCCGCAGGAACGCAGCCGCACTGAACAAAGACTCCCGGCGCCAGCTCGGGAAAGCTGAACGTGCGCTGCGCGGAACCGTCGCCGACGTCGTAGGTCAGCGAGCCTAATGACTGCCATTGCCAACACCGGAGCAACCGCTGCACCTTGGGATGCGCCGTACGTCCAGGCCCCGGTGGATGCCACCGTCCGGATTCCTGCGTCGAAGTCCCTGACCAACCGCTACCTCGTTTTGGCGGCTCTGGCCGACGGACCGTGCCGTCTTCGTGCTCCCCTGCACTCGCGCGACTCGCGCCTGATGGTCGATGCCCTGCGCGCTTTGGGCGCCGGGGTCGAAGAAGTCCCGGGCAGCGGCGCCTACGGGCCAGACCTGGTAGTCACGCCGATCGACCGTTCCGGTGGCTCGGCTGCGATGGACATCGACTGCGGCCTGGCAGGAACAGTCATGCGCTTCGTCCCGCCGCTGGCTGCGTTGGGCAACGGGCCGGCCGTCTTCGACGGAGACCCGGCCGCACGGCAACGACCAATGGGACCGACCATCGCTGCTCTGCGTGGACTCGGTGTCGCCGTTGACGACGGCGGCACGAACGCACTGCCTTTCACTGTGCAGGGCGTGGGCACTGTCGCGGGCGGCCATCTGGTGATCGATGCCAGCGCCTCGTCCCAGTTCGTTTCAGCGCTGCTCTTGGCCGGGCCAGCGTTCACGAACGGGCTGCATCTGGAACATTCCGGGCCACCGGTTCCCAGCCTGGACCACATCCGCATGACGGTCAGCGTGCTGCGCGATGCGGGAGTGGACGTGGATGACTCAGCGGCCGACCACTGGATCGTCCAGCCCGGTCCGATCCGCGCCTTCGATGTGGCAATCGAACCCGACCTCTCCAATGCAGGACCTTTCCTGGCTGCTGCCCTCGCCACCGGCGGCACCGTCCGCATTCCAGGCTGGCCGGAACAAACCACCCAGGTCGGGGACCAGTGGCGGACCATCCTGCCGCGGCTCGGGGCCGAGGTCAGCTATGCCGACGGCGTTTTGACCGTGACCGGCGGTGCCGGCATCCGCGGCGCGGACCTTGCTGACACCAGCGAGCTGGCCCCGACGGCGGCGGCCCTGTGCGCCTTGGCGGAGGAGCCGTCCCGGCTCACCGGGATCGCCCATCTGCGCGGCCACGAGACGGACCGGCTGGCTGCCTTGGTGACGGAGATCAACCGGCTCGGCGGTGACGCAGAGGAGACTCCGGACGGCCTGATCATCCGCCCCAGGCCCCTGCATGCCGGACTTTTCCGGTCCTACGCGGACCACCGGATGGCAACGGCCGGAGCGATCATCGGCCTGGCCGTCCAAGGGGTGCAGGTCGAGGACATCGGCACAACGTCGAAAACGATGCCCGAGTTCCCGGAACTGTGGCGCGCCCTTTGCGCCACAGCTTCAAGCGCAGCCGCCGGGGCCCGCTGACGGTGGCAGGCCGCAGGACCTGGGACGAGTCCGACGTCAGGATCCGCCCCAACAAGCGCGGGTCGCGGCCCCGGACCAAGGACCGCCCCGCCCACGAGGACGCCGTCGTCGGACGCATTGTCACCGTTGACCGCGGACGTTACACCGCCGTCGTCGATGAAGACACACCCCGGGAACGCACCGTGATTGCCGCCCGCGCGCGGGAACTGCGCAGGACCCCGGTGGTTGCCGGAGATTTCGTTGCCCTGGTCGGCGACGTCTCCGGCGAACCCGATACCCTGGCACGGCTGGTTCGGGTCGAAGACCGGCGCACGCTGCTGCGCCGCAGCGCCGATGACACGGATCCCGTCGAGCGCGTAGTGGTGGCAAACGCTGACCAACTGGTCATCGTGGTTGCGGCGGCGAATCCGGAGCCAAGGACCGGTTTCATCGACCGCGCCTTGGTCGCAGCGTACGACGCCGGGATCAGCCCGCTGCTGTGCGTCACCAAAGCGGATCTGCGGGATCCGGCCGAACTGCTCTCGCACTACCAGCACCTGCCGCTGCCGGTCCTGGTCAGCCGTACCGCGGAGGAGGACGCTACGGGCGTCGAGACCAGTTCGGATGAAGGCCAGTCCGCCCGTCTCGACGTCGAGGCCCTTGAACGGCTTCGGGGCTACCTGGACGGATCAGTCAGCGTGCTGCTGGGCCATTCGGGAGTGGGCAAATCAACCATGGTCAACGCCCTGACAGGTGCCCAACGGGCCACCGGCGGGGTCAACGCCGTAACCGGTAGGGGCAGGCACACCTCCTCCTCAGCGCTGGCCTTGAAACTCAGTGACGCGGCACCCGGCACCTGGATTATCGATACGCCGGGGATCCGCTCTTTCGGACTGGCGCACGTCGACCCGGACCGGATTCTGGCAGCTTTCCCCGACCTTGAGCCCGGCATCGCGGACTGCGAGCGCGGGTGCAAGCATGATGAGTATGCCGTCGACTGCGGTCTGGACTCCTGGGTGTCCTCCGGCCAGGCCGGCAGCTCAGGCCCGGCCCGGCTCGCCTCGCTGCGCCGTCTGCTGGGAACCGAAGTACGCCAGCAGGCCAAAGAACTGGGCAGCCAGTAGCGGGCGGACCGGCGGACGCTCTTCACATGCGGCATCCGTGGGCCAAGTAGCGGTAGGTTGAAGCCTATGACCCGTGATCTTCAGACCTACAATGATGACCTGCGCCTGGCCCATGTGATGGCCGATTCCGTAGATGCCCAGACGATGGCCCGCTTCAAGGCGCTCGATCTGCAGGTGGAGACGAAGCCGGATCTCACTCCGGTCACGGACGCGGACAAAGCCGCCGAGGAAGCCATTCGGGGTCAGCTCTCGCGGGCCCGTCCCCGGGATGCCGTGCTGGGCGAAGAGTTCGGTAGCAGCGGGCATGGCTCACGTCGGTGGATCATCGATCCGATCGACGGGACGAAGAACTTCGTACGCGGTGTCCCCGTGTGGGCCACGTTGATCGCCTTGGTCGATGAAGACCGGCCGGTTGTCGGCTTGGTGAGCGCCCCGGCCTTGGGCAAACGGTGGTGGGCTGCGGCCGGCACCGGGGCATACACCGGCCGGGCGCTCTCCTCTGCTACGCGCTTGCAGGTATCCAATGTCAGCAGGCTTGACGATGCCTCGCTCTCCTATTCCAGCCTCTCGGGCTGGAAGGAGCGCGGCAACCTCACCGAGTTCCTGGGCCTGACCGAGTCCGTCTGGCGCACCCGAGCCTACGGCGACTTCTGGTCTTACTGCCTGGTGGCGGAAGGCGCCGTCGACATTGCGTGCGAGCCGGAATTGAACCTGTACGACATGGCAGCCCTGGTTCCCATCGTGACTGAGGCCGGAGGACGGTTCAGCTCATTGGAAGGCGAGGACGGACCCTTCGGCGGCAACGCCCTTGCCACGAACGGTGTGCTGCACGACGAAGTGCTGCACCAGCTTAATCCGCAACTGATCGGCCAGCGTCCCGCAGTGGCGCCCCAAGAGCATTCCGAAAACCCGCAGCACACCAGCTGAGATGGCACGCGGTGGCCCGCGGATGGACGATGAGCGGCGCAAAGAGTTCGGCCGCAGCTTCGAAGAGGGCGGGGAGCACTATGAGCGCATCCGGCCCGGCTACCCGGACGACGCAGTGGATTGGCTGTTGCCTCCCGGCGCCCGGGACGCGGCCGATCTTGGTGCCGGCACCGGCAAGTACACCGAACAGCTGCTGAACCGAGGGCTGAGGGTTACAGCTGTCGATCCCTCCGCCGACATGCTCGCCCAGTTGCGGAAGAAGCATCCCCAGGTGGAGGTCCTGCTGGGAACCGCAGAACACACCGGACTTGCGGATGCCTCCTTCGACGTCGTGACCGTGGCACAGGCCTGGCACTGGGTGGACCCTGCCGCCGGCAGTGCGGAGGCGGCCCGCATTCTGAGGCACGGGGGCACGTTCGGCCTGGTCTGGAACCAACTCGATGTCTCGATCCCGTGGGTCCACCGGCTGTCCCGCATCATGCACGCCGGGGACGTGTACAGGCCTGATTCGCGGCCGACAGTCGGACCGGAATTCACGGGTTTGGAAAACCACCTCACCCGCTGGACGGATCCCCTGCTGCCCGCCGACATCATCGCGCTCGCCAAGTCGCGCAGTTACTGCCTGCGGGCCAGTGAACAGACCCGCGCGAAAGTGCTGTCCAATCTGGACTGGTACCTGCATGAGCATCTTGGCCATACAGATTCCACCGTCGTGCCTCTGCCGTACCTGACACTGAGCTGGCGAGCAGTCCGGAAGTAGCAGCCCGCTCGATTGTTACGCCGGAAGCGTTTCTTTCGGCCCTCCTCTGTCGTAAATTTAGGTATGCCGAAAAAAGGGATCGTTACAGCCCTCACACTCCTGAGCCTGTTGGCGCTCACGTCCTGCGCTCCCCCCACTCCCGGTTCGGCGCAGCCATCAACTTCCGACGACCGCCCGCTGGTACTGACCACGTTTACAGTGCTGGCCGATCTGGTTCGGCAGGTCGCAGGCGAACATGTTCGGGTGGAATCAGTGACCAAAGTCGGCGCAGAGATCCACGGGTACCAACCGACCCCCTCAGACCTGGTGGGGGCCCAGGACGCGGACCTCATCCTGGACAACGGCTTGGGGCTGGAACGCTGGTTCGAACGGTTCGTCGCCGCCGTTCCTGCCCCACATGCGGTCCTTTCCGACGGCGTGGAACCGGTGGACATCCGCTCCGGCAACTACCAGGGCAGGCCTAACCCGCACGCCTGGATGTCCCCCGAAGCCGCCAAAGTCTATGTCGACAACACGGTGGACGCACTGAGCGATCTGGCCCCGGAACACGCTGCCGATTTCGCCGCTAACGGAGAAGCCTACAAGGGGCAACTGGATGAGGTCATGGCTGAACTCGAGGCCGCATTTTCCAACCACGCCGCCGTCCCGGCGCTCGTGACTTGCGAAGGCGCCTTTTCCTATCTCGCCCGCGACGCCGGCCTGCGGGAAGCCTTCCTCTGGCCGGTGAATTCCGATGCAGAAGGAACGCCGCGCCAGATCAAGGACGCCATCAATTTCGTCAACGAGCATCAGGTGCCCGCTGTCTTCTGTGAATCCACCGTCAATCCGGGAGCAATGGAACAGGTCGCAGCGGCCACGGAAGCGGAACTCCTCACCCCCCTCTACGTCGACTCTTTGTCCGGCCCCGACGGTCCGGTGCCCAGCCATCTGGAGCTGATCCGCCACGACATCGAGCTCATCAAGAAAGGACTGGCAGCATGAGCATCCGCCAGCTGCATTCCGGAGCCGACGCCATCAGCGTCTCGAATCTCCGGGTTTCCTACAACGAGGTGACCGCTCTGGACCATGTCAGCATGCATGTCAAGGCCCAGACGATCTGTGGCCTGATAGGCGTCAACGGTTCCGGCAAGTCGACACTGTTCAAGTCGCTGATGGGCCTGGTCCAGCCCACCGCGGGCACAGTCCGGATCTTCGGCGCGGAGCCCAAGGACGCCCGCAGGCTCAATGCCGTCTCCTACGTCCCGCAGTCGGAGGACGTCGACTGGACCTTCCCCGTTTCAGTGCGAGATGTCGTCATGATGGGCCGCTACGGCAGGCTCGGCCGTTCGCGCCGGCCGCGAGCTGCGGACCGCGATGCTGTAGCAGAAGCCCTTGCCCGCGTCGGCCTGACCGAGCTGCAGCACCGCCAGATCGGGGAGCTCTCGGGCGGCCAGCGCAAGCGAGCTTTTGTGGCCCGCGGCATTGCCCAAGACGCGGTCCTGCTGCTGCTCGACGAACCATTCGCCGGTGTGGACAAGGCGTCCGAAGCCGCCCTGACTGCGCTGTTCAAGGAATTGCGCGACGAAGGCAAGACCATTCTCGTCTCCACCCATGACCTCGCCGGCATCCCGCAACTCTGCGATGAAGCTATCTTGCTCCATCAGCGTGTGCTCGCCCACGGGCGGCCCGAAGCCGTGCTGACCAACGAAAACCTGGCCCTGGCGTTCGGCACGGCGCTGGCCGGAGCCCCGGAAGGACATGATGGACATCTCTAACTGGCTGCTCGAGCCGCTGCAGTACGGCTTCCTGACGCGCGCACTGCTGGTGACCGTGGCTGCTGCCGCGGTGTCAGCCGCACTGTCCTGCTGGCTGATCCTGATGGGATGGTCGCTCATGGGCGATGCAGTCTCGCATGCCGTGCTTCCAGGCGTGGCCTTGGCCTACATCGTCGGAGTCCCGTTCTCGCTCGGCGCCTTCATTTTCGGCGCCGGCGCGGTCGCACTGATCGGAGCCGTACGCTCCACCACGAAGCTCAAGGGGGATACAGCCATCGGCGTGGTCTTCACGGCCTTGTTCGCTTTCGGGCTGGCGATCATTTCCAAGACTCCGAGCCAGACGGACCTGCAGCACATTCTCTTCGGCAATGTGCTCGGTGTATCGACGCCGGAACTGCTGCAGGTGCTGATCCTCGGGGCTGTCACATTGGCTGTCCTGCTCTATAAGCGCCGCGACCTGACCCTGCTGGCATTCGACCGCATCCATGCGCACGCCATTGGATTGAGCACGCGCTGGCTTTCGGCCCTCCTGCTGGGCCTGCTGGCGCTGACCGTCGTCGTCGGCCTGCAGGCGGTCGGAATCATCCTCATCGTGGCCATGCTCATCACCCCGGGCGCCACCGCATTCCTGCTCACCCGCAATTTCGACCGCATGCTGCTGATCTCCGTGACGCTGACCGTGGCGGCGGCCATCGCGGGCATCTACGCCAGCTACTACCTGGACGTTGCCACCGGCGCCTCGGTGGTGCTGGCCCAGTCCGTGGTCTTCCTCGCCGTCTACTTGGCTGCCCCGCGCACCGGGGTATTGTGGCAGTGGCGCCAGCGGCGCAATGCAAGGAGCACCAGCGCCCAGCAGCACCAGCAAATCCCAGCCTGAAGAGGCCCAGCATGCCCCCAATGAACCGGAACAGTCCAGCGCTCAGCAGCGACTCCGCCAGCGTGCAGGACTATGTCAAAGCCATATATGCCTCCACCGAATGGCGCGACCAGCCGGTGACGTCCTCCCAGCTGGCGGTCCGGTTGGGAGTCGCCAACTCCTCCGTTTCCGGCATGGTCCGCAAGCTCGTCGACCTTGGGCTGGCGGTCCATGAGCCCTACAGCGCGATCGAACTGACCGCCGAGGGCCACCGGCTCGCCCTGGCCATGGTGCGCCGGCACCGGCTCCTGGAAACCTTCCTCGTCCAGGAACTCGGCTATGCCTGGGACGAAGTGCACGATGAAGCGGAGTTGCTTGAGCATACTGTCTCGGACACCTTCATCGAACGGCTGGCCAACAAGCTCGGACACCCTGAGCGGGACCCGCATGGGGATCCGATACCGGCCGCAGACGGTACGGTGGACGTCCCGGAGGCCAACCAGCTTGGCCGGCTGGACCCGGGCCACACCGGACACATTATCCGGATCAGCGACGCGAACCCGGACCTGCTCCGGTTCCTCAGCGCCGAACGCATCAGTCTGGATTCCAGGGTCGAGGTCATGGGGCACCGGCCGTTCGGCGGCCCGCTCGTGGTAAGGATCGGTTCTGCCGAACACCTGCGCGAGCTCGATCTCGGCGATGAGGCTGCAGCGGCCCTCTGGGTGGCCAACGACACACCCCACGAGAACTGCCTGCTCCGAACCTGAATAGCAGCGCGACCGGACGGGAGCGATGTACTCAGCAGGCTGCGGATCGTGGGTAAGCTCGGAAGGTAAGCGACCTGCAGAAGGGACATACATGGCCACGCTGGGCATCGAAGAAGAGTATTTGCTCCTTGATCCGGCGACGGGGCTTCCCGCGCCGCAGGCCGACGAGGTGGCGGAGCGGCTGGAAGGCTCATTGCACGTTGCCCGTTCCGACATCCAGCGTGAGTTGCTCAATTGCCAGATCGAAACGGCCACGACCGTCTGCACCACACTGACCGAGGCAGAGGAGTCGCTGCTCAACTTCCGGCGCCAGCTCGATACCGCAGCGCGGAAGGCCGGCGTCCGTGCCGCGGCCACCGGCACTGCTGCGCGGATCGAAGACGACTACCCGCAGCTGACGGACAAACAGCGCTACTACGAGCTGAAAGCCAGTGCCAAAGGCATTGTCGCCGACCAATTCGTCAACGGCCAGCACGTCCACGTCTCCGTTCCCGACAAGGAAACCGGTGTGCAGGCGCTCAATCGCATCCGGCCCTGGCTGCCGGCCATCGTGGCCCTCGGCGCCAATTCGCCGTTCTGGCTGGACCGCGACAGCGGCTTTGCCAGCTGGCGGATCGTGCACTACCGGCGCTGGCCGGTCCAGGGCTGCACTCCCATCTTTGCCGACGCCGCCGACTACGAGCGGCGCATCCAGCGCCTGGTGGACGCCGGCGTCATCATCGACCGGGGCGTGCTCACGTGGCTGGCCCGGCTGTCCGACAACTACCCCACCCTCGAAGTCAGGGCGGCCGATGTGCAGCTTGAAGCCCAGGATGCTGTGCTGATCGCTGCCCTGGTCCGCGGCATGGTCGTGACCGCCGTCGAGTCGCAGGCCGCCGGAAAGGACTACCCCGTTCCGGATCCCGAACTGCTCGACGCGGCAGTCTGGCAGGCCGGGCGCGAGGGCCTGTCGGACAAGCTCATCGACCCGCACTCCGGGGTCCTGCTGCCGGCCCGGGACGTCATCAACCTGCTGGTGCGCAGCATCCGCCCCGCATTGGAAGAAGCGGGCGACGCGGAGTGGGTGGACGCCTCGCTGGAACGGATCTGGGCCGAGGGTACCGGCGCAGAGCGGCAACGGCGCGCGATGTTCAGTGGCGGGCTGCCGGCGCTGATGGACCTGTACGCTGGTGCCCTCGCGGCGGAGGCATAGGCAGGCGGAGGGAGATCTTCCGCAACGTTTACGACGGCGGTCCTTGCCTCGGGCGCTTATGTGTCCGGCTGTGCCGGTTAGCCAAAATGCCTCTGGCTGCGTGCATCATCCATCAGCAGCGGTTCGATCAGGTCCGAGATAATGGCTGACGGTGCCACTCCGAACTCCCGCCGAAGACGGATCCGGAAGCTCTGGTAGAGCCGAAGTGCCTCTGCATGGTTTCCCTCGGCGAGGCAGGCTTGCATGAGCAGCCGCTGGGCGCTTTCGCGCAAGGGTTCGATCACTGTGGCGGCCCGGGCGGCCTCCATGGCCTGCTCGGTGTCCCCCTGGTCCAAGTACTGCCGGGACAGCCGTTCCAGCACAGTGAGCCTGAGCCGCTGCCACCGCTCCTGCTCGGACACAACCCAGTCCTCGTACCAGCCCGGCAGCAGCTCCGCATTTTGGACCAGGTCCAGCACCCCGCGATGATGCACGGGATGCTCCTGCAGCCGGGCTGCACGGGCACGAACCTCGTGCACGTCCACTATCACGCCCGACGCCAGGTCCAGCGGGTCGGCCGTCTGGCCGAGGAGTCCCGGCAAATGCTTGTTGATCAGGAAGATGCTCTCACGCAGGCTGCCGGCAGCCTGCGTCTCTGAGCTGTCCGGCCACAGCAGGCCGGCCAGGAAGGAGCGCGACTGGCGCCCGTACAAAGCCAGCGCAGCGATCAGCCGCCGCTGCCGTAGGGCCACCTTGACAGGCAGCTTGTCCCGGCGAAGCTGCCAACCGCCTGCCAACTGCAGTTCCCAACGGCCTTCAGATCCCATTCCAGCGACCCCCAAGTCGTCATGCATCGCATCGGCTGCAGGCTCCCTGCCCTCCCCAAGGCAGTCCCCCGGCGTGCACCCTCTGGTTTTCAGGATCGCCGATCCCGAAGGCAGTGTCAATCACGCCGGACAGCCGCCCAAGGATAGTTCAAGACGCCCCCCAGGCATGTACAGTCGACCTGCCCGCCAGCCGTAACTCATGGCACCTGTTGGGCATCGCCCTGGCACGCCACGCATCCGCTCCCGGCTGTACAGGAAATTCTCCACAGCCGACGCCGCATGAAGAAGGACCGGAGGCGCCGTGCCTCCGGTCACTTTGTGGATATCAGGTAATTCGCTGATTGCCCTACTTAGTCGTCGCAGTCGAGGCGGATCTTGTTGCTCTTGACCCAACCATCGTCACGGCTCCAGCTGAATGCCTGGTACTTTTCACCGCACTCGAGGTCATCCACCGTGTAGCGGAAGTCCCCGTCATTATCCGTCCAGACGCGCTCCTTATCTACAACATCAGCGTCGCCATCGTCGAACTGGACAAGCCATACCTTAACCCTGCTGTCTTCCTCGTAATCGGTACCCCGTACGCGAATCTCGTCGTCACCGCGCTCGGACAGCCTCAGCCTCGCGTCGTCGTCATCATCGTCATCGCCACCACGGCCACGGTCATGGTCGTCATCGTCGTCATCGTCGTGATGCTGGACCGACGGCGTCGATGCCGTACCGTAGGCAGCTGTTGCAGGTGCGGCCAAGCCCAAGGTTGCCAGCAGGCCGAACAACGTTCCGGCAACGAGCATGAGCAGGCGCCATGGAGTTGTTTGCTTCATGATTGTGCACTTTCCTGAAATGCCGGGTGTTGCCCCTTTTCGGGATTCGGCATTCAATGCGGAGTGGACCGGCCCGGCACCGTGTCCTGCAGTTGTCCTTCAGTGCAGCGGCGTCCGACCCCCTCGGAGCCGCCATGGGAAGCGCATTGAACGGATTTCGTGTTGACGGATCACGCCATCCTTCGGATGGCCGGCCTCATCACTGTCGAGCGTGCTGCTATGTTATCCATTTGTAATTTTGGCCTCCCAGCCCCTGATTTGGGGACTTGCATTGGCCCCGGGAGTTCCCCGCCGAGGCCGGGAAAAGTACCTGCTGTGGCAAGGGGACTCTTCGCCATTCTGTTGGCAGGCAAAGAAAAAGCCCCGGAAATCCGGGGCTCATTCGTGGAGATGGGGGGAATTGAACCCCCGTCCGATGTTGTGTTGCCAAGACTTCTCCGGGCGCAGTTTGCGTCGGGTTTTCTCGGCCCCAGCCATCCTGCAAACAGGTGGCTGACCCGGGCCCAGCCGTCAAAAAGTCCCGGACACTCCGACGGCGAAAGTGTCCAGCAGTGGCTCCCTAAATGACGCCAGCTACCGGGGCAGGAGCATCCCCGGGCTGACGGACTGAACTACTGCTTAGGCAGCGAGTTCGAAGTCAGTGCGCTTAGATTCGGCACTTATTGGTTTGCAGAGAGCGTTTCCGAGATAACTCTGCATCCTCGGCCCGCTTCCCCTGGCGCGACTAACATCGTCGAAACCTGTCATCCCCATATTGAATTACCAAACCGCACCTGTGGCGCGGACTATCTATTCTAACCACACTCTCCACGGATCTATTCCCGCCGATCACCTGCCGTGTTGCCGGGGGTGCGGACGGCCGTGTGGGGAAACTGGTGCACAGCCGGCACTCCCTGAACTAGTCTCTGATCAGAAAGGGCCGGCAATGGAGCCGCGCCCGCTTGGCCAGGAGGATCAGATGGTGGCTTTCGGGATTGAAGAGGAGTTCCTCCTGGTCGATCCTGCCAGCAGCGAACCTCGGCCAGTGAGTCCGCAACTGCGGGCGTTGCTGGCGGAGCAACCTACGGCCCGGTTCCATGTGACGCCCGAACTCCTGGACTGCCAGATCGAACTGAACACCGAACCTTGCCGCAGCAGGGTTGAGGCAGCGGGCGCAGTGAGCGCAATGCGGCATGCGCTGGCCCGGGCAGCCGATCGCCTTGGAACGCAACCGGCCGGCGTCGGTGTCGCCTTTGATACGGCCCGGGCGCCTGCTGAGGTGACCGATACAAAGCGCTACCGAAGCATTCAGCGGAACGCACCCGCCGTCGTCGCTGACGAGTACGTCACCGGGCTGCACATCCATGCGGAAGTCGAAGACCCGGAACTTCGCATCCAGGTGATGAACCGCTGCCGGCCCTGGATCCCCACCCTGACGGCCATGGCCGCAAATTCACCATACTGGTACGGACGGGACAGCGGTTTCGCCACGTGGCGTACGATCCTGTACCGCCGCTGGCCGATCCAAGGCTGCCCGCCGGTCTTCGCGGACTTTGCCGATTACCAGCAGCGCCTGCGGCGGCTGTTGGAGTCCGGTGTCGCCGCCGATCCGGGGTATGTGTCCTGGCTGCTCCGGCCGTCCGCCAACTACCCCACACTCGAATGCCGGTGTGCTGATAGCCAGCTCAGTGCCCGGGATACCTTGCTCGTGGCCTGCCTCTTCCGCGCCCTGGTGGGCACCGAAATGGACGCCGCTGACGACGCGCCACCGCCCCAGCCGCAGCCGGAGCACCTCGATATTGCCCTGTGGCAGGCCGCGCGGTACGGCCTGGACGGGGATCTGATTAATCTGGAGACGGGCTGCACGGTTCCCGCGTACGAGCAACTGGCCCGCCTCTTCGAGCATGTGCAGGACCAGCTGGCCAACTCCGGCGACGAGGACGTGGTCCGCGCCGGGCTGGTCCGGCTGCGTCGCGACGGAAACGGGGCCCAACGGCAGCGGCAGGCGCACGAGCAGGGCGGCCTTGCGGCCTGGCAACGGCTGGTCCGCAGCGAGTTCACTGCACCAGCCGACGAGGACTGAGGCAGTTCAGCCGCGGTTGCGCTCGCGCATGGCACGCAGTGCCTCGCGTTTGTCCTGTTGTTCGCGCAGTGTCTGCCGTTTGTCGTAGTCCTTCTTGCCGCGGGCGACGGCGATCTCCACTTTCGCGCGCCCGTCCAGGAAGTAGAGCTGGAGCGGCACGATCGTGAAGCCGGACTCCCGGATCTTGTGCGAGATCTTGTTGAGCTCTTCGCGATGCAGCAGCAGCTTGCGGCGGCGCCGCGCGGCATGATTGGTCCAGCTGCCGTTCAAGTACTCCGGGATGTAGACGTTCTCGAGGTAGAGCTCGTCGTTGTAGAACATCGCGAAGCCATCGACCAGCGATGCGCGGCCTTCCCGGAGGGACTTCACTTCCGTTCCCATCAGCGCCATGCCGGCCTCGTAAGTGTCGAGGACGTGGTAGTCATGCCGGGCCTTCCGGTTGGTGGCCACTACCTTCCGGCCACTTTCTTTAGGCACGACGGCGCTCCTTCCTCGGTTTCAAAGCATCCAGTATAGCGGGGCTAGAGCAGGCCCATGGGATTGACCAAGGAGCCGTTCAGCGTGGTCTCGAAGTGCAGGTGGCAGCCGGTGGAGTTGCCGGTGGTGCCGACATAGCCGATGACCTGTCCCTGGCCCACGGTCTGGCCCGCCGAGACAATCGATCGGGTCAGGTGGAAGTAGCTGGTGTCCAGCGCGTTGCCGCCGACTACGCCGTGGCTGATGATCACCATGTTGCCCGCAGCCCCACCCCAGCCGGATGTCGCGACGGTGCCGCTGGTGGGTGCGGTCACCGGCGTGCCGCAGGCAGCGCCGAAGTCGATGCCGGTGTGCATGTACCCGCCGGTCCCCCCGAAGTCGATGGTTCCTGCCGGCGTAGCCCGCCAGCCATAACCGGAGGTCACGCTGCCGGCAACCGGGTACCGCAGGCCGAACGACGACGGTTCCGAGGAGGCCGGGGGTGGCGGTTCCACCGTCGGCACGATCTGCGGGACCGGCCGGCCGGCGGACGCGGCTGCCTGCTGGGCAGCTTTGATCCTCGCCTGTTCCCGCTCCCAGGCCGCCTGCGCAGCCCGGCGCTCGGCCTCTTCCTTGCGCCGGCGCTCCTCTGCTTCGCGGCGCAGCCGCTCCTGGCGCTCGGCGATCTCGGCCTGGACCTGCTGCTGCTCCTCCTGCACCTGGGCAAGCTGCCGCTGGATTTGCGGCTTCCGGGCCTGGAGCTCGTCCGACAGGGCCGAGGTTTCGGCGATCAGGTTGTCGACCTTTTCCTTCTCAGCGGCAGCTTCGTCCCGAGCCTCCTGCTCGGCGGCCAAGGCTTCTTCGGCCTGCGCCTTGAGTTCCCGGATTTCCTGCTCGACGGCCTCGAGGCGGGCCTGTGAATTCACGTTGGTCGCGTTCTGCTGCGACAGGCGGTCCAGTGCTGCGTTCTGGCTGCGCAGGGCTTGGTTTGCGAGGCCGAAGTCATCCAGCGCCGAGGTGCCTTCGGAGCCGAGGAAGAGCTGTAGGTTCGAGGGAACGCCACCTTGTTTGTAGGCCTGTGTGGCTATCTGCCCAATGACCTTCTTCGTGTCCTCAAGTTCGGCCTCGTCGGTTTCCAGCTGCCGGGTGATGCTGTCCTTGGTCTGCAGGGCCATGTCCACGCGCTGTGCCAGGGCGGACACTTTGCCGGCCGCTTCCGCGACGCGGCCCTGGGCAGCCGCCAGCTTCTCCTGGGCCGCGGGCAGCTGGCCCTGGTACTCCTTGAGCTTGGTGACCGTCTTGATGATGTCAGCGTCCAGGAACTCCAAGGACTGCTCGACTTCGGCAACCTCCTGTTTCAGTTCCGAAGCACGATCATCCAGTTCATCTGCTTGCACCGGCCCGGCGGCCCCCACGGAAAGCACCAGGAAGGCCGCCAGCGCGGCACTGATGATTCCCTGCGGCAAACACGTCTTCCGGCCCGGTTGCTTGCGCTTCACGGCCTGGTTCCCCAACCTGTTGTTGTGCTCGAGTGACATGATTCTAGACCTTCAGATATCGACGTAGGGTCAGGAGCGAGGAGACACCGGCCAGCACCGCTCCGAGCAGGATGAGCCCGGGGGCAAGCAGGAATACCGAGGACTCGGAAATGAAAGCGGTGTCCGGGTACTCCCGGGCCAGCCAGTCACCAATGAAGAACCGGGCGACCGCCCAAAGCGTCACCGAAGCCAGCAGGGCACCAATCACCGCAGCGATGACGCCTTCCAGAATGAACGGCAGTTGGATCACCGCCTTGGAAGCACCAACCAGCCGCATGATGCCGGTTTCGCGGCGCCGGCTGAAGGCCGACAGCCTGATGGTGGTCGCGATCAGCAGGATGGCGCAGACGATCATGATCGCGGCAATGCCGACGGCCACCAGCGACGCGGCGTTCATGACACTGAAGACCCGTTCGAGGATCTCGCGCTGGTCGACCACGACTTCCACCCCGGGCAGCGACGAGAAGATCTCGTTGATCACCTCGTATTTCTCCGGATCGACCAGGCTGACACGGAAAGACTCCGGCAGCTGGTCCGCCGTCACCGAATCCACAATGGGCGAGTTGGCGAACTGGTCACGGAAATGGCCGAGGGCATCGTCCTGCGACTCGTAGACGTAGGTGTCGACGTATTGCGTCACGGCCGGCGATTCAAGGGTGTTCTTGATTTCTGTCCGCTGCTCGTCGGTGACGGGCCCTGCGGCGCAAGTGGCCGCCGTCGAAGTGTCCACGCAAAGGAACACCGCGACCTGGACCTTGTCGTACCAAAAACCCTTCATTTGGTTGATCTGCAGCTGCAGCATGCCGGCCGCACCGACGAAGGTCAGTGATATGAAGGTCACCAGGATGACGGAAGTCACCATTGCCAGGTTGCGGCGCAGGCCGGATCCGATTTCGCCGAGGATGAAGGCCAGTCTCATTTGGCGTCCTCCTGTGCTCCGGCATAGATGCCTTCGGCTTCGTCGCGGACCACTTTGCCGTCCTTGAGCTCGATGACGCGCTTCCGCCAGTCATTGACGATCACGTTGTCGTGTGTGGCCATGACGACGGTGGTGCCGTTCTGGTTGATCCGGTCCAGCACTTTCATGATGCCCATCGACGTTGTCGGGTCCAGGTTGCCGGTCGGCTCATCGGCCAGCAGGATGCCCGGCTTATTGACCACCGCGCGGGCGATGGCAACACGCTGCTGCTCGCCGCCCGAAAGCTCGTGCGGCATCCGGTGGTCCTTGCCTTCCAGCCCGACTGTCTTGAGCACCTCGGGCACCGTCTCGCGGATCATCGCGCGGCTTTTGCCGATGACCTGCATCGCGAACGCCACGTTGGCAGCCACCGTCTTGTTCGGCAGCAGACGGAAATCCTGGAAAACGACGCCGATTCCGCGGCGGAGCTTCGGCACCCGCCAGCTTGGAATATTGGCGACGTTCTGGCCGGCCACGTAGACAGAGCCGCGGGTGGCCCTATCTTCCTTCAGGACCAACCGGATAAAGGTGGATTTGCCCGAGCCCGAAGGCCCGACGAGGAAGACGAAGTCCCCGCGGTCGACTTCCAGCGACACCCTGTCCAGAGCCGGACGGGAGTTCTGGTCGTAGACCTTGGTGACATTGTCGAATCGAATCATGACTACTTCGTGCCCACTGTGTACCGAAGGATGGGCTTCTGCTCGGGGGAAGAACCATCGGCTTTTTGACTATATGCGCGATTTCTTGGGATTTGCCTGCAGATCAGAGCCGGGCGTGTCGTTTAACCAACCTTGCCCGCACACACCGACTGCCGGTTCCGGAGGCAACCGGAACCGGCCTAATCGTTCGCGGGCCTGGCATAGCAGGCGCTCTACAGCGGGAGTATAGCTACTGGCCGGCCTCCCCGGAAGCCACCGGACCCGCCGCTGCCAAGGCGCCCGCGACGGCGCCGGCCACCACTCCAGCGCCTGGCGAGTCCATCAGGATCGTGTAGTGGTTCACTTCGGGGACATCCTGCACCGTGAGCCAGTCCAGCTTGTCCTCCCAACTGCGGACGTGCAGGGGGGAATAGAGGCCGTTTGGTTCATCCAGCAGTCCCCGCGGAGCCCGCAGCAGCAGCCCCGGTACCGCCAGCGCCCCCAAGGCCTCCGGCAGTGCCGTACCGCGGTTCAGGTCTGTGGTGTCCTCGGCCATGGCGGCATAGCAGGTGGCCGGGCGGAGCCCGCCCTCTCCGGCGGTGAGATCGTAGTCGACGTACTCTTCCACCAGCAGATTCCAGTTCCGCGCAAAGGCCGGGTGCTGCCGCCAAAGGGATCGGTAGGCCTCGCGGCTCTCATACCGGCTGCCCAGACGCTCGGCTGCGGGACCGAGGACGGCCGCAATGACTTCCTCGTCGCTGAGCCCAGCAGGCACCTGCAACGGCAGGCCGCCGTCGATCAGCACCAAAGAACGCACCAAAGACGGATACCGGTGCGCCAGCACGACGGACACGAACGCGCCCATGGAATGGCCGGCGACGACCGCGGTTTCGACGTCGAAAGCCTGAAGTACAGCGGCCAGGTCCGATGCGTGCGAAGCCATGCCGTAAGGCCCGGGCAGCGTGTTGCTGCGCCCGCGGCCACGCAGGTCCGGCGCGATGATCCGCACCTCCGGCAGCGCCTGTGCCAGCAGTCCCCAGGCCTTGTGCGAGGCGGTGACGCCGTGGACCGCCAGGACCACCGGAGCTGCAGGGTCCTGTGGCCCCCAGATCCCACACCGCATCGATCCGCCGCGCACCGGCACATCGGCCACCCGGTAGCCGTGGATGTTCTGCTCGGTCATGGGCGGATCCTTCCTTCCTGGGCGTTCGGCACGGGTGCCAGCGCGCGCTCGATGAACTGCATCATTTCCTCGAAGACATCCTCCGGTACGTCGGGCCGGGGGCTGCTGCCTTCGGTTCCGCCCTCCTCTTCCCAGAGCACCCAGCGCATCCCGATCAGCTCGCCGATGCCCATCAGCGCCCACGCGGCGACCGTCGGATCCATCGGACGCACTTCGCCTTCGGCCTGCGCCTGCTTGAGTCCTTCGATGTAGCCGTTGACGATCCGGGTGTAGTGCATCCGCAGCGCTCCCGGGGACACAAACTCCGCCTGCCGGACAATCCGGTACAGCGCCGGATGCTCGGCGGTGAATCGGAAGAACGCGCGGAAGCCGGCCCGTTCGGCCTCCAGTCGGTTGCCGGCGGCCCGCGACGCCTCGGTCATGGCATGCCGGACACGGCGGTTGAGGTCCTCGACCACCTCGTCGAAGATTTCCTGCTTGCCGGAAAAATAGAGGTAGAAGGTGCCCAGTCCGACGTCGGCCTCTTCCGTGATTTTCACGATCGACGCATCGTGGTAGCCCACCGAAGCGAACACCGCCTCTGCGGCCTGCAGCAACTTGGCCCTAGTGCGGGTGCCGCGGGCCGTCCTGGGTGCTGTGCTCATCTGGGAACCTCCGATCCGTCCGGCGCGGACCGGTCGGCTTGCTGCCGCAGCCGGCCCCGCGCCACCTTGTTCAGCGCGGTCCGCGGCAGTCGGGAGACAAACTCGATCCGTCCGGGCACCTTGAACCGCGCCAAGTGCTGGCCACAATGTTCCAGCAATTCCTCTTCATCCGTCACGCGTCCCGGCCGGACCACCACGAAGGCCGCCCCGGTCTCGCCCCAACGCTCGTGCCGCTCCCCCACGACGGCCACTTCGGCGACCGCCGGATGGGACAGCAGCACCGCCTCGACCTGTGCGGGCGCGACATTCTCGCCCCCGGAGATATAGATGTCCTTCAGCCGGTCCACGATCCGGATGAAGCCGTCTTCATTCCGTTCCACCAGGTCGCCGGTGTGCAGCCAGCCGCCTGCGAGCGCGGCGCCGGTAGCCTCCGGATCCCGGAAGTACCCGGCGAAGACGCCCGGTCCGCGGACCCAGAGTTCGCCGGTGGCGGGCCCTTCGAGGACGCGGCCGGTCGCGGGATCTGCGACGGCGACGTCGACATGTGGATACGGCTTTCCGGCGTAGCCGAGCATTGAGGCTGCGTCCTCGTTGGGCAGGCAGAGCACGTTCGGGGAAGCTTCGGTCAGACCATAGCCCTGGCTCAGCGCCACTCCCCTGCGGTGCCAGATCCGCAGCAGCGCCGCCGGCATCGAAGCTCCGCCGACAATGGCATGGACCAGGCTGGAGAGATCAGTGGCAGCGAAGTCCGGATGTTCGGCCAGCATCAGGTACTGCGTCGGGACACCCATCAACGTGGTCACCCTGCGTTCGGCGATCAGCTGCAGCACCCGGCCGGCATCGAAGGACCGCTCAAGCACCACGGTGGCTCCGGTCCACCACGCCAGCAGCGGCTGGATATTCCAACCGCCCACATGGAACTGCGGCAGCACTGAAAGTACGACGTCGGTGCTGTTCAGTTCCGCGGTGCGCGAGAGCGAGAGGTTGGTCCAGAAACAGTTGGCGTGCGTCAGCACGGCCGCCTTGCTGCGCCCCTCGGTACCGGAGGTGAACACCATCAGCAGGGCATCGCCGTCGTGCACTTCCCGCTGCTCCGGGGCAGCCGCCCCGCCGCGGGCCGGGGCCGGCACCAGTGCCTCCACAC
>NZ_ANPE02000141.1 GCF_000328305.2 Arthrobacter crystallopoietes BAB-32 | reverse complement strand
GCGTGGGAGCACGGCGGCAAAACCGAACTCAACAACCTCATTTTGAGATGCCGTCCGGACCACCTGGCAAAACACGGCGACGGCGGCCGCGTCTGGCAGGACGACAACGGCGTCACGCACCACCAAACCAGAACCGGCCAGGCCTACACCAGCTACCCCGACGGGTCCTGGATCAACCACGGCGTCCAACCACCACCCCCGCCACCACCGGACCCCTTCGACAACCCGGAACCACCACCCTTCTGACACTTAGGGTGTGGAGCAAGTGGGATGCGTTCTACTTTCGGACCTAATGGCGCACAGCTGTCTTGGCAGAGCGAGTCGGGCACTCGATGCTGGCTTCAACGTCCGTCTGCCACATGCATCACCCGATAGCTGGGCAACGGATGACTGCCTCACCGCGTCGACTGGAAGGGGCGGCGGCTCGGCTGAAGACTGCAGGCGCTTCGCGGCCGCTCACCGTCCGAATCAGTACTCGACGACGGGCGTCAGGGTTACGTTGCCGTCGTTGACGGCCAGGCTCCCGGTGAAGTTGAATTCTTCCTCAAGGGCCCGGGGATGGGCAACGCCGGTAAACAGGTCGATCTCGACGACGTTGAGCTTGGCTGTACCGACCAGCGGTTCCATCACCCACGAGCCACGGCTGGGGTTGATGGCGATCTTCGGATACTCGGTGATTTCCCAGTCGATGCTGTCGTCCCGCACCCGGTCCATTGCGGCGCTGAAGGGACAGCCTGTCGGCTGCAGCACTGCTTGCTCGGCGCATCCGTCCAGGAAAGCCCGGACCTGCTTGTCGACTTCGTCGATGAGCTTCTCGGTCGCCTTGGTCTCCAGTGACAGCCGTGCCCCGGACGACTGCTCAGGTTCCGTCAGCACGGATTCGACCACCGGAGCGGCGAAGAACTCGCTGGTGAAGTGGGCCTCGAACGATCCCGGGTAGAACACGGCGAACTCGTTCTTCCCCTCGGGCAGGGCCACCCGCGTGCCGTTGAGGGATGCCTCGTTCTCGTTGACCACCCCGACTTCCACCGTGGGCAGTTTCGTCGGCACGAAGCTCCACTGGTCGAAGAACATCCAGCTCGTCCCGGATCTCTCCAGCTCAAAGGAGGTAGTGTGCGGCGTCCCTTCGATCGTGTAGTTCGCCGGCACCTCAACACGGTCGGCGTCCAGCACCACCGGGTCCCCGACCTCAAGGTCCTCGATCTCCGCGACCGACTGCTTCAGCGGAGCGCCGTCCAGCAGCGCTGCGTTCGCATCCGGCACGGTGGAGTTGAGCAGCCCGAGCGCCCGGGAACCGTCGCCGTCCTTCAACGCATCAAAATAGGCGCGGACCTGGTGCTGCGGGCTGTAAACCTTCTGGTTCACAAGGACAATGGTGACGACGGCGGCAGCTACAGCGAGCATGAAGCACAACAGCCAGGCGGCTACAGTCCTAAGTACCGTCGAATTTCCCACCCTCATACGTTACCTGTTGGGCTGACGGAAGCTTTGACCGGTGTTATCTACGTTACGTCGAACGGCGGTACGTGGATTCTCTGCTGCCGGCGTTCTACCAGCGGCGGCGACGGCGGCGGGTTCCGAAGAGCCCACGGACGAGTTCGCGGCCCAAGGTGGTCGCAGCTTGCATGGCGACGTCCCTGATCATGTCGGCCGTCTCGTTTTGAGGCTCCTGCTTTCGAGAGCTGGGCGGATGGGTACGGCGTCGCTCCCGCCCGGCTTCGACGGACCCGGGGCGTGAAGCTTTGCCGGCAGGGACGCTGCGGGGGAGCGGCGAAGGCGGCGGAGTAGCCGGCCGGCTGGAGGGCCGCCCAAGGATATCTTCTTCGATCCGCCGGGCCTCAGCGTCGATATCGGATTGCGTTGCCGGCGCAGGGGCGGGCTTTTGCGTCGTCGTGATTTCAGCAGGCACTCTCGCCGGTTCGGTGGCGCCGCTGAGCTTTTCGAAGGCGGAGTGGCTGTCCACGGCCGGGCCGTACACGGCCAGCAGCGGCGACTGCTTTACCAGCTCCTCAACAGTGCCGGCGGGGGAGGGGCCGATGGTCGATTCCGGGGCGAACATGCGGGTCAGTGCGACCGGGGTCGGCGCGCCACGCTCGTTCATCACGGTAACAACGGCTTCACCGATGCCGGCGCTGGTGAGGATTTCCTCCAGGTCGTAGCCGCTGATGGGGAAGGTGGAGACAGTGGCTTTCAGGGCCTTGGCATCGTCCGGAGTGAAGGCGCGCAGCGCGTGCTGGATCCGGTTGGCAAGCTGGCCGAGCACCTCGGAGGGCACATCCTTGGGCGTCTGGGTCACGAAGAAGATTCCGACACCCTTGGACCGGATGAGCCGGACGGTGGTCATGATGGACTGCAGGAATGCTTTGGACGCTCCGCGGAAGAGCAGATGAGCCTCGTCGAGGAAGAACACGAGCTTCGGCTTGTCCAGATCGCCGACCTCGGGCAGCTCGGCAAACAGGTCGGCCAGCAGCCACATCAGGAAGGTGGAGAACAGGGCAGGCTTGCCCTGCAGGGTGGGCAGCTCCAGGCAGGAAATGATGCCCTGTCCGCCGGGCGTCCTGCGCAGCAGTTCGGAGGTGTCGAATTCGGCCTCGCCAAAGAACCGGTCCATGCCTTGGGCCTCCAGCGAGACGAGCTCCCGCAGGATCACGCCGGCGGTGGATTTCGAGAGGGCGCCAAGGGCCTCGAGCTGCTCCTTGCCGTCGTCGGACATGAGGAACCGGATGACGGCGCGCAGGTCGGCCAGGTTGTAGAGCTCCAGGTCATTCTGGTCCGCATAGTGGAAGACCAGTTGCAGGCTGGACTCCTGTGTCTCGTTCAGGTCCATCACCCGCGCCAGCAACAACGGTCCGAAGTCCGACACCCGTGCCCGCACGGGGACCCCCTTGCCGTCGCCGCCAAGGCTGAAGTACTCCACGGGAAATGCCTTGCCCGACCAGTCCTGGCCCACGCTCGCCACGCGCTCACGCAGCTTCGCGCCGCCGTCGGCAGGGGTGGACAGCCCCGTCAGATCGCCCTTGAGATCTGCCAGGAACACGGGTACGCCGTGGGCGCTGAGCTGTTCGGCGATCACCTGCAGCGTCACGGTTTTGCCGGTGCCGGTGGCTCCCGCTACCAGACCATGCCGGTTCATCATGGCCAGCGGCAGTTGCACGTGCACATCGGGATGAGCCTGGTCCTCCACCATCGCCGCTCCCAGCCGAACGGTGGGTCCGTCGAACTGGTAGCCCGTGCGGATTTCCTCCAGCAGTCCGGCCTCGGTATTCGCCATGAGAGCAGAGTACACAGAAACGTGCTAGGCCAGCAGTGCGGCAAGCCCCATCATCGCCGGCACCGCCACGATGGTTGTCAGCAGCACCGTGTCCTTGGCGATCATCACGCCGCTTTGGTAGCGCTGCGCTGTGACAAAGACGTTCTGGGCGGAGGGCAGTGCGGCGAGCACGACGGCGGAGAACAGCAGGTGCCCTTCCATGCCTAGGGCGAAGCGTGCCACGAGATAGGCGATGGCCGGCTGCAGGACCAGCTTCAGCACCGTGCCCAGCAGGACGTCCGCCCGCCGGCCGCCCTCGGCCTGCAGTGGTTTGGAACCGTTCAGCGAAATGCCGAAGGCAATCAGCATGGCGGGCACTGCCGCTCCGCCGATCAGCCGGATCGGCTCCATGACCAGTTGCGGCGGCTCCCACTCGGTCGCTGCGAGCAGGAGCCCAATGGCGGTGCCGATGAGTACCGGATTCCGGACGATCTGCAGCAGGAAGCTGAACAGGGTGGTCCGGTGGCGGCTGGTCGTGGAGTCCAGCGCCATGAGGAATATGGGCGAGAAGAACGCCAGCTGGAAGATCAGCACCGGGGCCACCAGGGTCGCGTCACCGAGCACATAGGCTGCCACCGGAATGCCGAGGTTGGCGGAGTTCACCAGGGAAGCGGACATCGAACCGATCAGCGCTTCGGAGACATCCCGCTTCAGCCAGAGCCGTACGGCAGCGAAGAACACAACGGCCACCGCAACTGCACTGACGGCGGCGACGATGAGCGTTTCGGAAAAGATGACGGCGAGGTCGGAGCGGCTCAGCGTCTCGAGCAGCAGGCACGGGCTGGCGACGAAGAAGGCCAGCCGGCTCAGCGCCTGGCTTCCGCCCTGGCCCAGGACATCGGCCCGCCCCACGGCAACGCCCACGAGTATGACTACCCAGACAACAGAGAACCCGGCAATGACCCCCAGCACGTCGCGGCGTTCTCGCCGCTACTTGACGGCAAACGGCGGGCGCATGAGCCCTTCAGTGACAGCCTCCGCCGGATCCGATCCGAGCTGGACGATCTTGTTCGCGGCATCGACATGGACAACCTTCGGCACGTAGGCCTTGGCTTCCTCGGTGGTCATGTCCGCATAGGTGATCAGGATGACCAGGTCGCCCTCATGGACCAGATGGGCGGCTGGACCGTTGATGCCCATCACGCCGGAACCGCGCTCGCCGGCGATCGTGTAGGTCTCGAGCCGGGCGCCGTTCGTGACGTCCACGATCGAGACCAGCTCGCCGGGGAGGATGTCCGCGGCGTCGAGCAGGTCGAGGTCCACCGTCACGGAGCCGACGTAGTGCAGGTCTGCCTGGGTGACGGTGGCGCGATGGATCTTGGACTTAAACATCTTTCGGTTCATCGGTGCCAAGTTTAGTCTGTGTTCGGCCTACCTCCTATCGTTGACGGATTGTTGCTCCGGCTTGGGAAAACGCTGCCAAATTGCTGGTCCGCCCACAGGCGCGGGGCTAGGGTGGAACCATCAGGCAGCCGAGCTGTCCGACGCCGTATGGTCGACCATCCACCGAAGCAGGAGGCCGTTATGAGCACGAATGCGCAGGACAAGAACGACGGCGGTGCCCGCCGAGGCGACGAGGGTGCGGGACGGATTGTGGGCGGCAATGCGCCCCGGGAAGGGCGGCCCGCCTCCAGCCCTCCGCCAGCCTCCGGGCGTCCAACCGAACCTGCGACCGCGCCGCAGACCACGGTCCTGGGAACGGCCGGCGGCTCGGGAGCTGCCGCGGCCGGGACCAATGAAACGACCGTGCTCGATACCTCCGGGCGGTCCGCAGCGTCCGGGACAACCAATGAGACAACCGTGCTGGACACCACGGCGGCGGGCGCAGGTGCTGCGGGAGCCGGGGGCTCCAGGCGGCAGCGGCTCAGCGCGGAGCGGCAACTGGAAGAGGAGCGGCCTTCCACCGACACGAACGCCTACCGCCCGGCCTCGCCACTGGACCGGGATTCGGTCTTCGTCAACCAGCGCGAAGCCTACGGCGGCGTGAAGATCGGTTCGGCCTTCTTCGGCTGGCTCAGCGCAGCCGCGCTGACCGTCCTGCTGTTCTCGGTGGTAGCCGGCGCCGTGGCTGCCTTCGGATTCAATACGGGCGCCTTGCCTCAAGACCCCCGGTCCCTCGCCACGGATAACAGCTCCCTGGGCATCACGGCCATAGTGGTATCGCTCGTACTGCTGCTCATCGCCTACTTCGGCGGTGGCTATGTGGCTGGCCGCATGGCCCGCTTCGACGGACTGCGCCAGGGACTGGCCGTCTGGGTCTGGGGGATCGTTATGGCCGCCCTTGCCGCGGTGATCGGCCTGGCCACCGGGGGACTGGACATCATTGGGACGGTGACCGGCAGCGAAGCTGTGACGTCCATGCTGCAGGATCTGACCGTTCCCGGCCTGGTCGCCCTCGGCGTCGTCCTCGTGGTGACACTCATTGGCGCGCTGCTCGGCGGCCTTACCGGAATGCGCTACCACCGCCGGGTCGACCGGGCTGGTTTCGAGCCGCCGGAAGAGTATTAGGAAGCCGAGGCAGGGCAGCAGGGTGCCGCGGAAGAAGCAATGGCATCTGGGGAAGAGCACCAGCGGCCCGCAACAAGCACCGGGACAAAGAACGGCCCTGCCAGCTGGCAGGGCCGTTCACATGGAGCGGGCGACGGGAATCGAACCCGCGTATCAAGCTTGGGAAGCTAGCGCTCTACCATTGAGCTACGCCCGCCTGGTCGCTTACTGCGGGGCACCGGCCCCGCGCGACAACGAGATCCAGCTTACCCCAGAGTTGGACCCGAGCTGTATTTGAGCAGCCGTGTGTCTCGCCCGAAGGCTAAAGCCGTGTGTCTCGCCCGAAGGCCAATGCGGCGGGGCACTCACGCGCAGGCCGTGTCAGTCCGGCAACTGAACCTGCCTATCAGGCGTTGGCGCCTTCCCGTCCGCGGGCGTTGGCGATTTCCTCGGCCCGGGCGGTATTCGCTTCCTCGGTCAGGGCGGCGCCGGCTTCGGCGTCACGGGTGAGGTTTTCGCCGGTTTCCGGGTCGAACAGGTGCAGCCGGCGGGTGTCCAGCCAGAGTTCGGCGGGGCGGCCGCCGCGGATCCTGCTGGCGGCATCGAGGGTCACCACGATCTGCGGGCGGAGTTCGTCGGCGTCCATGTCGCGGGCGAGGCTGTCCAGCAGGGAACGGACCTCGGGATCCGGATCGAAGTTGATATAGCCGTACTGTTCGTTGCCGAGCCACTCGGTGTGCGTGAGTTCCGCCGTGAAGGTCGACCCATGCGGTCGTTTGGCGTCGTCCACCATGCTGGCGTCCTCGAAGTATTCCGGCCGCACGCCGACCAGGACCACGCGCTTGCCCTCCGCAGCGGTCGCCTTGTCCACGGAGATCCCGATGTTGCCGATGGCGGTCTTGAGGACTCCGCCTTCCAGGGTGGCGGGCAGGAAGTTCATCGAGGGGGAGCCGATGAAGCCGGCGACGAACAGGTTGACCGGCTGCTCGTAGAGTTCGCGCGGGGAAGCGATCTGCTGCAGCACGCCCTTCTTGAGCACGGCCACGCGGTCTCCAAGCGTCATGGCCTCGGTCTGGTCATGGGTGACGTAGACGGAGGTGACGCCGAGGCGGCGCTGCATCTGGGAGATTTCCGAGCGCATCTGGCCGCGGAGCTTCGCATCCAGGTTGGACAGCGGCTCATCGAACAGGAAGGCATCGGCATGCCTCACGATGGCCCGGCCCATCGCGACGCGCTGGCGCTGGCCGCCGGAGAGGTTGCCCGGCTTGCGCTCCAGATGGTCGGTCAGTTCCAGCGTCCTGGCCGCGTCCGTGACCAGCCGCTTGATCTCGTCCTCGGTGTGCTTGCCCTTGCCGAGCCGGAGCGGGAAGGCGATGTTCTCGAAGACGGTCAGGTGCGGGTAGAGGGCGTAGTTCTGGAACACCATTGCCAGGTTGCGGTCCCGGGGTGCCTTCTCGTTGACGCGCTCGCCGTTGATCAGCAGGTCGCCGGAGGTGATGTCCTCCAGGCCGACGATCATCCGCAGCAACGTCGACTTGCCGCAGCCGGAGGGTCCGACGAGGATGATGAACTCGCCGTCGGCAATGTCGATGCTGACGTTGTTGACCGCCGGGTAGCCGTCGCCGTACTGCTTGACGAGGTTCTTCAGGGTGATCGATGCCATGGCTTCGGATACCTTTCTGTCGGCGGGTCAGCCCTTGACGGCGCCCTGGGTCAGGCCTGAGACGATCTGGCGCTGGAAGAGGAGCACCAGCAGGACAATCGGGATGGTGACGATGATGGCGGCGGCAGAAATCGCGCCGACCGGAGCCTCGAACTGGGAGGCGCCGGTGAAGAACGCCAGGGCTGCGGGCACGGGACGGGCAGCTTCGGTGGAAGTGAGCGAAATGCCGTACACGAAGTCGTTCCACGCGATGAAGAAGGCGATGATCGCCGTCGTAAATACCCCCGGTGCGGCCAGCGGCACGATGGCTTTGCGGAACGCCTGCCAGGTGGTGGCGCCGTCCACCTGCGCGGCCTGCTCCAGTTCCCACGGGATCTGTCGGAAGAAGGCCGCCAGGGTCCAGATCGAGATCGGCAGCGTCAGCGAGAGGTAGGGGATGATCAGGCCGGGCCAGGTGTCGTACAGCCCGATGGTGCGCCAGAGGTTGAACAGCGGCGTGACGATGGAGATCACGGGGAAGATGGAGACCGCCAGCGCGGTGGTCAGGATCAGCTTCTTGCCCGGGAAGTCCAGCCGCGCGATCGCGTAGGCGCAGAGCGTGGCAAGGACGACGGCGATAAAGGTTGCGATGAGTGCGATGCCAATGGAATTCCAGAGCGAGCTGAGGAACAGGCCCTGGGCGTCGCCGACCAGGATCTCTTCGTAGTTCACGCCGCTCCAGTTCGTGGGCAGGAACTTGCCGGACGTGAGGTCGCTCGGCTCCTTGAAGGAGGTGGCGAGGATCGAGGCCACCGGGAACAGGGCGTAGACCAGCACGAAGATCGAGATGACGGTCCAGACCACCCGCTCCTTGGTGCGTGAGCCTTTCATTACTTACCCCCTCGGGCGCCGGCGAGGTCGACTTTGAAGAGCTTGATGGCGATGAAGCAGATCAGCAGCACGCAGATGAACAGCAGCACCGAGACCGCCGAGCCGAGGCCGATCTCCAGCCGGCTGATCGACGTGCGGTAGGCCAGCAGCGAGAGCACCTCGGTGCCGAACGCGCCGTTGGTCATGATGAACACGTTGTCGAAGATCCGGAAGGCATCCAGCGCCCGGAACAGCACGGCCACCATGATGGCGGCCTTCATGTTCGGCAGGACCACCCGGCTCATCCGCTCCCACCAGGTGGCGCCGTCCACCTCGGCGGCCTCGGTCAGTTCATCCGGCACCTGGGCCAGCCCGGCCAGCAGCAGCAGGGAGATGAAGGGCGTGGTCTTCCAGATTTCCGAGGCCATGATGACGAACAGCGACGTGCTGCCCTGGGCGAACCAGTTCAGGTCCGGATCGATCCCCGGCACCCAGTCGAACCAGTTGTTGACGAAGCCCGAGTTGATGTCGAAGGCGTAGAACCAGGCGAATGCCGAGACCACGGTGATGATGCCGTAGGGAACCAGGATGGCCGTGCGGAGCAGCCCGCGCACGGACTTGAGCGCCTTGTGCATGACCAGGGCCAGCGCAAAGCCGAGGATGAGTTCGACGACGACGGTCACCACCGTGATCAGGAGCGTCACCCCGAGGTCCCGCCACCAGACCTGGTCCGACAGAATCACGGCGTAGTTGCCCAGGCCGATGAACTCGCGCTCGTCCGGGGCGGTCAGGCGGTAGCTGAAGAGCGAGTCGAAGACCGCCTGGAGGATGGGGTACGCGGTCACGGCGAGCATG
Source organism: Arthrobacter crystallopoietes BAB-32 (assembly GCF_000328305.2). Classification (GTDB taxonomy): domain Bacteria; phylum Actinomycetota; class Actinomycetes; order Actinomycetales; family Micrococcaceae; genus Crystallibacter; species Crystallibacter crystallopoietes_A. The sequence goes on along the minus strand of NZ_ANPE02000141.1, from coordinate 10,839 downwards.
ACCACGAACGCCGGCCCGGCGAGCAGCCAGCCGAGCCGGCGCTCGGCCTTGGCCCGGTCGCTGTACTGCTGCGGCGCCCGGGGCTCGGTCTTCGGACTGCTGGTCTTGACGGAGGTGCTCACAGCAGGTTCTCCCCTTCCAGCACCGATTCGATGAAGGCGGCCGTGGTCCGCGGCGTGCTTTGCGGATCAACGTCGGCCGGAGGCGTCCAGCGCAGCTGCAGGCTGGTGGTGACCTCGTTGTAGTACGGCGTCTGCGGCCGCGGTGCGGACAGCTCCAGGGACTCGCGGATGGTGTCCGCCATCGGGAAGTTCTCCTGGATCTGCGGGTCCTCGTAGGCTTCCGTGTTCGACGGCGGATTGCCGTTGGTAACGAAGTATTCGGCCTGGTTCTCCGGGGTCACGATGCATTCGATCGCCTGGTAGGCAAGGTCGGGATGCTCGCTCTCGGCGCCGACGCCGAGATTGATGCCGCCGAGCGGGGGAGCGGTGGGCTCGCCCTCGTTCACGCGCGGGTACAGTGTCCAGCCGATGTCCTCGATCAGCGACTCGTCCAAGGACCCGGCCTCCACCGCTGCGTTCGTGGCAGGCCAGACGAAGGGCCAGTTGACCATGAAGGAGCCGTCGTCCCCTTGGAACAGGATCATCGAGTTGTTCTCGTCCTGGGTCGGCAGGCCGGGGCTGCCCAGGCCTTCCTTGCCGATCGTGGAGATGATCTCGGCCGCCTTGACGCCGGCATCGGAGGTCAGCCCCAGCCGGATCTCGTCCGCAGGAGCCTCGGGGTTCTCGATGATCTGGCCCCCTGCGGATTCGACCAGTGCGTTGATCCAGACGGTCATGGATTCCCCGCGCTGGCCCTGGACGCCGAGGTACTTGTCCTGGCTTTCGGCGGCTTCGATCAGCTGGTCCCACGTGACCGGCTGGCTCATGTCCAGCCCGGCAGCTTCCGCCACCGACTTGCGGTACCACAGCAGCTGCGTGTTGGCCCAGAACGGTACTGTGACGAGTTCGCCCTTCCACTGCGCGCCGGCCAGAGCGCCCTCCACCACGTTCTGCGTGGTCCGCTCCGTTACGTCCGCGGGGACCGGTGCGAGGAAGCCCGGCTCGGCGAGCTCGGGGATGAAAGGCGGGTCCAGGCTCATGATGTCCAGCGAGGAATCGCCGGCCGCCAGGCGCCGGGCGAGCTGCTCGCGCTGCGAGGCGGCATCGTTGGGCAGCAGGGAGGTTTCGATCCGGTAGGCCCCGCCGGATTCGGCAGTGCATTTTTCGGCGATGGCTTCCTGGCCGCCGTCGTCCGGGTTGATGTACCAGGTCAAGGTCGGGGTGCCGGACTCCGCAGCACAGCCCGAGAGCAGCATCGCGCCGAGGGCCACTGTCACGCCGGCCAGGGCCCGGGGTCTGTTGCGGTTACGGGATTGCGGCCTTTCCGCGTGCGGCATATCGCGCCTCCACCTCGTTGTAGGACGTAGGGATGGCTGTGCTGGAAGTCACCCTAAGCAACCTTGCTATCTGACCATAAGCCTGCGATCCGAGTTTGGGCTAGGCACTGTGGCATCTCGAAATGGAAAAGATGCCTTGCCGGTGGCGCTGGCGGGCCGGACCATTCAGTGGGCGAGCTCCGGCTCCTTGGAAATTCTGCGGACTATGGGTTCGGCGAAGCGCGAAATGACCGGGCCGGCAACGGCCGTCAACATGACGTAGGCGGTCACCAGCGCTGCCAGTTCGCCGTCGATGGCACCCGACGCGACCGCCAGGCCGGCAATCACGATGGAGAACTCGCCGCGGGCGATCAGCGCAGTGCCGGCGCGCAGCCGCCCCCCAGCGGCCGATTCCCGCCCGCCGGGCTGCCCACGAGCCGGTGGCCATCTTGGTCGCGGTGGTGGCCACCGCCAGCAACAGGGCCCAGCCGAGGACTGGCGGAATGGTCGCCGGGTCGGTATTGAGGCCGAACACGACGAAGAACATCGCGGCGAAAACATCGCGGAGCGGCGCCAGCACGCGGACGGCGTTCTCCGCCGTCGTACCTGAAATGGCAATCCCCAGCAGGAAGGCGCCCACGGCAGCGGAGACCTGCATGGCGGAGGCAAAGCCGGCGACCAGCAGGGCGGCACCGATCAGCCGGAGCAGGAAGGTCTCCTGCTCGGGGCTGTGGATCCACGCCGAGATCCGGTGCCCGTGCCGCAGCGCCAGCACCAGGACGACCGTCACCACCAGCAGGGCGACCCCCACGGCCTGCAGGCCGCCGAGGAAGCTCGCCCCGGCCAGCACGGTGGTCAGCAGCGGCAGGTAGCCCGCCATGGCCAGGTCTTCGAGCACCAGGATGGACAGCACCGCGGGCGTTTCCCGGTTTCCGAGCCGGCCGAGGTCGGTGAGCACCTTGGCCGCGATGCCCGACGAGGAAATGAACGTCACGCCGCCCAGGACCATGGCGCCGACCGGTCCCCAGCCGAGCATCAGGGCCAGCAGCGCACCCGGAGTGAAGTTGAGCGCCAGGTCGAGCAGGCCGGCCCGCCAAGCCTGGCCGAGCCCGGTCACCAGCTCGGCCGCGGAATATTCCAGACCGAGCATCAGCAGCAGGAGCACCACGCCGATCTCGCTGGCGACGTGCCCGAACTCGGCGATTCCTTCGAACCCGATGAGTCCGCCCGTGCCGAACGCCAGGCCGCCCAGCAGGTACAGCGGCACCGGCGACATGCCAACCCGCGCCGCCAGCCGGCCCAGCAGTCCGAGCCCGAGGAAGACAATGCCGAGTTCAATCAGGGCAATCGTGGTACTGCCCACTGTTGGCTCAGCTTCCGTTCAGGATGCTGGCTGCCGCCGCCAGGCCGTCGGCGGTTCCCACAACGATCAGGACGTCGCCCGGCTGCAGCCTTTCCGACGGTCCCGGCGAAGGCACCACGTCGCCCTCGCGCACGATCGCGACAATCGATGCCCCGGTGCGGCTGCGCAGCTGCGTAGCGCCCAAGGTCTTTTCCGCAAAAGGGGACTCGCGCGTGATGGGCAGCTGCCGGGTCTTGATGCCCGGCAACCCGCGGTGTTCCTCACTCAGCTGGGCCACCAGCTGAGGCCCGCCCAGCAGGCTGCCCAGTGTGGCTGCCTCCTGCAGGCTCAGCGGGATTGAAGCCAGGCACGCATCCGGATCGTCTACTTTGGAGACGATGAGCTCGGTCTGCCCGTCCCGGTGGATGACGATGCCGACGCGGCGGCCGGAATCGAGCACGAGCTCACGCCTGACACCGATGCCCGGCAGCGGGGTTTCTTCCACATCCATGGCTCCACTGTAGAACCTGTCCGACCAGCGTGGGCGGCGGCGCGTACGCTGGTAGGAAAGCCGGATCGACACAGTGGAGTGCCATGTCCGTAGAGAAGAACACGCGCCGCATCGAAACGGGGATCGAAACCGATTTCTCCGGCAAGATGAGCTACGGCTCGTACCTGCAGCTGGACCAGCTGCTTTCCGCCCAGAAGCCGGTCAGCCGGCCGGAACACCACGATGAGCTGCTGTTCATCATCCAGCACCAGACCTCGGAACTGTGGCTCAAACTCGTCCTGCACGAGCTGCGCACGGTCCGGAGCAAGCTGCAGGCCGACGACCTGCGCTTCGCCATGAAAGGCATCGCCCGGATCAAGCACATCCAGCGCTCGCTGACCGAGCAGTGGTCCGTGCTGGCCACCCTGACCCCGTCCGAATACGCCGAGTTCCGTGGTGATCTCGGCTCCTCGTCGGGTTTCCAGTCCTGGCAGTACCGTGCAGTGGAGTTCCTGCTCGGCAATAAGAACAAGGACATGCTGGCCGTCTTTGCCGACGATCCGGCGGCGCACGCCCTGCTGGCCGAGCTGCTGGATAAAACGAGCGTGTATGACGAGTTCCTGGCCTACCTGGACCGGCGCGGGTACGCCGTGCCGCACGAACTGCTCAAGCGCGACTTCAGCCAGGCGTACGTGTTCAGCCCCGAACTGGTGCAGACGTTCAAGTTCGTCTACGAGCACGCGCACGAGAACTGGGACGTCTACGAGGCCTGCGAGGAGCTCGTCGACCTGGAGGACAACTTCCAGCTCTGGCGCTTCCGGCACCTGAAGACCGTGGAACGCACCATCGGGCTCAAGCGGGGGACCGGCGGGTCCTCGGGCGTCGGTTTCCTGCGCCACGCCCTGGACCTGACGTTCTTCCCGGAACTGTTCGCGGTCCGCACGGAGATCGGCCGCAGCTGAGCGGATGAAAAGTACGACGCCGGGAACGCGCCTTAAGCTCGCAAGGGCGGGTTCCCGGCGTCGTACCTTACGGCCCTGGCGGAACCGGGAGGCCGTGGCGGTACCTATACACGCCCTAGCGGAAAACGTTGTAGGCCTTGAACCCGGTGCCCTCCTGCGTGCGCGTGCCGAAGCGGCCCTTGCTGTAGGGGTAGTAGCGCAGTTTGCCGTCCCGGAACTTGGCCATGAAACCCGTGGAGCCGGACGACGTGTAGCCGTAGAGCGGCGTGATGCCGGCGACCTGGTCCCAGCCGCTGCCGCCGATCTGCTTGCGCGCCGAGGCTGACGTGCTGACCGCGCCCGTGCCGTTGCCGGGGTAGACGTAGAGCTCGCCAGTGCGGCGCACGGCGACGATGTCCTGCTTGCCGTCCTGGTTCCAATCCAGCAACGTCGGCCAGTACTTGCCCCAGCCGCGGCTGAACACCTTGCCGGCTGAGAGGCCGGCGCCCGAACCGTTGCGGTAGTACAGCATCGCGCCGTCGGACCAGCGTTTGGCCACTAGGCCCGGATAGCGGTCCGCGGAGACCCAGTTGCCGACCGTGATGTCGTACCTGGCGAAGCCGCTGCCGACCTGCCGCGGGGCATGGAATCCGCCGCCGGCCTTGCCAATGTTGACCAGCAGCCGGCCGTCCTTCATCTGCAGCAGCAGGTCGATGGTGCCGTCCCGGTTCCAGTCCACGGAGGTGCCGGTCCGGACGCCGGCGTAGGCGGTGTCGATCCGCACCCGCGCGTGCAGCCGGCTGCCGCCGCCGGGATAGCGCCAGAGCTCGCCGGCGCTGTCCGCGGCGAGGACGTCCGCATAGCTGCGCACGCTCGGTTTGCCCAGCACGTAGTAGTGCTCCATGGTCGGGATCTTCTTGGTCCGCATCTCGGCGGCGAGGGTGGTGCCGACATAGCGCAGGTGCCACGGCTCATACGTGTAGCCGGTGGTGCCTTCGTGGCCCTTGGGATAGCGGATGATGAAGCCGTATTTGTAGGCGTTGGCAGCCACCCACTTGCCGGCGGCGGTGTCGCCGAAACAGGCGGAGAGCCCGCAGGAGCCGCTGGCCAGGCCGACGTCCACGGCCAGGCCGGTCTGGTGTTCGCTGTAGCCCGGCCGCGCCGAGATCCGGTCTGCGTAGGCCTTGCCGTAGACCCGGACGTAGTAGTTGTACAGGTCGCGCTGCTGGGCGTAGGAGCGGTAGGCGCTGACCACGATGATCGAGTGGCCGGCGTTGGCCGCGCCGGTGAACAGGCCGGAGAGCTTCGACCGGACGTCGGAGCGCATCCGGTGCCCGGTGTTTTTCCAGGCCACCAACGACGGCGAGTAGGTGGCCGGGCTGAGCGGGTGGTCCTTGTTGACCAGGACCCTGGCGTTTGCCGGATCCCGCACCGGCTCGGCCGCTTGGGCAGGCGCGGCGGTGAAGAGCGTCAGCACCAGCGCCGCGGCCGTGGCCAGGACGCCCAGCATCGGCCGCAGGCGGCGTGGTTGCGTCGTCGTCATTTCCGGTAACCCCCTGTGAAAGTGCGGACGCTGCCGCGGCAGCCGTGCTCCCATCCTCGCACCGGGAAAGGCCGGACGGACAGAGTGGCGCGGCGTTTCACGCGCGGCCGGTGCGATGTTTCACGGTGTCTGGGCCCAGTGTTTCACGGCCGCCGCAACGTGATTCAGGACGGGCGTGGCACATGCGATATTTTGGGATGGTGCTGATCTCAGACCGGGACATCCGGACCGAAATCGATGCCCGCCGCATCGTCCTCGACCCCTACCTGCCGGAGATGGTCCAGCCCTCCAGCGTGGACGTCCGGTTGGACCGGTTCTTCCGGCTGTTCGATAACCACAAGTACGCGCACATCGATCCGCAGCTGGAGCAGCCGGACCTGACGCGGCTGGTCGAAGTGGATCCCGACGAGCCCTTCATCCTGCACCCGGGCGAGTTCGTGCTCGGCTCAACCTATGAGACGGTCACGCTGCCCGAGGACATCGCCGCCCGGCTGGAGGGCAAGTCGTCGCTGGGCAGGCTGGGGCTGCTCACCCACTCCACGGCCGGCTTCATCGACCCCGGCTTCTCCGGCCACGTGACGCTCGAGCTGTCCAACATGGCCACGCTGCCGATCAAGCTCTGGCCCGGTTCCAAGATCGGGCAGCTCTGCTTCTTCCGGTTGTCCTCCCCGGCCGAGTACGCCTATGGATCCGGGCAGTACGGCAACCGCTACCAGGGGCAGCGGGGTCCGACGGCGTCGCGCAGCCACCTGAACTTCCACCGCACCAAGATCGAGCGCTAGGGCGGCGGCCGTGCCTGGGGCGCTCGTCGTCTCCTCGCGCGGAGTCGGGCAGCGCACGGGCGTCCTTCCGTCCCACGTTCAGCCCTAACTACCCAACTTTCAGCTTCAAGCAAAGCCCTGACCTGCGGCGATGCGTAGCCCGCGTTTTAAACGTGGGCACGAACGTTGGCTCGTCGCGGGTTCGGCCGGCTTCGCCGGGCCCCGTGGCCGCTCTACGCCGCCGGGGTTTGTGCTTTCGGGATCCTGGCGGGCTCCTTGATGGGAAGCAGCACCAGCAGGCCGGCCAGCAGGACGACCAGGATCCCGAGGATGCCGAAGCGCTGTTCCCCGAAGATGCTGATGGACAGGGCGAAGAGCGCGGGCGCCAGGAAGCTGACGGCGCGGCCGGTGGTGGCGTAGAGGCCGAAGTACTCGCCTTCTTCGCCGCGCGGCGCCAGCCGGGCGAGGTAGGCGCGGCTGGATGATTGCGCGGGGCCGACGAACAGGCAGAGCAGGAGCCCGAAGACCCAGAAGGTGGTGTCTCCGGTCCAGGCAATGCCGAAGATCCCGTAGTCGCCCGCACCGAGCACTAGGACAGCCGTGCCGGTGATGAGCAGGCCGATGAGCGAGCCGGCAATGACTTTCTTGGGGCCGAGGCGGTCGTCGAGGAAGCCGCCGGCCACGGCGCCGAGGGCGGCGACGATGTTTCCGGCGATGGCGAAGATGATGACGCCCGTGAGCGTGAATCCGAATGTGCCGGCAGCGATGACGCCGCCGAAGGTGAAGACGGCGGCCAGTCCGTCGCGGAAGACCGCGCTGGCAAGCAGGAAGAAGATGGTGTGCGGGCTGGTCCGGTAGATGGCCTTGATCCGGCGGAAGAGCAGCCCGTAGGACGCAGCGAAGCCCAGCTTGGCCGCCTCGGGTTGGCGGGGAACTTCCGGCACGGTGAGCAGCACCGGCAGCGCGAAGGCCATGAACCACACTGCGGAGAAGACGGCGACCAACCGGATGTTCAACCCGTTCTCGGCGGTGGCACCGAACCAGCCGGTTTCGGGAAGGACGAAGCCGACGAGCACGAGCGCCAGTGCCACGATGCCGCCGACGTAGCCCATGGCCCAGCCGAAGCCGCTGACTTTGCCGATCGTCGACGGCGTCGAGATCTGCCCGAGCATGGCGTTGTAGTTGACTCCGGCGAACTCGGAGAAGACATTGGCCAGGGCGATCAGGCCGACGCCCAGGAAGAGCAGGCTGGGGGAGGGGTAGACGAAAAAGCACAGCGCCATCAGGACGACGACGGCACCGGTGTTGATCCCGAGCCAGTACTTCCGCCGCCCACCGGCATCGGAACGCTGGCCCGTGACCGGGGCGAGCAGCGCGACGACCAGACCGGCCAGGGCGATTCCGTAGCCGAGGATCCGGGAGGCGTAGTCCTCGCCGCCGAAGGCGGGATTCTGGACCAGGTAGACCGTGAAGACGAACGTGGTCATGACCGCGTTGAAGGCGGCCGAACCCAGTCCCAGGAGGCCCACGCGAGGACGTGCTTCTTGTTGATTTCCCCCAGGGCTGAATCGCCGGTCTCGAGCCGTGAGACCGGCGGTTGTGGCGAGTGGCTCATGACCAGATGCTACCGGCTGGAGGGGAACGCAAGTATGCCATGGGTAGAATGGAAAGCGTCTTCCCCCTTGTCTTGCCGTCGACCCAGAAGGTAGCTCCGGAGAATATCGTGCTCGTTGTGCTCACCCTGTTGTTCGTGGTGGCCTTCGTAGCGCCCTGGATTTTCCGCCGGATCGGACGCTCGACGTTCTACATTCTCGCCGCCGTACCTGCCGCCGGTTTCGTCTGGCTGCTGGCCACCTTCGACCGCTACACCACCGGCAACCAAGGCGGGCTGGCGGGCGCACCCAATGCACCGCCGTCGGAAACCATTGTGTGGATCCCGCAACTCCAATTGGATCTGGCGTTCCGGATGGACACGCTCTCAGCGGTCCTCTCCATCCTGATCCTCGGCGTCGGTGCCCTGGTCCTCTTCTACTGCGCCCGCTACTTCAAGGTCCAGGATCCGAATATCGGGCCGTTCGGCGCACAGCTGCTGGCCTTCGCGGGCGCGATGTTCGGCCTCGTGGTCACCGACGACCTGATCATGCTCTACATGTTCTGGGAGCTGACCACGATCCTGTCGTACCTGCTGATCGGCTACGCCAGGCATCGTTTGGCAGCCCGCCGCTCGGCCCTGCAGGCGCTGATGGTCACCACCTTCGGCGGCCTCACCATGCTGGTCGGCCTGATCATGCTGGGCCAGACCGCAGGCACCTACCGGATCTCCGAAATCATGGCGCAGGCGCCCGAGCTGCTGCAGCACGGGATGCTCATCGATGTTGCGATCCTGCTGATGCTGATCGGCGCGGTCAGCAAGTCCGCGCTGGTTCCCTTCCACTTCTGGCTGCCGGCCGCGATGGCCGCGCCAACCCCGGTCAGCGCCTACCTGCACGCGGCGGCGATGGTCAAAGCCGGCATCTACCTGGTGGCCCGCCTTGCACCGGGCTTCGCCGACACGCTCTTCTGGGACTGGACCGTGCTGGGCCTCGGCCTGCTGACCATGCTCATCGGCGGCTGGCTGGCACTCAAACAGTTCGACCTGAAGCTCATCCTGGCCTACGGCACGGTCAGCCAGCTCGGGTTCCTCATGATGGTGGTCGGACTGGGCACCCGGGACGGTGCCCTGGCCGGGCTGGCGCTGCTGCTGGCCCACGGCTTCTTCAAGGCCACGCTGTTCCTGGTGGTGGGCATCATCGACCACCAGTCCGGCACCCGCGACATCCGCCAGCTTTCCGGAATCCACCGGACGGCGCCCTGGCTGTTCGCCGTGGCGCTGATCGGCGCGGCGTCCATGGCCGGGCTGCCGCCCCTGCTGGGCTTCGTGGCGAAGGAGACCGTCTATGAGACGTTCGTGCACGGGGCCGGGGAAACCGGTGCGGCCGGCTACGTGCTGCTGGCCGGCGTCGTGATCGGCTCGATGCTCACCTTCGCCTATAGCGCCCGCTTCGTCTGGGGCGGCTTCGCCTACAAGCCCAACGTCAAGAAGACGGCGTTCAAGCCGGTGCCGGTGTCCTTCCTCGCCGCCCCGGCCGTGCTGGCCGTCGCCACGGTGGCTGCCGGCCTGCTGCCCGGGCCCGCCGACGCCGCCATCCAGCCGTACGTGTCGCTCTTCGAACCGGACGGTGCCGAGGACGGACATCTGGCCCTCTGGCACGGGCTGACGCCGGCCCTCGGCCTGACCGTGCTGACGCTCGCCGTCGGCTACCTGCTCTTCCGCTACCGCGCCCGGATCGGCTCGTTCCAGGAGCGCATCTCCGGCGGCATCACCGGCGAACGCGCCTACCGCGGCATCGTGGGCGTGCTGGACGAGACGGCCGTCTGGATCACCGGACGGACGCAGCGCGGTTCGCTCATCTACTACCTGTTCGTCATCCTGGTCGTGGCCGTCGCGACGCCGCTGTCCGCGGTGTTCCTGATGGATGCGCCGTGGCCGGACAACTGGGTCCTGGCGGACACGCCGGCGCAGCTGATCGCCGGCGTCGGCATCATGCTGGCCGCGATCGGCGCGGTCCGCGCCAACAAGCGCTTCCTGGCCGTGCTCATGGTCTCGGTGACCGGCTACGGCGTCGCGTTCATCTTCGCGCTGCAGGGTGCCCCGGACCTGGCGCTGACCCAGATGCTGGTGGAGACGATCGCGCTGGTCGCCATCGTGCTGGCGCTGCGTTCCCTTCCGGCGCGGCTTTGGCTGCGGGCTCCCGGCGGCTTCAAGCTGGTGCGGGCCCTGCTCGGCGTGGCCGTTGGAGCGGCGATGGTGGTCATCGCCATGACGTCGATGGCCGCGCGCACGCAGCTTCCGGTTTCGCTGGAGTATCCGTCTTTGGCGTACGACGACGGCGGGGGCGCCAATATCGTCAACGTCACCTTGGTGGACATCAGGGCCTGGGACACCTTCGGGGAGATCTCGGTGCTGGCGATTGCCGCCACCGGTGTGGCCAGCCTGATCTTCGTCCGCAGCCGCGGCGACAAGCGGCAGCGGGCCGCGGGCGTCGCCTCCGGCTCGGTGGACCGCGTCACCGAGCTCACCCAGCGCCGCAGCGACAAGGCCGCGCTCGCCACCGCCCGCCGGTTCGCGACGGTGGCCAAGGAAACCTGGCTGGTCGCCGGGCGCACGCTGGCGCCGGAGCGCCGCTCGATCATCTTCGAGGTGATTACCCGGCTGCTGTTCCACTCCGTCATCATCTTCTCCATCTACCTGCTGCTGGCCGGCCACAACGCCCCGGGCGGCGGCTTCGCCGGCGGCCTGCTGGCC
>NZ_ANPE02000142.1 GCF_000328305.2 Arthrobacter crystallopoietes BAB-32 | reverse complement strand
GGACGTAGCTCAGCTGGCTAGAGCACCACCTTGCCAAGGTGGATGTCGCGGGTTCGAATCCCGTCGTCCGCTCGCAAGTCACTGTATGTGCCAGCCCGGCTGGCCGGCCCTGGATCTGCAGGCCACGGTGGGGTGGCCGAGAGGCGAGGCAGCGGCCTGCAAAGCCGTATACGCGGGTTCGAATCCCGTCCCCACCTCGTTAGCAGGTGCCATGCACTTGCAGCAAAACCCTTACGGGCGATTGGCGCAGCGGTAGCGCGCTTCCCTGACACGGAAGAGGTCACTGGTTCGATCCCAGTATCGCCCACGGATGGAGTCCGCACTACGCGGATCCTCTCCACGCGGACGTAGCTCAGCTGGCTAGAGCACCACCTTGCCAAGGTGGATGTCGCGGGTTCGAATCCCGTCGTCCGCTCCAATCCCAACACTGGGCAGGCTAATGTGCCTGGTGCTGGCGGATCCAGGGCGATTGGCGCAGCGGTAGCGCGCTTCCCTGACACGGAAGAGGTCACTGGTTCGATCCCAGTATCGCCCACCATCATCAACGGCCCCTTCGGGGGCCGTTGCTCATTTAACCTCCCCTGGAAGCGGAAACTCCCTGATCTCAATCAGCTACGCTCCTCCCCTGGACCTGCGAATCTGGAGCAGCGGAAGGAATGACCGGGAGGAATGACGAGCGGCAATGCTGCACCGCAGGACCACGAACTGGACACCTTGCTCGCCTTCCTGGCCCAGCAGCGCTACGTTCTCCGGCTAACGGCATATGGCCTCACGGAGGAACAAGTGCGCCTGTCCCCCACAGCGAGCACGTTATGCATCGGTGGCCTGATCAAACACATACCGCCCACCGCACCGGGGCGACGTGCCGTAACCTCGGCGTCGAAGCTTCCGTAGTGATGCCGCCTGATCCTTGGTTTCCTGGATGATCCCGTGGGCCCCGCTTGAAGGCCGGCGTTGACGAGCAGGACGTCACGCCTAGTATGGGATCGAACGGGAACGAGCAGGTTCCCGCGGGAGAAAGGAGGTGCCTGTGTCTATATTTGACGAGCTCAAGGGCAAGGCCGGAGGGCTAAAGGACAAGGCGGCTGAACTGGTTGGCAACAACGCCGACAGTATCAAGGGCGGCATCGGCAAAGTCGGTGACTTCATCGACAACAAGACCGGAGGCAAGTACTCCGGCCAGGTCGATGGGCTCCAAGCCAAGGCCTCCGAACTCATCGACAAGGCACCGAGGAACAACCCTGGACCCACCGATGGGAACAACCCGACGGCCTGATCAGGTCCAAGAGCACGGCAAAGAGGGCGCCGGTCCAGCCGCGAGGCAGAGCCGGCGCCTTTGCCGCGTCTAGGACGGTTCGCCTGATTGGCCTTCGCGTGCCAGTGCTGTCAGGCGGGAAACAGCCCGGTAATACTTCTTCATATAGCCACCGGCCATCATTTCGGGCGTGAAGAGTTCATCGAAGGGTGCCCCGCTGGCGAGGATGGGCACATCCTTGTCATAGAGCCGGTCAGCCAGCACAACGAACCGCAGGGCTACCGACTGCTCGGTGATAGTCGCCACGTTGTGCCAGGCTACGGCGTCGATCCCGGCGATGAACTGGCGGTAACGGCTTGGGTGGACACCCTCCAGATGGCTGACCAAGGCAGTGAACTCATCGGCGGCGACAACCTGGCCCTTGAAGTCGCTGTAGACACGGCGCTTCAGTTCCTGGTCCGACAGCGGTGCGGGAGCAGCGGGAAGCCCCCGGTGCCGGTAATCCTCGCCGTCGACGCGGATCACGTCGAATTGGTCGGCCAGGACCTGGATTTCACGTTGGAAGTCGACGGCAGCAAAGCGGCCCTCTCCAAGCGCCCCGGGCAGCGTGTTCGACGTCGCAGCCAGCTTGACGCCGGCGTCGGCGAGCTCGCGCATCAGCCGGGACATCAGGACGGTATCGCCCGGGTCATCGAGCTCGAATTCGTCAATGCAGACGAGCTTGTACGTACTGAGCGCCTCGACCGTCTTGCGGAACGAGAGCGCGCCGACGAGGTTGGTGTACTCAACAAACGTTCCGAAAGCCTTTGGGCCCTCCACAGCGTGCCACAAGGAAGCCAGCAAGTGGGTCTTGCCAACCCCGAAGCCACCGTCGAGGTAGATGCCGGCACGGCTGCGGTTTTTCTTGGCACCGAACAGGCGCTTCAAGCCGCTGGGGCCCCGGTCGTCCACTGAGGCGGCGAAGTCCTGCAGCGCCTTGACCGCTGCGGCCTGCGACGGCTGGGCAGGGTCGGGCCGGTAGCTGCTGAAGGACACCTCGCCAAAGCGCGGCGACGGATGGAACCCCTTCAGGAGTTCGTCCACTGATACTTTCGGAGTCCGGCGAGTAAGCTGTTCGATCTGCGGCACGTAAGCGGCCCAAAGCCTTCCTGGATTCTGGACGGCGGTGATTTGCCGCCAGAAAAACGATACGCCACCTAACCTGTCTTGGCGGATTCAGCGTGTCCCCGAAAGAAGCGGCGGAAGCTTTTGTCCCCGGCTGTGGATAGGCTAGCTGGGAATCCACACCACCCAACAACGGGAAGGACAGCTGTGACAGTTGCCACCGAACAGAACGAGAAGTTTGCCGCGTATGCCCATCCGGAGCGGCTCGTGTCCACCGAATGGCTGGCTGCCAACCTTGGCAGCGAGTCCCTCGTCGTCGTTGAGTCGGACGAAGACATCCTGCTCTATGACACTGGGCACATCCCCGGTGCGGTCAAGATCGACTGGCACACCGACCTCAATGACCCGGTCGCCCGGGATTACGTGGACGGCCAAGGCTTCGCCGACCTGATGCGCGCCAAGGGCATTTCGCGCGACACCACCGTCGTCATCTACGGGGACAAGAGCAACTGGTGGGCTGCCTATGCGTTGTGGGTGTTCACGCTGTTTGGCCATGAGGACGTGCGACTGCTCGACGGCGGCAGGGACAAATGGATTGCCGAAGGCCGCGAGCTCACCACCGACGTTCCGCAGCCGGCTGCCACGGACTACCCCGTGATCGAGCGCAACGACGCTCCCATCCGCGCCTACCTCACCGACGTCCTAAACCATTTCGGCAAGCCGCTGATCGACGTCCGGTCGCCCGAGGAATACTCCGGGGCGCGCACCACCATGCCGGCGTACCCGGAGGAAGGAACCCTCCGCGGCGGGCACATTCCCAGCGCCGCTTCCGTCCCGTGGGGCAGGGCTGCGGCCGAGGACGGCACGTTCAGGACCCGCGAGGAGCTGGAGGCCATCTATAAGGCGAGGCCAGCCTGAGCGACGGTGATGAAGTGGTGGCCTACTGCCGAATCGGCGAGCGGTCGAGCCACACCTGGTTCGTGCTCAAGTACTTGCTGGGTTTCGAGAACGTGCGCAACTATGACGGCTCCTGGACCGAGTGGGGCAATGCCGTACGGGTCCCGATCGTCAAGGGTTCGGAACCGGGTGGGGCTCCGGCTCCGCGCCGTTGAACCGGCGTAGAATTAACGATTGTGACTGAACAACGAATCCCGGCCCAGCTGGCGGAAATCATCGACGACTTCCAGGCCATGGAAGAGCCAGAACGCCTGCAGTTGTTGCTCGAATTCTCGCGGTCCCTGCCGGACTTGCCGGAGCACCTTGCCGGGCAACCCGAGCTGCTCGAACAGGTCGTGGAGTGCCAGTCGCCGTTGTTCTTGGCCTTGGAGCTCGGAGAGGCTCCGGGGCAGCCGGTGGAGATCTTCTTCTCGGCTCCCCCGGAGGCCCCGACCACCCGTGGCTTTGCCGGCGTCCTGCACGAGGGACTCAACGGGCTGCCGGCGGATGACATCCTGGCAGTGCCGGACGATGTACCGGACCAGCTGGGATTGACCCGCGCGATTACGCCGCTGCGCATGCGCGGTATGACCGCGATGCTGGCGCGGATCAAGCGGCAGATCAACGATGCGCGGGCCGCGGCCTAGCCGTCCGCAGCGCGCCTGATGGCCAAGCGCGCTGCGTCCTCCGGCACACCGGCCACTGTGCTGCTGGACAGGGTCGGAGTTCCCTACACCCTGCACAGCTTCGAGCATGATCCGGGAGTGGCCAGCTACGGACTGGAAGCGGCGGAGCGGCTCGGTTTCTCCTCTGCCAGGGTATTCAAGACCCTGATGGTTTCAGCCGGTCCGCTCCTTGCCGCGGTCATTATCCCGGTAGCCACGACCTTGGACCTGAAGGCGTGCGGTGCTGCGCTCGGCGTGAAAAGGGCTTCCATGGCCGACCCGGTCCTCGCGCAGCGGCGGACCGGATACGTGCTCGGGGGAATTTCGCCGCTCGGACAGCGGCAGGCCAGCCCGACCACCATCGACCGCAGTGCCCTGGCCTTCCCCTCGATCGTGGTCTCCGCTGGCCGAAGAGGACTGGAGATCGAGTTGGCGCCGCAGGACCTGGTCCGCCTGGCGGATGCAGGCGTCGCCGATGTGGCAAGCGGCTGAGCCCTGCTATCCCCTGGGATCCGCCCTGTGCGGGACGCCTGCTTCCTTGGCGTAACCGGTCAATGCCGGACCTAGCACGCCGAGCAGCCACTCCTGGACGGTCGATTCCCAGCGCTCCGGATCCACGTTCCACTCCTTGGTGTGCCCGGCGCCGCTGAACCGCTCGAAGGTCACGAGCCGGGGGTTCTGCTCCGCCAGCTCGGCGGATGGCCCATACGGAACAAAATCGTCATTCTCGTTGTGCAGGATCAGCGTGGGTACGCTGAGCTGGTCAGCCCTCGCGACCCAGTTCATCTTGCGCAGATCCAACGGCGACGCAAGACCCGTCAGGAGCCGCCCCGCCCGATTGGAAATCAGCCATTGGGTAAAGCGGCCGATGGCAGCGGGAATGCGGTTGAGCCGCGCCTGGTAGGCCAGCACGTCGATCCAGTTAATGACCGGCGCGTCCAGGACCAGTGCCCGGATCCGGTTGCGGTGGATGGACTGGTCCGCTGCCTGCAGGCTGATCGCGCCACCCATCGACCAGCCGAAAAGCACGACGTTGTGCGCTCCATGCTCCAGGGCGTAGCTGATCGCAGCCTCCACGTCGAGCCACTCGGTCAAGCCCAGGCCGTACCGGCCGTCCGGCGCAGCCGGCGCTTCGCCGTCGTTCCGGTAGGAGATGAGCAGCGATGTCATGCCCAACTGTCTGACCGTCGGCACCGCACGGATGCCTTCCTGCCGGGTGGCCCCTCGGCCGTGCACCATGATCGCCCAGGTGCGGCAGGCGGCGTCGCCCCGGACCAGCCAAGCGGGTGCCGGACCGCCCTCGACGTTGATCTTCACTTCCTCGTTCGCCAGCCCCGCTGCCGCAGGATCCGGGTAGACCGCGCCGCCCCACCAGCCTCGGCGGGCGGTAGCCAGGTCGCCGCTGTAGACCTTTTCAACCCGGCGCTGCACCGTACGGTCCTGCGGCGAGTAGGACGTGATGGCACCGATCCTCGCCTGGCCGGCTCCGCCGTCGAAATAGACGCTGTAAACGCCGGGGGCCGTCGTCTCCACGGTGGCGGGCAGGATGATCTCCGGATGTTCTTCGCTGCCGACCACCGCCAGGATTTCGAGGTTCTGAACGTGCTCGCGGACCGGCGTGAGCAACTGCCGCGCGAAGTAGGAGGCGATGCCCGAGGACGCAGCCGCCAGCACGGATCCCGTACCGGCGCCGACCATGGCTCCCAAGGTGATCCAGCGCATCCACGGGAGCGCGGCGTCCGCAGCTTCTTCCGCGGCGATGGCCTCGGGGGACTTCCGGGGGACGAACAGAACCATGCCTCCATTCTGACCCAACCGCCTTGTCCCGGGATGACCACGCGCCGGTCTTCGCGTCCGAGGAACAGTCTGGGCACGGAATGCAGTCCCGTATTGTTGACTGTCCCCGATGCTGGCTACGCTGGGCGCATGACCGAAACCATCGTGGTGCTCACCGAGGAACCCCTCAATGGAGCCGATCTGCGGAACCTCCAATTGCTGGCCTCCGAGGGCACCACGTTCAGCGTGCTGATTCCGGAGGATACGAAACGCAACCTCCTCCTCGACTTCCTGGACAATCTCAGCCTGCTTGATGTGGCAACCGCCTTCCGCGAACTGCTGCACGGCCAGCCCTCGGCGGACGAGGCCAAGCTGGAAGCCGAGGAAGCCAAACGGCTTTCCGTTGAGGCGCTGGCCGGGAGCAACCTCGCCGGCACTGTCGAGATTGTCGGGGACGACGCCGTATCCGCCCTGGTCGAGCACGTCCGCGAGCATCCGGTGGACCGGGCGGTTGTCATCACCACCCCGCATGCCGTGGAGGACACCTTCCACACCGACTGGGCGAACCGGGCGCAGGACAAGTTGGGCATCCCGGTGCTGCACCTCTACTCAGGTTCGGGATACATCGGCGATTCGTAGGCGTTGAAAGGATATGACCAACGTGGAGAACACTTCCGGGACTTTTCCGGTCACCAAGACCGAGGACGAATGGCGGCGTGAACTGACGCCCGAGGAGTACCATGTGCTCCGCCAGGCGGGTACCGAACGGCCTTATACCGGCGAATTTTGGGACACGCACACTACAGGTGTCTACCGGTGCCGCGCCTGCGGCATGGAACTCTTCACCAGCAAGGAGAAGTTCGATTCGCACTGCGGCTGGCCCTCCTTCTGGGCGCCGCTGGCCGAGGGCAAGGTCCGTTACCTGCGCGACTCGACCCTCGGGATGGAGCGGGTCGAGGTCCGCTGCGCCAACTGCGATTCGCACCTGGGCCATGTCTTCGAGGGCGAGGGGTACAACACGCCCACGGACCAGCGCTACTGCATCAACTCGATCTCGCTGACCCTCGAAGAGGACGCCGCTGCGAAGGACTAAGAAGCCCTTCCGGCGCCGCTGGGACCAGGATGAGCGGTGCTGGTCCTGTTCCCTGCGCGGCTTGGTACGAGCACGAGAGTCTCTAATCAGTGGCCCTTCTTGCTGATTAGCTTTACTGTCGAATTGCTACGCTCGGTGCAACAGTGCAAACGCGGTGCGGCATATCCAGCGCGCCGTTGACGAGGGGGTTCGACATGACTCTGGCCACCACGCCGTCCGGCGCCTGGCAGCGCAGCAATTCCAATCTGGCCGAGCATCCTGCCTGGCTCCGGCTCAAGGCAGCCGCCGCCGCCCTGCGTCTGCTGCAGGCGCACGACGGCTCCGTCCAAGAGCAGGACCGGCATGCAGAAGCGAGGGCATGCGTTGAGACCATCATGGCCGCCATCACGGACCTGGCGCCGTCCCTTGAGTACGACGGCGAGTACCTCCGCCTGCTGCAGCAGGACTTCCGGCGGTGGGCAGCCACCGGCTTCGGCGTCCCGGATTTCCTCGACTCGCTGATGGCCTTCCAGCCCCAGCAGCAGCGCGCCAACGGGCTCGTCCATCTGGTGGTCTTCCCGATGTACACACAGAACGGCAGCCAGGACCGTCTGGTTGAGGCGGTCCTGCTGGAGGTCATCTGGCCGGACTTCATCGCCGAGCTCGAAGCGGGAGACTATTCGAACAAGCTCTTCGTCCCGATCCGGTTCCTCGACTTCACCGCCGGTTACGACACCAACTCGGCCGTGCTCTTCCCGGAAACCGTGGCCGTCCGGGAAACCCCCAGGTTCACGTGGGGTGCGATCTTCGCCGACCGGGAAGCCGCGCGTTTCCGCAAGGTGGTCGCTGCGGCAGCGGACATCACTTCGCTCGAACTGCCCGAGGAAGCGGCGGAGCTGCTGCAGGACCAGCGGCTGGCCGAGGAAACCTTCGTCATGTGGGACCTGATCCACGACCGCACCCATATGCGCGGGGACCTGCCCTTCGACCCGTTCATGATCAAGCAGCGCATGCCCTACTTCCTGTACTCGCTGGAAGAACTGCGCTGCGATCTGACCGCTTTCCGGGAAGCGGTGCGGCTGCAGCACGATGCCACCGCGGACGACGAGATCCGTACGCACGCCCGCCTGGTGCAGTACGCCGTGATCTTCGACCGGATCTTCCGCTTCGCCATCACCGGAAACCGGGTCCGCAACTATGACGGCTTGGGCGGCCAGCTCCTGTTCGCCTGGCTGCACCAGCACCATGTGCTGCACTGGACCGATTCGAAGCTCAGCATCGACTGGGACCATGTCGCGGATGCGGTCGTCGCCCTCGGCCAGCAGATCGACGATCTCTACTGGCACTCCATCGACCGGCCGAAGCTCTCGCACTGGCTGGCGGCTTACCAGCTGCTGACCAGCACGCTCACGCCCCACCCGGCCTCCGTCTGGGCCAAGGGGCCGGATGCGCTCCCGCTCACGGCCCCGCTGCGTGAAATTACGGACCAGGTACTGGAGGATGAGTTTCCGTTGTCCATGTTCTACGAGGCGCTGGGCAGGAAGATGAAAGCCGTGATCGAATCGACCGCCGGCATCACCGGAGCTGCGGCATGAGCGATGCATTTGCGCCGGGCCCGACCGCTGGCCTGGAGGCCGGCGGCGCGGAGGCCGTTTTCCCCGCCGGCCTGCGGGTGCTCGTCGCCG